>NZ_JBIWNZ010000009.1:0-286509 GCF_044767505.1 Kitasatospora sp. NPDC101235
GGTTACATTCCGAACCCGGAAGCTAAGCCTTACAGCGCCGATGGTACTGCAGGGGGGACCCTGTGGGAGAGTAGGACGCCGCCGAACAATTATTCTAGAGAAGCCCCCGCCGGGTGAACCGGTCGGGGGCTTCTCTGTTGTAAGGTCAACATGCAATTGTCGTCACACGGGACAGGAGGCCCCCCGGGTGGAGGTCCAGGAGACGCGGGTCCAGACCGATCGCGTCCTCACCATCCCCAACATGCTGAGCATGGGCCGGCTGGTCGGTGTTCCGCTCTTCCTCTGGCTCATCCTGTGGCCGGTCTTCGACGGTCCCAACAATGACGGTTGGGCGCTGTTGATCCTGATGTTGAGCGGGATCAGCGACTACCTGGACGGGAAGCTCGCCCGGCGGTGGGGGCAGATCAGCCGGGTGGGGCAGCTGCTCGACCCGCTGGCTGACCGGCTCTATGTGCTTTCCACGCTGGTCGGATTGACCTGGCGTGAGATTCTGCCATGGTGGCTCACTGCGATCCTGTTGGCCCGTGAGGCATTCATCGCCACGCTGCTGCCGATTCTGAACCGGCACGGCTACGGCCCGCTCCAGACGAGTTTCCTGGGGAAGGCCGCGACCTTCAATCTGATGTACGCGTTTCCGCTTCTGCTGCTCGGCAGCGTGGACAGTTGGATCGCCCGGCCGGCCGAGGTGGTGAGCTGGGCGTTCATCTGGTGGGGGACGACCCTGTACTGGTGGGCCGCGATTCTTTACGCGGTCCAGGCGCGGCAGATCATCCGGGGGAGCACCGCGGGCTCGGCGTCCACGATCTGAGACCTGATCTGAGAGAAGCCCCACGCCTCATCGGTGCGTCGGACGATACCTTCCGGGTAGACAACCCTCTGGAACGGTTTGATGGACCTGCTGGTCCACCACCGCGAAGGAGGACGCACCCGTAATGAAAGCCGTTGTAATGGCAGGGGGCGAGGGAACCCGACTCCGCCCGATGACCTCCAGCATGCCGAAGCCGCTGCTTCCGGTCGCCAACAGGCCGATCATGGAGCACGTGCTTCGGCTGCTGAAGCGGCACGGCCTCTCCGACACAGTCGTCACCGTGCAGTTTCTGGCGTCACTGGTCAAGAACTACTTCGGTGACGGCGAAGAGCTGGGCATGCACCTGACCTATGCCCACGAGGAGACGCCACTGGGCACTGCGGGGAGTGTCAAGAACGCCGAGGACGCGCTCAAGGACGATTCCTTCCTGGTGATCTCCGGTGACGCGCTGACCGACTTCGACCTCTCGGAATTGATCGACTTTCACCGCAGCAAGGACGCTCTGGTCACCGTCTGTCTCACGAGGGTGCCGAATCCACTGGAGTTCGGCATCACGATCACGGACGACGAGGGGAGGGTCGAGCGATTCCTGGAGAAGCCGACCTGGGGGCAGGTCTTCTCCGACACGGTGAACACCGGTATCTACGTGATGGAGCCCGAGGTCTTCGACTACGTGGCGGCGGGCGAGTCCGTCGACTGGTCGAGTGACGTCTTCCCGCAGCTGTTGAAGGAGGGCAAGCGGGTCTACGGCTATGTCGCCGAGGGCTACTGGGAGGACGTGGGCACCCACGAGAGCTACGGCAAGGCCCAGGCGGACGTCCTGGAGGGCAAGGTCGACGTCGAGCTCGACGGGTTCGAGATCTCCCCGGGGGTCTGGGTCGCCGAGGGTGCCGAGGTGGACCCGGAGGCGGTGCTGCGCGGGCCGCTGTACATCGGGGACTACGCCAAGGTCGAGGCCGGCGTGGAGATCCGTGAGCACACCGTGCTGGGCAGCAACGTGGTCGTCAAGCGCGGCGCGTTCCTGCACAAGGCGGTGGTGCACGACAACGTGTACGTCGGGCCGCAGAGCAATCTGCGGGGCTGCGTGGTCGGCAAGAACACCGACGTGATGCGGGCCGCGCGGATCGAGGACGGTGCGGTGATCGGGGACGAGTGCCTGGTCGGCGAGGAGTCGATCATCGGGGCGAACGTCCGGGTCTACCCGTTCAAGACCATCGAGGCCGGCGCCGTCGTCAACACCTCGGTGATCTGGGAGTCGCGCGGCCAGGAGCACCTCTTCGGGGTCCGCGGCGTCTCGGGCATCCTGAACGTCGAGATCACCCCGGAGCTGGCCGTACGGCTGGCGGGGGCGTACGCGACGACGCTGAAGAAGGGCGCCACCGTCACCATCGCGCGTGACCACTCGCGTGGTGCGCGTGCGCTCAAACGGGCGATGATCTCGGCGCTCCAGACCTCAGCGATCGACGTCCGCGACCTCGAGAACGTGCCCATGCCGGTGGCCCGGCAGCACACGGCGCGGGGGAGCGCGGGCGGGATCTTCCTGCGGACCACGCCGGGTGTGCCGGATTCGCTGGACATCCTCTTCTTCGACGAGCGCGGGGCGGACCTCTCGCAGGCCGGCCAGCGCAAGCTGGACCGCGTCTACGCGCGCCAGGAGTACCGGCGGGCCTTCCCCGGTGAGATCGGGGACCTGACCTTCCCGTCCAGCGTCTTCGACTCCTACGCGGGCAACCTGCTGCGGACGGTGGACACCACCGGGGTCCGGGAGGCCGGGCTGAAGGTGGTCGTGGACACCGCGCACGGCAGCGCGGGCCTTGTTCTGCCGAGCATCCTCGGCCGGCTCGGGGTCGAGGCGCTCACCGTCTCCAGCGGGCTGGACGAGGCGCGGCCGACCGAGGACGCGGAGGAGCGCCGGGCCGGTCTGGCCAGGCTCGGCGAGCTGGTCGCCTCCTCGCGGGCTGCCTTCGGCGTGCGGTTCGACCCGGTGGGCGAGCGCGTCGCGTTCGTGGACGAGCTCGGCCGGGTGATCGACGACGACCGGGCGCTGCTGGTGCTGCTGGACCTGGTCGCGGCCGAGCGGCGCAGCGGACAGGTGGCACTGCCGGTGACCACCACCCGGATCGCCGAGCAGGTCGCCGCGTACCACGGCACCCAGGTCATCTGGACCACGACGACGCCGGACGACCTCGCGAAGGCGGCCTCCGCCGAGGGAACGGTGTTCGGCGGGGACGGGCGCGGGGGCTTCGTGGTGCCCGAGTTCAGCGGGGTGCTGGACGGCGCCGCGGCGTTCGTCCGGCTGGTCGGTCTGGTGGCGCGGACCCAGCTCACGCTGAGTCAGATCGACGCGCGGATTCCGCAGGCGCACATCCGGCGCCGGGACATCGCGACGCCGTGGGCGGCCAAGGGCATGGTCATGCGCTCCGTGGTGGAGGCGGCCGGCAGCCGTCGGCTGGACACCACCGACGGCGTCCGGGTGGTCGAGGCGGACGGGCGCTGGACGCTGGTCCTGCCGGATCCGGCCGAGGCGGTCACCCACCTGTGGGCGGAGGGCCCCGATGACGAGGCCACCGAGGCGCTGCTGGACGAGTGGGCGGCCGTGGTCGACGGAGCGGGGCGGTGACGGCCCGGGGCTGAGCACGGTCCGCGCCTGAGCGCGGTCGGGAGCCGGGCTCGGGACTGCTTCGAACGGCGGGGCGCGCGGTGTGATCCGCGCGCCCCGCTGTCCGTTTTCACATCATTCGGAACAGTCCGTCACTTTCCGTCATGTGTGCAGCGTGTGTGCAGCTCAGGGGCCGTGCACGGGCCAGCCCGGCGACATGGGACGATGGTCTCCATGCCAGCGACGCCGACGCCGAGTGCCCCGAACGGACGGTACAACCGTCCGGATGCCTCGATGTCCTTGCTGACCAACGTGATGGACCACGGCCTGGACGAGGGCTACGCGGAGGCGGCCGCCGCGCGCGGTGGTGCCCGCGACAGCCGGATACCCGGCACCGTGCAGGGGCTGCTCACGCTGGGCGCCGGGCTGGCGCTGGTGGGAGCGGTGGTGACGGTGGGCGCGGTGAACGCGCACAAGGCCGAGCCGTCGCTGGCCAAGGAGCGGGACGCGTTGATCCACCGGATCAACGACAGCAACACCTCGGCCGACAGGCTTCAGAAGCAGGTGCAGGAGCTGCGGCTCAAGGTCGACAGCACGCAGCAGCAGGCGCTCGCCTCGGGAGACGGCGATCCCGGCGGGGTGACCGGGGCCGTGGGCCTGGGCCAGGTCACCGGGCCGGGCGTGAAGCTGGTCCTGGAGGACGCCTCTGGCACGGGCCTCGGCGGAAACGTCGACCCGCGGGCCGGGCAGGGCTTCTCCAACAGCGGCCGGCTGCGGGACCGCGACCTGCAGCTGGTGGTGAACGGCCTCTGGGGATCCGGGGCCGAGGCGATCGCGATCAACGGCCAGCGGCTGACCGCGCTGTCCGCGATCCGGGCCGCGGGTGAGGCGGTGCTGGTGGACAACCGGCCGCTGGTGCCGCCGTACAGCATCCAGGCGATCGGGGACGGCTCGAAGCTCCTCACCGCCTTCGAGAAGGACATGGCCGGGCAGTACCTGCGGCTGCTCCAGGAGCAGTACGGCATCAAGTCGACGCTCTCCGTGCAGAAGAACCTGACGCTGCCGGCGGCCGTGGGGGTGACGCTGCGGACCGCGCAGCCGGTGACGCCCGAGGCCTCGCCCGCGGTGACCCCGACGGCGCCGAGCGGCTCGCCGTCGGCCGGGGCCGGAACCCAGGAGAGCCCCGGCGCGTCCGTCTCACCGTCGGCCTCGCCTTCCCCACCCGGCTCGCCGGCCGCGTCCAGCGGTAGTTCCACCGCCAAGCGGCGTCCGCCCACCGGAACCGCCAAGACCACGACAGGGACAGGAGCAGCCAGACCGTGATTGCCGTACTGGGTCTTGTGATCGGGGTGGTCGTCGGCCTCTTCGTCCAACCCGAGGTGCCGGACGCCGTCGTGCCGTACCTGCCGATCGCGGTGGTGGCGGCGCTGGACGCCGTGTTCGGCGGCGTCCGGGCGATGCTCGACGGGATCTTCAACGACAAGGTGTTCATCGTCTCGTTCCTGTCGAACGTGGTGGTCGCGGCGCTGATCGTCTTCCTCGGTGACCAGCTGGGCGTCGGCTCGCAGCTGTCCACCGGTGTGGTCGTTGTCCTCGGCATCCGCATCTTCTCCAACGCGGCCGCGATCCGGCGCCATGTCTTCCGTGCCTGAGTCGGGCCGCGAGACGGCGGAGGAGAAGCAGGAGGCAGCGGCGACCGAGCCGGCCGCAGGGAAGCCGGGTGCGAAGCCGGTCGAGAAGGCGGCTGCGAAGCCCGTCGAGAAGGCCGTTGGCGCGCCCGAGCCGAAGTCGGACGGGGAGCCCGGGCCGGAGGGTGCGGCGGGCACGGCCGAGGCGGCTGAAGTGGCCGGAGAGACCGCCGAGGCCGAGGAGGCGTCGGAGGAGAAGTCCGACGCCAGGGCTGAGCTCGGGGCCGGTTCGGTGACCGAGCCGACGCTGCGGCTCACGAAGATCACCGAGTCGGCACCCGGGGCCGAGTCGGAGGCCGAGCCCAAGGCCGACTCCGAGACCGATTCCAAGCCCGAGGCCGAGGCGGGCCCCGCGCCGGAGCCCGCGCCTGCCGCTGAGGCCGAGCCGGAGGCGGCCGCCGAACCCGAACCTGCCCCGGACCGGAACGCGGGCCGGCGGCGCCTGAAGGCGGCGCTCTGGCCGCCGCGGCTGTCGCGCGGCCAGTTGGTGGTGGCGCTGCTGCTGTTCTCGCTCGGTCTGGGCCTGGCGATCCAGGTGCGGTCGACCAACGACCACCACAGTCAGCTGCGCGGGGCCCGCCAGGAGGACCTGGTGCGGATCCTCGACGAACTGGACAGCCGTCAGCAACGTCTTCAACAGGAGAAGGCCGAGCTGGAGCAGTCCCTGGCGAAGTTGGAGAACAGCTCCAACCAGGCCAAGGAAGCCCAGGAGCAGACCAGGAAGAAGGTGACGGAGCTCGGCGTGCTCGCCGGTACCGTCAAGGCCACCGGTCCGGGCATCGTCCTCACGGTCGATGATCCCCAAGGGCAGGTGAAGGCAGATATGCTGCTGGACACCCTGCAAGAACTTCGAGCGGCGGGGGCGGAGGCGATTCAGATCAACGATGTGCGCGTGGTGGTCAACACCTACTTCACCGACCTGTCGGCCGGTGGGGTGCAGATCGACGGGAAGAAGGTCTCGCAGCCCTACCGCTTCACGGTCGTGGGGAACCCGCAGGATCTGACACCCGCGCTGAACATCCCGGGAGGTGTCGTCCGCACGCTGGAGAGCCACCAGGCGCGGGCGACGATCACCCAGCAGCAGAAGGTGGTCGTCGACGCCCTCGTGGACCCGAAGTCGCCGCAGTACGCCAAGCCGGCTTCGAAGTGACGGGGCACCCGACGAACGGCCCGTCAAGGGCGGGCGGCACCCGCTGCGGGGCGCCGCCGTCACATGGGCGAGACTGGTTCGCACCAGTACGCTCCGGAGCAACAACCGCAGCACCAACCGTCGGAGTACCACTCCAGCGGGCCCGAGCCGCAACGACAGGGCTCGCAGCAAGTCCGAGGTTCTCACCCTGCCCCGCGGGCGGGTCTGTCACACGCAAGGGGATTCGCCCGTGAGTTTCTTCTCGAAGTTGTTCGGTCGCAACAAGGGCCGCGACGCGGCCGCCGTCGAGGCGCCCACCGCGCGTCACCGCCGGCCGGAGGACGAGCCCGCCGTACCGGGCATGCGACCGGCCCCCGAGGCCGCGCCGTACGCAGGTCAGCAGCTGTACCGGGACGGCGCCGCCGCCCAGTTCGCGGGGAATCCGGCGGGCTACGGCGCGTCGGTTGACCCCTCCGGCGAGCCGCGCATAGGTTTCCCGTCAGCACCCTCAACCTCTGGTGGAGGGTTTGCCCCGGATCCGTACGCCGGGCACAACCCGTCGGGTGTGCCGCGCCAGGAGGCTGTGAACATGGCTGGCCCCACTCCGTGCCCCAGGTGCGGCAACCAGAACCCGGCCGCGGCCCGGTTCTGTTCCAACTGCGGTACGGCGCTGCGCGGCGGCCTGCTCCCGGAGGGGGCGGCGGAGACCACGTCGACCATCTCCATCTCCGGCCTGGAGTCGTACGACCCCACCACCACGACCGGCACCGGTGCCACGCCGGCCCTGTCGGCCGAGGTGCTGTCGGCGATCGACGCGCTGCCGCCGGGCTCGGCCCTGCTGATCGTGCAGCGCGGCCCGAACTCCGGCAGCCGCTTCCTGCTGGACTCGGACGTCACCACGGCGGGACGTCACCCGCAGGGTGACATCTTCCTCGACGACGTCACGGTCTCGCGCCGCCACGTGGAGTTCCGCCGCACCCCGGCCGGCTTCAGCGTCGCGGACGTGGGCAGCCTCAACGGCACCTACGTGAACCGGGAGCGGATCGACGAGGTGTCGCTGAACAACGGCGACGAGGTGCAGATCGGGAAGTACCGGCTGGTGTTCTTCGCCGGCCACAACCGGGGGTACTGAAAACGACGTCGGCAGGAGCCCGAGTGAATACGAATACCCCTTCCTCTTCTCTCGGGGCGGCCCCCCCTACCCCGTCCGGTCCGCAGGCGGACCGCGGCGGGCGCGGGGTGGTCGCGGGCCCGCGGCAGCCGGTCCGGGGGGAGCGGCCCGCCGGGCGCCGGCGCGGCGGTGACGATCTGCTGAGCATCGGCGCGGTGCTGGCCTTCCTGCGCGACGACTTCCCCGAGGTCACCATCTCCAAGATCCGCTTCCTGGAGGCGGAGGGGCTGGTGGAGCCGCACCGCACGCCCTCGGGGTACCGCAAGTTCAGCCCGGCCGACGTGGAGCGGCTGGCCTACGTCCTGCGCATGCAGCGGGACCACTACCTGCCGCTGCGGGTGATCCGCGAACACCTGGACGCCATCGAGCGCGGTGAGAACCCGCCCGCGCTGCCTTCCGCCGGTGACGCCCGGCCCGGCCCGCTGGAGGAGGCGGACCGGGAGCTGGTGGCCGCCGGCGAGGTACCCTCCGGGGTCCGGCTGGGGCGCGCCGAGCTGTTGGCGGCGGCCGAGGCCGGGGAGCCGGAGCTGGCGGAGTGGGAGTACTACGGGCTGGTCGCCCCGGGCCCGGACGGCGGGTACGACGGCGAGGCGCTCCAGGTGGCCCGGCTGGTCGCGGAGCTCGGCCGGTTCGGGCTGGAGCCCCGCCACCTGCGGGCCATGAAGGCGGCGGCGGACCGCGAGATCGCGCTGGTGGAACAGGTGGTGGCGCCGTTGCGCCGGCACCGCAACCCGCAGACCAGGGCGCACGCGGAGGCCACCGCCCGTGAGCTCGCGACGCTGTCCGTACGGCTGCACGCGGCAATGGTCCAGGCCGGTCTGCGGACCCGCGGATAACGGCCGACGTGCCCTGGCGGCACCGGGTGCACCGCGCTGACCAGCGGCGTCGGCTCTGCGCTTTCATATCCGGGAGCGGAGCCATAGGGTTGCCTGTGTGAATGAGCTCGACGTCGTGGGTGTCCGAGTGGAGATGCCTTCCAACCAGCCGATCGTGCTGCTGCGGGAGGTCGGGGGAGATCGCTACCTGCCGATCTGGATCGGCCCCGGCGAGGCGACCGCGATCGCCTTCGCCCAGCAGGGCATGACGCCGGTGCGCCCGCTGACGCACGACCTGTTCAAGGACGTCCTGGAGGCGCTCGGCCAGCAGCTCACCGAGGTCCGGATCACCGACCTGCGGGAGGGTGTGTTCTACGCCGAGCTGGTGTTCTCCGGCGGGGTCGAGGTGAGCGCCCGGCCGTCCGACGCCATAGCGCTGGCGCTGCGCACCGGCACGCCGATCTACGGGAGCGAGGAGGTGCTCGCCGAGGCGGGCATCGCGATCCCGGACGAGCAGGAGGACGAGGTCGAGAAGTTCCGCGAGTTCCTCGACCAGGTGTCGCCCGAGGACTTCGGGGGCAGCGGCCCGCAGTAGCGGGGCCGGTCGGGCGGCTATGTGAACCGCCCGTTTTGCCAAAAACCGTCCACCTACCCACACTAGGGGCACGAAAAACCACTCTCCTGAGTGATGTGGTTTGTCTGACCCGGCGTGGCGATCGTTGACGGGTCATAGGGGACTGCCTACCGTCAGGAGTGGCTGTCCGGGTGGCCGATGCCCGCAGTCGGGTTGCCCGCAGCACAAGTGGACGGAGGCAGGCATGAGCAGCACCGGCGATGACGCGGCCGTGGGAGGCCGGTGCGCCGTGCACATGCCGCGCACCGCTCGCACCGTCACGGATCTCCCCCGGATGGGCAGGTTCCCGGCCGTACAACCGGGCCAGCCGGCCATCGAGCGGCTGGCCCCGACATCCGAACTGCTCGGCTTCCGCGGCCCGACGGCCTGCGCGGCGGCCGGCATCACCTACCGCCAGCTGGACTACTGGGCCCGCACCGGACTGCTGGAGCCCAGCGTCCGCACCGCGTACCCGTCCACCAGTCAGCGGCTCTACAGCTTCCGCGACATCCTGCTGCTGAAGATCGTGAAGCGGCTGCTCGACGCGGGCGTCTCGCTGCAGAACATCCGGGTGGCGGTCGCCCACCTCCAGGCCGCCGATCATGGCGACCTGGCCGGGATGACGCTGATGTGCGACGGCGCGACGGTGTACGAGTGCACCACGCCGCAGCAGGTGGTGGACCTGCTGAAGAGCGGTCAGGGCGTCTTCGGCATCGCGGTCGGGGCGGTCTGGCAGGAGCTGGAGCTCACCCTCGGGCGGCTGCACGCCGAGCGCACCGACACCGGCGAGACCCTGGTCGGGCACGACCCGGCCGACGAGCTGGCCCAGCGGCGCAACCGGGCGGTCTGAGCAGGCGTTCGACGGGGCCGCGGGCCCGGGCGGGGAACCGTTCGGGCCCGCGGCCTCGTCGTGTTGCCTGGTTGACCTGATCGAGGGAGGGCACGTGGGGGTCGGCACCGGGATAGCGGGGCTGCTGCGGCGCAGGGCCGGGCTGCTGGGGACGCGGCTGCGGCGGCGGCCGACGCAGCGCAGGGTGTTCCAGGTCGGGACGGTGCTCTGCTCGCTGGCGCTGGCGCCGAGCGCCTGGGTGTGGTGCGCCGCGGGGGACCGGGTCGGCACGGTGGAGAGCGCGCCCGCCGCGCCGGTCGCGGTGGTCTTCGGCGCCGGGCTGGACCAGGGGAAGCCCTCGCCCTACCTGGAGCACCGGCTGGTCGCGGCGTTGGACCTGTACCGGGACGGGAAGGTGCAGGCGATCCTGGTGACCGGGGACAACGGGCGGGTCGAGTACGACGAGCCCGACGCGATGTACACCTACCTGACCCAGCACGGGGTGCCCGAGGACCGGGTGGTCCGGGACTACGCGGGCTTCGACACCTGGGACTCCTGCACCCGGGCGCACCGGATCTTCGGGGTGGACCACGCGGTGCTGGTCAGCCAGGACTTCCACGTCCGCCGGGCGCTGGCGCTGTGCGAGGCGGCGGGCATCCGCTCGTACGCGGTCGGGGTGCCGGAGCTGCACGACGCGACCTGGCTGTACGGCGGGCTGCGGGAGATCGCCGGGGCGGGCAAGGCGGCGGCCAACGCCTGGCTGCGGCCGGACCCGGTGTTCCTCGGGCCCAAGGAGGACGGCATTCCGAAGGCGCTGGCGGAGGCGGCGAAGGGGTAGCCACCGGGGGCCGGCCGCGGGGCGTCCGGCCGGGTTCGTACGCACTGTCGGACCCGTACGCGATGATCGGCGGGTGCGATCTCTGCCGAGCATCATCCACCTCGACATGGACGCCTTCTTCGCGGCGGTGGAGCAGGCGGCCAAGCCGAGCCTGCGCGGCAAACCGGTGATCGTCGGCGGGCTCGGCGGGCGCGGGGTGGTCTCCACGGCCTCGTACGAGGCGCGGAGGTTCGGGGTGCACTCGGCGATGCCGATGGCGCAGGCGCGCCGGCTCTGCCCCAACGCAGCCTTCCTGTCGGGGCGGTTCGAGGCCTACCGGCAGAACAGCGAGATCGTGATGGGGCTGCTGCGGCAGCTGTCCCCGCTGGTGCAGCCGCTCAGCCTGGACGAGGCCTTCGTGGACCTGGAGGCCGGTCCGTATGGTCCGGCGCTGCTGGAGGCGGACCACGAGACCGGCGAGCGGCTGGTGCTCGCGCTGGCGGAGGACCTGCGGGCGGACATCCAGCGGCTGACCGGCCTGACCGGCTCGGTCGGGGCGGCCGGGTCCAAGCTGATGGCCAAGATCGCCTCCGAGCAGGCCAAGCCGGACGGGCTGGTCATGATCGAGCCCGGGCAGGAGCGGGCCGTGCTCGGCCCGCTGCCGGTGCGGGCGCTGCCCGGGATCGGGCCGGCCACCGAGCAGGTGCTGCGCCGGGCCGGGCTGAACACGGTGGCCGACCTCGCGGAGGCGGGGGAGGCGGAACTGGTGCAGTTGGTCGGGCGGGCGCACGGCGCCGGGATCTTCCAGATGTCGACAGGGCTGGACGACCGGCCGGTGATCGCTGACCAGGATGCCAAGTCCGTGTCGGTGGAGGACACCTACGAGGTGGACCTGGCCGACCGGGAACGGGTGCTGCGCGAGGTGGAGACGCTGGCCGGCCGGTGCGTGCGGCGGCTGCGGGCGGCCGGGCGCTCGGGGCGGACGGTGGTGCTCAAGGTCCGGCGGTTCGACTTCTCGACGCTGACCCGCTCGGAAACGCTCGGCGGGCCCACCGACGACGAGACGGTGATCACCGCGACGGCGCGCCGGCTGGCCGAACAGGTGGACATCACAGGCGGGGTCCGGCTGCTCGGCGTGGGCGTCGCCCAACTCGCCGACTACACCCAGGAGGACCTGTTCGCGCAGGCGCTGCGGGAGGAAGCTGCGGAGCACGCGGAGGCGGCGGCCGAGGCCGAGGAGGCCGAGGAGGAGCCGGAGGCCGTCGTGGTGCGGCGCTGGATGCCCGGACAGGACGTCCGGCACGAGGAGTTCGGGCCGGGCTGGGTGCAGGGCAGCGGCGTCGGGAGGGTCACCGTACGGTTCGAGACGCCGTGGAGCGAGCCGGGGCGGGTGCGGACCTTCGCGGTGGACGACCCGGCGCTCGAACCGTCCAGGCCGCTGCCGCTGCGCCGGGACGAGGGCGAGGACGGTGTGCCGGACGCGGATGCGGCCGGCGGGCCGGAGGAGGGGGCCTGAAACACGAAGCGGCCCCGCCCGGTGGGGGAGTACCGGGCGGGGCCGATCACCGTACCGGACGCCGTACGGTCGTGATGCCCTCGCGACGTACGGAGACCGGGCCCCGCGCCCTGTCCCTGAGCGCGGGGGCCGGACGCCTCGTCAGGCGTCGGTCTTGACCAGCTCGGGGCTGGAGTCCTGCTGGGCCGAACCGCCGAGGACGGTCGGGGTGGCGGCCGACGTGGCGCCGCGGATCAGGAACGGGACGACACCGGCGACGATGCAGACGACGGCCGCGGTCCAGAACGCGTGCTTGTAGGCGTCCAGAGTGGGCAGGGAGAGCGGGATCTGCGGCGGCAGCTTCATGGTGTCGCCGGTGAGGATGGCGGCCATGACGGCGGTGCCGATCGCGCCACCGACCGTGCGCAGCACGGAGTTCATGCCGTTGGCGATGCCGCTCTGCTCGGCCGGGACGGCGTCGTTGATGTAGGCCGGCATCGCGGCGAAGGCGAGGCCCACACCGAGACCGAAGATCGCCGAGGCGGTGTAGATGTCGCCCTCCTGTCCGTGGCGCACGGCCAGGTAGGCCATCGCCACGGCGCCGAGGACGCCACCGAGGACCAGCGGCAGGCGCGGGCCGCGACGGGCGATCAGCAGGGCGCCGACCGGCGCGGCGACCATCGAGCCGATCGCGGACGGCAGCAGCATGATGCCGGCGTGCAGCACGGTGGCGGTGAAGCCGTAGTGGGTCAGCTTCTCCGGGGTCTGGGCGAAGTTGCTGATGACCATGAAGGAGCCGTACATGCCGAAGCCGATGAGCAGGCCGGCCACGTTGGTGAAGGCGACGGCCGGACGGGCCATCATCTTCATGTCCACCAGCGGGTGCGCGACCTTGGTCTCGATGATCCCCCAGACCAGGGCGACCACGGCGGCGACGGCGAACAGGCCGAGGGTCTTGTTGGAGGTCCAGCCCCAGTGGTTGCCCTGGCTGACCGCGACCAGCAGCGCGGAGAGCCAGCCGGCCAGGGTGAGGGCGCCCAGCGGGTCGGCGCCGCCGTCCTTGTCGGTGACCGGGTCGGACGGGACGCGGAAGGCGACCAGGGCGACCGCGATCAGGCCGAAGACCAGGCCCATCCAGAAGATCGACTTGTAGTCCCAGTGCTCCAGCAGGAGGCCGGTGGCGACCAGGCCGAGGCCGGAGCCGACGCCCATCGAGGCGCTGATGGCGGCGACGCCGCCGGTCACCTTCTGCCTGGGCAGCTCGTCACGGACGATGCTGATCGCCAGCGGCAGGACGCCACCGCCGGCGCCCTGGAGGACACGGGCGACGACCAGCCAGGTGAAGGAGTGGGTGCTGACCGCCAGCGCCGAACCGGCGACCAGGCCGGCCAGCGAGATCAGCAGCATCGGCTTGCGGCCCCGGAGGTCGCCGAAGCGGCCCAGGAGGGGAGTCAGCACGGCTGCGGAGAGCAGGTTGGCGGTCATCAGCCAGGTGATGCTGGAGGCGGAGACGCTCAGTTCCTTGGCCAGCGAGGGCAGGATCGGGACGACCGCGGTCTGCACCACGCTGAACGACAGCATCGCCAGGATGAGGGCCGGCAGGACCCGGGCGCTGCTCTGCTTCTCGGCCGCGGTGGTGGGCTGTGGTGCCTCACTCACGGTTGCTTCCTCCCGTACATAGTGAATGAACTGAAGTAACCATGCAGGGGGATACTTCAGAGTGTCAAATATCGACTGGTTAAGCTTTGGCAAAGGCGAAGGGTCGGGTACGCGACAAGGGGCTGTGGAGGGTGCGTGGAGGGCGCCTGCGGCGGAGGTGAACGGTCGCGTGCGCGACCAGGGCCCCGGACGGTGTCCGGGGCCCTGGTCGTGGGTGCTGTCAGACGAGCGGCCGCAGCGGTGAGGGGCGGGGCGGGGTGGCGGGCGGGGTCGGCCCGGTCGGCGGGGTCGCCGACGACGAGGCAGGGGTCTGGGCGGCGGTGGTGTCGTGGACCTCGACGTGCTCGCGGCGGAGTTCGTCCCGGATCACCTCCTCGGTGGTGTACCGCTCGACGACCAGGCGGACCCGCTCGATGGGGGCGAGGTGCTTGCGGACCACCGCGCGTTCCTCGCGGAGGGTGACCTCTTCGACGGCCTCGGTGATCTCCTTCTCGGTGAGCGTGGCGCGCTCGGCGTCGCTGACCGGCGTCCGCTCGACCCGGACGCGCTCGCGGACCACCGGGACGCGGCGCTCGACCTGTTCGGTCGTCACGTACTTGCGCAGCTTCGCGGTGCCGAGGGTGTGCCACTCGGTGGTGATCTCCAGCCGCTCCTCGCGGCAGGTGATCTCCACCGGGCTGCTGGGGGCGGCGCCGGCCTTCGCGGTGGCGATGGTCGCCGCGCGGGCGGCGGCGGGAGCGGAGGCGGGCTGCGGCTGCGGCTTCCGTCCCGTGGTGGGTGTGGCGGGTGTGTCGGCGGGGGTGGAGAAGGGTTGGGGCCTCGGTCCCGTGGTGGGTGCGGCGGGTGTGGTGGGTGTGTCGGCGGGGGTGGAGAAGGGTTGGGGCCTCGGTCCCGTGGTGGGTGTGGCAGGTGTGGTGGGTGTGTCGGCGGGGGTGGAGAAGGGTTGGGGCCTCGGTCCCGTGGTGGGTGCGGCGGGTGTGGTGGGTGTGTCGGCGGAGGCGGAGAAGGGCTGTGGCCTCGGTCCCGTGGTGGGTGCGGCAGGTGCGGCAGGTGTGGCAGGTGCGTCGGCATGGGCGGAGGTGGGCGCGGCCGCCGGGAAGGTGGTGGCGGCTGTGGGGGCGCCGAGGTTCCGCATGTCGGCCTCCGGGGTGGTCCTGGGTGTGTCGGCGGTTGGGGGTGCGGCGGCAGTGGGGGTTCTGGCCGGGGCGGGCTCGGGGGAGTGCTCGGCGGTGTGGAAGGTGAGCGACTTGGCCGGGGCCGCCGCGGTCGTCGGGGCGGCGGCCGCGGTGGTGCCGAAGTCGAGGTCGGGCTGCTCGGAGTGGCTCACGTCATCGTCGTTCGAGCGGCCGTACGCCGGGGTGTCGAGCCCGTAGTAGCGGTAGAGCTGGAGCTCCTGGGCGGGGGACAGGTGCTGGCCGACGCCGAAGTCCGGCGACTCCTTCACCAGTGACTTGTCGTACGGCACCCGGAGTTCGTCGCCGGAGAACTCGCTCGTGGTCAGCGGGACGAAGGCGTCCCGGCCGAAGATGCCGGTCCGGACCGCGGCCCACTCGGGCCGGCCGGTGGCGTCGTCCAGGTAGACCTCGTCGACCGTGCCGATCTTGTCTCCGTTGCGGTCGACGGCCTTGTGACCGATGAGGTCCCGCGGGTCGATGTCGGTCTGCACTCTTTCCTCCCGTGCGCTGAGCCTGCGGAGCTCCCGCAGGAAGGCGGCCGGAGCGCCCGTTCCGTCCACCACTTCACACCAAAAGCCATGAATCGGACGGGTGCGACCGGGGTGCGCCGGACGGGCTGCGCGCTGGACCGTCCGGGGGACGCGCGTAGACCCCGAGTGACCTGACGCACCCGTGATCGGGGCGCCTCCCGCTGGTACCCTGGGCGGCGACCGCAGAGCCCGCTCGGGAGAGTCTCCGACTGCGAAAACCGCTGGTCGGAGCGCCGAAGGAGCAACTCCTCCCCGGAATCTCTCAGGCATCCGTACCGTGTGGGGTAGGTCACTCTGGAAAGCAGGGCAGGGGCGTCGGCACGGGAGCCGGCGATCACCACCCTCACCGACGGTGCAAGCCGGCGGAGCGCCCACGGCGCCCCGTGCGGGTGAAGCTCTCAGGTCCCGATGACAGAGGGGGAGGCCTGTTGGGTTCGCCCGCCCAGGCTGGTCCGCTGTCCGCAGCGGTGAAGGCCGGCCGGCGTGCGTACCCCCGCCGGTCCGTGACCAGGAGGCCTCGACCACCATGAACGCCCAGCCGAACGCGGGACGCCCCACCGGCGCCCCGACCCTCACCGAGCTTGAGCTGGCCAGCCCCTTCGAGAACCGCCACATCGGCCCCGACGCCTCCGCACAGGAGAAGATGCTGGCGTCCGTCGGCTACGGCTCGCTGGACGAACTCGCCGCCACCGCGGTGCCCGAGGCGATCCGCTCCATCACCGCCCTGGACCTGCCCGCGGGCCGGACCGAGGCCCAGGTCCTCGCCGAGCTGCGCGAGCTGGCCGGCCGCAACCAGGTGCTCCAGCCGATGATCGGCCTGGGATACTACGGCACCTTCACCCCGCCGGTGATCCTGCGCAACGTCATGGAGAACCCGGCCTGGTACACCGCCTACACCCCGTACCAGCCGGAGATCTCGCAGGGCCGCCTGGAGGCGCTGCTCAACTTCCAGACCCTGGTCTCCGACCTGACCGGCCTGCCGACCTCCGGCTCGTCGCTGCTGGACGAGGGCACCGCGGCCGCCGAGGCGATGGCGCTGGCCCGCCGCGTCACCAAGGTCAAGGGCGGCGTCTTCCTGGTCGACGCCGAGACCCTGCCGCAGACCGTCGCGGTGATCAACACCCGTGCCGTGCCGACCGGCGTCGAGGTCGTCGTCGCCGACCTGTCCGAGGGCATCCCGGCCGAGATCGCCGAGCGCGGTGTCTTCGGCGTGCTGCTCCAGTACCCGGGTGCCACCGGCGTGGTCCGCGACCTCGCCCCGGTGATCGAGCAGGCGCACGGCCTGGGCGCGATCGTCGCCGTCGCCGCCGACCTGCTTGCGCTGACCCTGCTCAAGTCCCCGGGCTCGCTGGGCGCCGACATCGCCTGCGGCACCTCGCAGCGCTTCGGCGTGCCGATGGGCTTCGGCGGCCCGCACGCCGGCTACCTGTCGGTGCGCGCCGAGTACGCCCGCTCGCTGCCCGGCCGCCTGGTCGGCGTCTCCGTCGACGTGGACGGCAACCGCGCCTACCGCCTGGCGCTGCAGACCCGCGAGCAGCACATCCGCCGCGAGAAGGCCACCAGCAACATCTGCACCGCCCAGGTGCTGCTCGCCGTGATGGCCTCGATGTACGCCGTCTACCACGGCCCGGACGGCCTGGCCGACATCGCCCGCCGCACCCACCGCTACGCCGCCGCCCTCGCCGAGGGCCTGCGGGCCGGCGGCGTCGAGCTGCTGCACGGCGAGTTCTTCGACACCGTCACCGCCGTCGTCCCGGGCCGCGCCGCCGAGATCGCCGCCGCCGCCCGCGCCAACGGCATCAACGTCCACCAGGACGGCGCGGACCGGATCTCCGTCTCCACCGACGAGACCACCACCCGCGAGCACCTGGCCGGCGTCTGGGCCGCGTTCGGCGTCCCCGCCGTCGAGGTCGCCGAGGCCGCCGAGGCGCTGCCCGCCGCGCTGCTGCGCGAGGACGAGTACCTGACCCACCCGGTCTTCCACAGCCACCGCTCGGAGACCGCCATGCTGCGCTACCTGCGCCGCCTGTCGGACCGGGACTACGCGCTGGACCGCGGCATGATCCCGCTGGGCTCCTGCACCATGAAGCTCAACGCGACCACCGAGATGGAGGCGGTGACCTGGCCGGAGTTCGGCCAGCTGCACCCCTTCGCGCCGATCGACCAGGCCCAGGGCTTCCTGACCCTGATCCGCCAGCTGGAGCAGCAGCTGGTCGAGGTGACCGGCTACGACGCCGTGTCGATCCAGCCGAACGCGGGTTCGCAGGGCGAGCTGGCCGGTCTGCTCGCCGTGCGCGCCTACCACCACGCCAACGGGGACACCCAGCGCGACGTCTGCCTGATCCCGTCCTCGGCGCACGGCACCAACGCGGCCTCCGCGGTGATGGCCGGCATGCGCGTGGTCGTGGTGAAGACCCTGGTCGACGGCGACGTGGACGTCGATGACCTGAAGGCCAAGATCGAGAAGCACCGCGACAACCTTGCCGTGCTGATGGTCACCTACCCGTCCACCCACGGCGTGTACGAGACCCAGATCACCGACATCTGCGCCCTGGTGCACGAGGCCGGCGGCCAGGTGTACGTGGACGGCGCCAACCTGAACGCCCTGGTCGGCCTCGCCAAGCCGGGCAAGTTCGGCGCGGACGTCTCGCACCTGAACCTGCACAAGACCTTCTGCATCCCGCACGGTGGTGGCGGTCCGGGCGTCGGCCCGGTCGCGGTGCGCGCCCACCTGGCGCCGTACCTGCCGAACCACCCGCTCCAGGCGGAGGCCGGCCCGGCCACCGGCGTGGGCCCGATCTCGGCCGCGCCGTGGGGCTCGGCGGCCATCCTGCCGATCTCCTGGGCGTACGTCCGGCTGATGGGCGGCGAGGGTCTCAAGCACGCGACCCAGGTCGCGGTGCTGAACGCCAACTACATCGCCAAGCGCCTGGCGCCGCACTTCCCGGTGCTCTACACCGGTCCGGGCGGGCTGGTCGCGCACGAGTGCATCATCGACCTGCGCCCGCTGACCAAGGAGACGGGCGTGACGGTGGACGACATCGCCAAGCGCCTGATCGACTACGGCTTCCACGCGCCGACGATGTCCTTCCCGGTGGCCGGCACGCTGATGATCGAGCCGACCGAGTCCGAGGACCTGCACGAGATCGACCGGTTCTGCGACGCGATGATCACCATCCGGGCCGAGATCGACAAGGTCGGCTCGGGCGAGTGGGCGGCCGACGACAACCCGCTGCGCAACGCCCCGCACACCGCCGCCACGCTGGCCGGCGACTGGGCGCACGGCTACTCGCGGCAGGAGGCGGTCTTCCCGGCGGGCGTCAACCCGGCGGACAAGTACTGGCCGCCGGTGAGCCGGATCGACGGCGCGTACGGCGACCGCAACCTGGTCTGCTCCTGCCCGCCGCTGGACGAGTACGGCGTCTGACCGGTCCGGGCCCGAGAGGTCCGGGCTGACGGCAGGGCCCCGGCGGAGCTTCCGCCGGGGCCCTGCCCGTTGCGCTGGTCGAGTCGGCGGCTGCCCCCGCCGTACGGCCGGACCGGGTGGTCAGGCCGCGTGGGCGACGGGGCGGCGCGGGGCGATCACCCGGCCGTCGGGCAGCAGTTCTCCGGTGTCCTCGAACAGGACGACGCCGTTGCAGAGCAGGCTCCAGCCCTGCTCCGGGTGGCGGGCCACCGACGCGGCCGCCTCGCGGTCCTCGGACTCGGCCGACGGGCACTCAGGACGGTGCTGGCACATACGCGTACCCTCGATTCGCTCTGCGATCCTCCCCGTGGTGCGGTTGCCGGAGGTTCGTGCCGCCCGGAACCGCCGCGGTGGTCGGATCCTGTCCGCGCGCAGGCCAGGTGTGGACTGGCGCTCAAGTGGGTAGGACAGGTGGTCCTTCCACGCTGGTTCCCAGTGTCGGCATCTGCGGACCCGCGCGCAGGGATTTCGTGACATGCGCCACAACTCCCGGGCACAGATCACCCGTTCAGGTGGGGCCGAGGGGAAAAGGCGCCCCAACGGGCCAGTCGGGGCATGGCCCGATCGGGCCATGCCGGATGCCGCGGATGGGTGGTCCCCGTTCGGGTGACGAGCTTCGGGGCGGACGTGCGGGCGCGGCCGAGGGCCGCCGGGCAGGTGGGCCCGGCGGCCCTCGGGGTGCCGGCGGGTCAGGAGGAGCCGAGCAGCAGTGGCCTGGCGAGCGGGGTGCGGGCGAGCAGCGGCAGCAGTTCGGCGGCCGGGTAGGCACGGTGCGCGGTGACACCGAGCGGGGCCGGGGCCAGGGGGATCAGCAGGTCGGCGGCCGGGCCGGTGTCGGGGCTGTGCAGCCAGAGCGCCGTGGCGTACTGGCCGGGGAAGGTCAGCAGCCGGGGCTGTCGACGGGTCCGGGAGCCCTGGGCGAGCTGCCAGGCCTCGCGCAGCGCCCGGACCGTCGAGTCGAGGTAGGGGCCGGCGGTGAAGTGGGAGAAGCTGTGGCCCTCGGCGCTCTGCACCACCTCGGCGGCGGCGGCCACCTCGGCGCCGTCCTTGATCAGGAAGCGCCAGCCGGTGCGGCGGGCGGCCGGGAGCTCCGGGCGCGGGCCGTTCAGGACGTGCACCGCGAGCGGGTGGGCGGGGAGCAGTGGGCCGGTCGGATGACGCAGCGCTGCGGCGGCGGGCTGGCGCAGCGCGGTCTCCGAGTCGAGCGCGCCCAGGACCGCGCGCAGGGCGCTCGGCGGGGGCTGAGGGGGTTGCAGAGTCATGGCGGGGTCCGCCTCTCCAAGCGAGATCGGCGTGCGAGTGCGGCATACCGGCGTGGCGCGGCGACGCGTCTTCGGTGACGGGGCCCGGCCGTGTCCGGTTGTGCAGGATCGCGGTGCCGGCACGGTTGTCGCCGTCGACGAGGGCTTCGGGGCGAGGCGGACCGGCCGGAGCGCTGTGCAAATTCGAACAGGTGCGCAGGGTGATCTGTTTATCACAGGCCGTGGTGCCGGGCAAGTCCACAGTTCGTCTGATTTTCCGTCAGATGCCTTGCAATGCAAGCCAGTACGCGCGTTCGGGTATCGATCTTCGAGGTGGGCATGATGCTTGCACGGTCGGTCGACCGGGTGCTCGACGGGGTGGCTCTGGAGGAGGGGACCGTGGGCGAGAAGGTCGTGGCGACTCGGGCGGAACTGGCGGACCGGCAGCTGTACCGGCGCAAGCTCCACACGTGTCTCGAAGCGCTCGGACGGATGCTCCGGGAGGACCGCTTCGACCGGCCGCGGGCGGTGATGGGCCTGGAGATCGAGCTCAACCTGGCCGACGAGCAGGGCCTGCCGGCCATGAACAACGCCCAGGTGCTGAGCGCGATCGGATCCAGCGACTTCCAGACCGAACTGGGCCGGTTCAACATCGAGGTCAACATCACGCCGCACCGGCTCTGCGGGCACGTCTTCGAGGAACTGCGCGAGGAGATCGACACCGGTCTGCGCTACGCCGACCGGCAGGCGGCCGAGGCCGGCGCCCGGATCGTCATGGTGGGCATCCTGCCGACCCTGGAGCACTCCCACACCGGGCTGGACGCGATGAGCCACAACCAGCGGTACAGCCTGCTCAGCGACCAGATCCTGGCCGCCCGCGGGGAGGACATCACGCTGGACATCGAGGGGGTCGAGCACCTCCAGCTGGAGTCGATCACCATGGTGGCCGAGGCCGCCGCCACCTCGCTCCAGCTGCACCTCCAGGTGACCCCGGAGCGGTTCTCCTCGGTGTGGAACGCGGCCCAGGCGATCTGCGGGCCGCAGCTCGCGCTCGGCGCCAACTCGCCGTTCCTGTTCGGGCGGGAGCTGTGGCGGGAGACCCGCCCGGTACTCTTCCAGCAGGCCTGTGACACTCGTACGGCGGAACTCAAGGCGCAGGGCGTGCGCCCGATCACGTGGTTCGGCGAGCGCTGGGTGGACTCGGCGTACGACCTGTTCGAGGAGAACCTGCGGTACTTCCCCGCGCTGCTGCCGATCTGCGACGACGAGGACCCGCTGAAGGTGCTGGCCTCCGGCGGGGCGCCCAGGCTCGCCGAGATGCGGCTGCACAACGGCACCATCTACCGCTGGAACCGCCCGGTGTACGACGTCGCGGGCGGGGTGGCGCACCTGCGGGTGGAGAACCGGGCGCTGCCGGCCGGACCGACGGTGGCCGACACGCTGGCCAACGCCGCCTTCTACTACGGGCTGGTACGGGTGCTCGCCGAGCAGCCCAGGCCGGTCTGGACCCGGCTGCCGTTCGAGCGGGCGGACGAGAACTTCCGGCAGGGCGCCCGGTACGGCATCGACGCGGTGTTCCAGTGGCCGCGCCCCGGGCGGGCCGGGCGCGGCGGCGGGCTGCAGACCGTGTCCGCGGTCGACCTGGTGCTGAACGACCTGCTGCCGATGGCCTACCAGGGCCTCGACGAGTGGGGCGTGGAGCCCGCCGACCGGGACCGCTACCTGGGCATCATCGAGCAGCGCTGCCTGCGCCACACCAACGGCGCGTCCTGGCAGAGCGCGACCTTCCACCGGCTGCGCGAGCAGTACGGGATGGACCGGCCGGCCGCGCTCGCCGCGATGACCAGGCGCTACGCCGAACACATGCGCGGCGGCGAGCCGGTGCACACCTGGCCGGTGGGCTGAGACCTCCTCACCGGGCGGTCAGGCGGTTGTGTCAGGATGATCGCTCCGGCGGTCGGCCGACGGCCGGAGCGACCGCCCGTCCGCTGGAGCCCCCGTGACCACCGTCCCGACCGCGCCGGAGACCGCGAAGCCCACCCGTCGGCTGTTCGGCGTGGAGCTGCTGATCGTCCTCGGCCTCTCCCTCGGGGCCAGCGGGATCAGCGCGCTGATCAGCTTCACCGGCTCGCTCACCGAACCGCTCAAGCTCGGCCAGCAGGTAGCCACGCTGAACGGCTCGCGGGCGCCCGGGCGGCCCTGGCTGGACCTGGTGTGGCAGCTGTACTACATCGGGCGCGGGCTGATGCCGGTGGTGCTGGTCGGCTACCTGCTCGTGCGCGAGGGCGTCGCGCTACGGGTGCTGGGCTTCGACCTCGGGCAGAAGCTGCGCGACCTGGGGCGGGGCGCCGCCGTCGCGGCCGCGATCGGCGGGTCGGGGCTGGCGCTCTACCTGGCCTCGCAGGCGGCCGGGTACAACCTGACGGTGGCGCCGTCCGGGCTGCCGGACGTCTGGTGGCGGCTGCCGGTGCTGGTGCTGTCTGCCTGGCAGAACGCCATCCTGGAGGAGGTCGTCGTCCTCGGCTACCTGCTGCGCCGGGTGGGGCAGCTGGGGTGGTCCTGGCCGGCGGCGGTGGCGGCGAGTTCGGTGCTGCGCGGCTCGTACCACCTGTACCAGGGGGTCGGCGGGCTGGTCGGCAACATGGTGATGGGCGTGGTGTTCTGCCTGCTGTACCGGCGGTGGGGGCGGGTGATGCCGCTGGTGGCGGCGCACGCGCTGATCGACACGGTGGCCTTCGCCGGGTACGCGCTGCTGGCCGGGCACGTCAGCTGGCTGCCGACCCCCTGAGCGACAGCGCCCGGCCGCGCGGCGGGCGGGCGAGCAGCCGGTCGACGTGCCGGCGTTCCAGGCCCTGGCCGGGGTCGACGCGCAGCAACAGGCGGTCCCGGCGCCACCGGGAGCGGCGGACCAGCCGGGGTGGGATGACGTCGTCCACCCAGGCGAACGGCCGGCCCTCGGCGTAGCGCAGCAGCGGGGCCCACTTGGCCGCGGAGAACAGCTCCATCAGCGGGACGCGCGGGTCGCCGGGCTGGGGGACGTAGCCGGTGAAGGTGACCACCGGGAGCGGGTCCAGGCCGATTGCCGGGGCGATGTGGGCATTGGCGTGCTCCTCCCAGGTGGTGGCCCAGACCAGGTCGTACGTTCCGGCGAGTTCGCGCAGCCAGGCGCCGTGCCGGGTGGACAGCAGGACGGTGTGGCCGAACAGGGTGTGGGTGTCGAATTCGGCGTCCGGGTACGGGCAGAGCGGGTTCAGGACGCCGTCGACGTCCAGGAACAGCAGTGGCTTCGGCACCGGTGGCCCCTCGGAGACGGTGGTGTTTCCCGACTGTTCGGACGACCCTCGCGCACCTCCGGTTTCCCACGGGTGGGCGCACGCGGGGCGCACAGGGCGCTCACGGGGCGGGCGCGGGCTCGCTGACGGGCATCGGTGCGTCCGTCGTGCTTCGGCGGCTCAGCCGACGCACCTGTGGGTCCACGAGGACGACCGCGCTGAGCACCAGACAGATGACGGCGCACGCCCAGAGCGCGCCGGACAGGCCGAGCGCCACGGCGGCGGGGCCGGCCAGCGCGGTGCCGACCGGGGCCAGCGAGTAGGAGCCGAGTTCGTCGTACGCGGAGACCCGGGAGAACATCTCCTCGGGTATCTCCTGCTGGAGCGCGACCATCCAGTTGACGCCGAAGACGGTGACGCCGACGCCGGACAGGAACATCGCGACGACCAGCAGCGGTAGCGGCACCCCAGTGGCGAGGGCCAGCGCGGGCACGCCGAACAGGAAGACCCCCCAGTTGCCGACCAGCAGGATCCGGCGGGGCCGCCAGCGCGTCATCAGGACGCCTGTGGCCACCAGGCCCACGCCGTAGGCGGACATTGCCAGGCCCCAGGCACCCGCGCCGCCGAGCCGCTGCTCGGCGGCGGTCGGCCCGTACACCGACTCGACCGCGTTGATGCAGGCGACCAGGACGGAGAACTGGAGCACGATCACCCAGAGCCAGCGGCGGGAGGCGAACTCCCGCCAGCCCTCGCGCAGATCGCGAAGCATGCTGCTGCCGGAGGGGGCCGGGTCCTTCTCCGGCTCCAGGAGGAAGCGGAGGGCGCCGGCGATCAGGAAGCAGAGGGCGTCCAGGGCGAGCACCCAGCCGGGGCCGACGACGGCGGTGAGCGCGCCACCGAGGGCGGCGCCGCCGATCTGGGAGGCGTTGAGGCCCATCCGGAAGACCGCGAAGGCGCGGGCGGCGTGCTCCTGGGGGACGGCCTGCATGATCATGCCGCCGGAGGCGGGGGAGTAGAGGGCGTAGCCGGCCCCGCCGGCCGCGGAGAGCGCCAGCATCTGCCAGAGCCGGACGTCCCCGCTCAGGACCAGGGCGGCCAGGACGGCCTGGGAGACCCCGCTGAACACGTTGGCGGCGACCATGATCAGGTGGCGCGGCAGCCGGTCGGCGAGGGTGCCGCCGACCACCATGAGCAGCACGGTGGGCACCAGCCGGGCGGCGGTGACGTAGCCGAGGTCGGTGGTGGTGCCGCCGGTGCCGAGCACGGCGAAGGCGGTGGCGATGGGGGCGCCGGCGTTGCCGAGGCCGCTGATCACGGTGGCGGCGGTCTGGATGCGGAAGTTGCGGCTCGCCCAGGCGAAGCGACGTGAGGGTGGGGTCGGCACCCGGTGACTATGCCGTGGGGCCGTACGGGTGTCCATCGTTTTTATGCCGGGCCCGCCGGAGCGTGGGGTTTCAGCCGAGGTGGCCCCAGAGGAAGGTGAGGGTGCGGCGCCAGGCGATCCGGGCCTGGAGCGGGTCGTAGGTGCCGATCAGGTTCTCGTCGTTCATGAAGGCGTGACCGGCCGGGTAGAAGTGGATCTCCGGGCGGACGTCGGTGGCCTCGCCGATCCGGATCGCGGCCTCGTCCACGGTGGCCATCGGGATCGAGCCGTCCAGCTCGCCGAAGTGGCCGAGCACATGGGCGGTCAGCCCGCGGTAGTCGAAGTCCGGGTCGGGCGGCAGGCCGTAGAACGGGACCACGGCGGCCACTTTGTCGCCGGCCCGGGCGGCCAGCAGCAGGGCGAAGCCGCCGCCCATGCAGAAGCCGACCACCCCGACCGCGTCGCCGACCACGCCGTCCAGCGCGAGCAGGTGGTCGACGGCCCCGGCCAGGTCCTCCACCGCCCGGTCGACCGGGAGCTCGCGCATGAACCGGGCCGCCTCGGCGCCGTCGTGGGTGGTGGCGCCGCCGAACAGGTCGGGGGCGAGGACGGTGAAGCCCTCGGCGGCGAAGCGGTCGGCCACGTCGGCGACGTGCGAGGTGAGCCCCCACCACTCCTGGACCACCACCAGGCCCGGCCCGAAGCCCTGCGGCGGGCGGGCCAGGTAGCCGTGCGCGGTACGGCCGTTGCTCGGGAAGGTGACGTTCTGCCGGGAGCCGCCCTGGTCAGGCATGGTTTCCTCTCGGTGGGTCGGGCCGCGAGCGGCGGGGTTCGGCGGGGCGGGCCCTGGTCAGCCCATCTCCTCCAGGGCGCGGCCCTTGGTCTCCTTGATGCAGAAGGCCACGAACGGGATGGAGAGCAGTGCGAAGGCCGCGTAGATGGCGTACGTCGCGGAGAGGTTCCAGTCGGCGAGGTCCGGGAAGCTGACGGTGATCGCCCAGTTGGCGATCCACTGCGCCGAGGCGGCGACGGACAGCGCCAGTGCGCGGATCCGGTTGGGGAACATCTCGCCGAGCAGGACCCAGACCACCACGCCCCAGGAGAAGGCGAAGCAGAGCACGAAGACGTGCGCGGCGATCAGCGCGACGACGGCGTGGGTGTTGTCCAGCGTGGCGGTGTTGCCGGTGCCGTGCCGGTAGGAGAACGCCCAGGCGGCGGTGCCCAGCGCGGCCGCCATGCCGATCGAGCCGGCCATGGCCAGCGGCTTGCGGCCGATCCGGTCCACCAGGGCCATCGCGATCACCGTGCCGATCACGTTGATGATCGAGGTGGAGAGGCTGATCAGCAGCGAGTTGGACTCGTTGATGCCGACCGACTGCCACAGGAAGGACGAGTAGTAGAAGATCACGTTGATGCCGACGAACTGCTGGAACACCGAGGCGCCGATGCCGACCCAGACGATCGGCAGCAGGCCGAAACGGCCGCCCATCAGGTCCTTGAGCCGGGGCTTGTGAGCGGACTCCAGCACCGCGCGGATCTCGGCCACCCGGGCGTCCAGGTCCACCCCCTCGCCCTCGACCTCGACCAGCACCTTGCGGGCCTGCGCCTCGCGGTGGTCGGCGATCAGGAAGCGCGGCGACTCCGGGATGGCGAGCGCCATCAGCCCGTACACCAGGGCCGGGATGGCCTCGACGCCGAGCATCCACTGCCAGGCCTGGATGCCGCCGAGGTGGTTGGTGGACTCGCCGCCGGCGGCCTGGTTGAGGGCCCAGTTGGCGAGCTGGGAGACGGTGATGCCGAGCACGATCGCCATCTGCTGGAAGGAGGCGAGCCGGCCGCGGTAGGCGGTCGGGGCGACCTCGGCGATGTAGGTGGGGGCGATCACCGAGGCGATGCCGATCGCGATGCCGCCGACCACCCGCCAGGTGGCGAGGGCCTCGATGTTCGGCGGGAACATGGAGCCGATGCCGCTGGCCGCGAACAGTACGGCGGCCAGCAGCATCGTGCGGACCCGGCCGAGGTGGTCGGCGAGCCGGCCGGCGATCACCGCGCCCACCGCCGAGCCGAGCAGCGCGATGGCCACCACGAAGGCGGTGGTGCCGTGGCCGACCCCGAAGTGCTTCTGGATGCCCGTCACGGCGCCGTTGATCACCGCGCTGTCGTAGCCGAACAGGAAGCCGCCCATGGCGGCGGCCGCCGAGATGAACACCACGTGGCCGAGGTGGGCCTCGCCGGCTGCCCGTTGGCTGTTGACTGAGGACACGCGCGCTCCCGGAGTGGACGGGCCCGCCCTGACGCCGAGTGGGCAGGGCTCGTCTCACATTCGAGCAGCGCCGCGGCCGCCCTGCGCGAGTTGGAAGCCGACCGGGTGATCCCCGGTCAGCCGGTGGCGCGCGGTCGGTCGGTGCGCAGGGTCGGGCCGTACGAGCGGTCGGTGCGCGGGGCGTTGTCCAAGGGGCCGGTGGTGCCCTCCGGGGCGGTTCGCGGTACGGCGGCGCGTCGCCGGTGACGGCGGAGCAACTGGGTACGGGCGGCGGCGTACTGGTCGCGGCCGCGCCCCCGGCCGTCGGCGCGCTCGGCGAGCCGGCCGGCGATCGCGTACTGCGTCTCGGCGGGCTTCTTGTCGTCGTACTTGAACTTGGCCCGCACCTCGTTGACGGTCAGCCGGAGCCCGCGCAGCCCGGGCAGCTGCCGGGCCAACTCGCCCTCGCCGGGCACCACCCGGACCTCCGGCGTCTCGGGCTGGAAGTGCGCCAGCTGGCGGTTGAGGATCTCCGCCTTGGCGGCCGCGGACTCCACCACCTCGGCGGTGCAGTGGAAGTGGACCGAGGCGTAGTAGCTGGTGGGCGTGCCCGGCGCGCCGCGCCAGTGGCCCGGGGCGAAGGCGTATCCGTCGGTGACCGCGAGGGTGACCTGCGGGTCGGCCCGGACGGCGGCCAGCAGCGGGTTGGGCGCGGCGAGATGGAGCAGGACCTCGCCGCGTTCGGCGTCCAGCAGGAAGTGCGTGGGGACGAGCACCGGGCCCTCGCCGGGGCCGCCGTTGGCCGCGAGCAGGCCGAAGTCGCGGCCCTCGGCCAGCCAGGCGCGCCACTCCTCCTCGTCGCCGCGGTCCCAGGATCTGATCAGCACGGGTGGGCCTCCCGTCAGCGGGGGTAGCCGCGCAGGTGCGCGGGGAGCGGGACGGTGGTGCCGGGGTGCGGCTCGGGGGTGCCGTGCACGGTGGTGACCGGGATCAGGCCGGACCAGTACGGCAGGCCGGTGTCCTCCGGGTCGTCGTCGGCGCCGTCCTCGCGGGTCTTGGCCGAGACCTCGTCCAGCTCCAGCCGGAGGACGGCGGTGGCGGCGAGCTCCTTGGCGTTGGCCGGACGGACCTCGGCGGAGCGCCCCGGTATCGCGTGGTCGACCAGGGCGGCGAGCGCGACGTCCAGCTCCTCGGGGTCGGTGACCTGGTGCGCGGTGCCGTGGGCGACCACCGAGCGGAAGTTCACCGAGTGGTTGAACGCGGACTTGGTCAGCACCAGCGCGTCGACCTGGGTGACGGTGATGCAGACCGGCATGCCCTGCTCGCCGGAGGCGTTGCGCAGCGGACGGCTGCCGGTGGAGCCGTGGACGTAGAGCCGGCCGCCGACCCGGGCGAAGATCGTCGGAAGGACCACGGGGGCGCCGTCGACCACGAAGCCGAGGTGGCAGATGTAGGCGCTGTCGAGGATGGCGTGGATCTCCTCCTGCTCCCAGGTGGCCCGGTCCCGGTAACGGGTGGGGGTGGTCCTGGGGGTGCGGGAGTAGCTGGGCGAGCCTTCCGGGCTGGCTGACATGACATCCTCTATGTACTAGTGCATAATTTGCTTTGTGCTAGGAGACTATCCGCTGAAAGGGCGACGCGCCAGCGAAATCGCGGCCCACATCGAGCAGGGCGTGAGCAGCGGGCAGCTCGCCCCCGGGACGGCGCTGCCCCCGCTGCGCGACCTCGCCGCCGAACTGGGCGTCAACCCCAACACCGTCGCCGCCGCCTACCGGCTGCTGCGCGACCGCGGCGTGATCGAGACCGCCGGCCGCAAGGGCAGCCGCATCCTGCCCAGGCCCGCGCTCACCCCGCGCGACCGGATCCGCATCCCCGTCCCGCCGCACGCCCGCGACCTGTCCACCGGCAACCCCGACCCGGCCCTGCTGCCCGACCTCGCCCAGGCCCTCGCGGCCGCTGCCGAGGCCGCGCGCACCGACCCGGTGCTGTACGGGCACGAGGCCGTCGACCCGCAGCTGCTCGCGCTCGCCCGCGCCTCCTTCGAGGCCGACGGCCTGCCCGGCGGCCCGATCGCCGTCGCCTCCGGTTCGCTGGACACCATCGAACGGATCCTCGGCGCCCGGCTGCGCCCCGGCGACGCGGTGGCCGTCGAGGACCCGGGCTGGGGCAGCCTGCTCGACCTGCTGCCCGCGCTGGGGCTGAGGCACGTGCCCGTCCGGCTGGACGACGAGGGCCCGCTGCCGGACGCACTGGCCGCTGCGCTGGCCGAGGGTGTCCGGGCCGTGGTGGTCACCAGCCGGGCGCAGAACCCGACCGGGGCGGCGCTCACCGCCTGGCGGGCCGAGGCGCTGAAGGCCGTCCTGGCCGAGCACCCCGGCGTGCTGCTGATCGAGGACGACCACGGGCACGGCATGGTCGACCAGCCGTACCACCCGCTGGTCGGCGCCGGCACCCGGCACTGGGCGGTGGTGCGCTCGGCGGCCAAGGCGTACGGGCCGGACCTGCGGGTCTCGGTGGCGGTCGGCGACCAGGAGACGATCGGGCGGGTGGCCGGCCGGCTGCGGCTGGGCGCCGGCTGGGTCAGCCACCTGCTGCAGCGCACCGTCGCGGAGCTGTGGCGCAGTGACGCCGCGCCGGCCGACCGGGTGGCCGCCGCGTACCGGGCCCGGCGGGACGCACTGCTGGGCGAGCTGGCGGCTCGCGGGATCACCGCGCACGGGCAGAGCGGGCTGAACGTCTGGGTGCCGGTGCCGGACGAGACCTCGGTGCTGGCGGCGCTGGTGCAGCGCGGCTGGGTCGCGGCGCCCGGCGCGCGGTACCGGATCCAGTCGCCGCCCGGGCTGCGGTTCACCACTTCGCGGCTGGAGGCGGCGCAGGCGCGGGAGCTGGCGGAGGACCTGGCGGCGGTGCTGGAGGCGGACAGGGGCGGGTCGCGGCTGGTGTGAGCCCCGGGCGGGGTGGGTCCCGGTGCGGGATGGGGCCCGTCGTAGATGGGTCCCGTCGCGGGTGGGGCAGGTGTGGCGGGTGTGAACCGAGGGCGGCATCCGGTTGTCGGCTGCCCTCCTGGTCTGAACCCGGCGGTAACAAAAGCGGAAACCTCGCGCAGATGCCTAGCGGTAGGCGGCGCGGGCATGTCATCTTCTTCGCGCCACCGGCCGGCGGCCCACCCTCACCCAGGCGTCTTCCCGTTCCCCATACCTCGGGAAGACCGAGCCGCAGGAGTCTCGCAGTGCCCGAGAACCATTCGAGCATCACCCGCAGCACCGCTCGCCCCGGCCGACGGCTGCTCACCGCAGCCCTCGCCCTCCCGCTCGCCGTCGCGGGCCTGGCCGTCGCCTCGCCGGCCTCGGCCGCACCGGCCACGCCGGCCGCCGTGCCGTCCGGGCCCACCGCCAGCGTCACGCTCGGCGACAGCTACATCTCCGGGGAGGCCGGCCGCTGGAAGGGCAACTCGGCCGGTACCAGCGGCAGCCGCAACGGCACCGACCGGGCCTGGACCGGCAGTTCGTACGACCCCTCGCGGGTCTACGGTGCCACCGCCGCGAGCGGGTGCGACCGCTCGGACGTCGCCGAGGTGCTCAGCGCCTCGACCGGGGCCCAGAACGAGATCAACCTGGCCTGCTCGGGCGCCGTCACCTCGAACATCTTCCGCGCGGCCAACGGCGGGAAGTCGTTCAAGGGCGAGGCCCCGCAGGCCGACCAACTCGCCACCGTGGCACGGCAGAACAACGTGAAGCTGATCACCCTGTCGATCGGCGGCAACGACCTGGGCTTCGCGGACGTCATCTCCAACTGCGTGCAGGACTACCTGATCTGGTACTCGTACTGCCACGACTCCGCGCAGTCCTCGATCGACTCGAAGATGCCCACGGCGATGGCCGGGGTCGGCAAGGCGGTCGACGAGATCCGCGCGGTGATGGCCGACGCCGGTTACGCGTCGTCGGACTACCGCCTGGTGCTGCAGTCCTACCCGTCGCCGATCCCGCGCAGCGCCGAGATGCGGTACCCGGAAAGCGGGTGGACCCGCTCCGACACCGGCGGCTGCCCGTTCTGGGACGGGGACGCCGACTGGGCCCGCGACTCGATGGTGCCGCAGATCTCCCGGGCGCTGGCGGGCGTCGCCGCCGCCAAGGGCGCGCAGTTCCTGGACCTGTCGGACATGCTGCAGGGCCGCGAGGTCTGCTCGACGGCCGCCCGGCAGCCGACCGCGAGCTCCGGCCCGTCCGCGACCACCAGCGAGTGGGCGCGCTTCCTGGACGGCGGGCTCAACTCCACGCAGGGCGCGCTGCAGGAGTCGATGCACCCCAACTACTACGGCCAGCAGGCGGTCGGGCGCTGCCTGACGCTGCTGTGGGGGCGCCCGAGCGGCGACTACGCGTGCCGCAACACGGCCGGGCAGGACGCGAGCGGGATGTACCTGACCGCACGGTGACCGAGTGATCCGGCGCCCCCGCAGCCAGGCCGCGGGGGCGCCGTTCGGCTGTGCTGCTCAGCCCTTGGCGAGCAGGGACTGGGCGTGCGCTCGGACCTGATCCTTCGTCAAGTATGCGTCGGTGTACTCGAAATCCCGCAACCTGGCGGGCTGGCGGGAGAGGAAGCCGATGCGGACGAAGTCGTCGCCGGCGGTCGCGTTGAGCAGCCAGTTGGTGCCCACCCGGAACTTGGCCACGTTGGTGCGCATCGCCATCAGGTGGTAGCCGCGCGCCACCACCTGGGCGGGCACCCCGCGCAGCTCCACGCCGATCGGCTTGGAGACCGCGTCCTTGCCGCCGAGGTCGACCACCAGGCCGAGGTCCTTGTGGTAGTACGGCTCCAGGGGCTGGTTGCGGAGCGAGGCGATCACGTTGTTCGCGACCGTGCGACCCTGGCGGGCGGCGTGCTGGGCGGTCGGCGGGCAGACCGCGCCGTCGCCCTTGGCGAGGTCGGGGACGGCGGCGGCGTCGCCGAGCGCGAACACGCCCTCGAACTGCGGCACCCGCATCTCCGCCGTCACGGCGAGCCGGCCGCGGACCGTCTCGGCGTCCAGGGTGCCGATCAGCGGGCTCGCCGCCACACCGGCGGTCCAGATCAGGGTCCGGCAGGGGAGCACCCGGCCGTCGGTGAACTTGACCGTCTCGGCGCCGACTTCGGCCACCGAGACGCCCAGCGACACCTCGATCCCGCGGTCGCGCAGCACCTCCAGGGCGGCCTCTCCGAGCGGGTCGCCGAGCTCCGGCATCAGCTTCGGGGCGATGTCGATCAGGTGCCACTTGATCTGCCGGGCGTCCAGGCGCGGGTAGCGGTGGGCGGCGGCGGTGGTCAGGCGCTGGAGGCAGGCGGCCGTCTCGGTGCCCGCGTAGCCGCCGCCGACCACCACGAACTGGAGCCGGGACTCGCGCTCCTTCTGGTCCAGGGTGGCGGAGGCGAGGTCGAGTTGGGCGATCACGTGGTCGCGGACGTAGGCCGCCTCGGCGAGCGACTTCATGCCGCGGGCGTAGTCGGTGAGGCCGGGGATGTCGAAGGTGCGGGTGACGCTCCCGGGGGTGAGCACCAGGAAGTCGTACTTCTGCGCGACCACCTCGTCGGTGATCTTGCGGACGACGCACACCTTGGAGGCCGGGTCCACACCGATGGCGCCGCCGGGGAGGATGTGGGTGCGGCGCAGCGAGCGGCGCAGGGAGACGGCCACGGACTGCGGGGTGAGGACGCCGGCCGCGACGTGGGGGAGGAGGGGGAGGTAGAGCTGGTAGCTGAACGGCGTGACCAGCGAGATCTCGGCCTCCGACGGTGACAGCTTGCGTTCGAGACGGCGGGCGCACTCCAGGCCGGCGAAGCCACCGCCCACGATCAGGATCCGAGGTCGTTCCATCGCTCATCCCTTTGCCGTGAAGGTCCCCATGTCTGTCCGCCACACTCGCACGGAGCAGCGGGGGCTGCCACTGGGGCGGGGCGGATGAGGGAGGGTGGGTCCGGGGCCGTGGAGCGGGGAGGTGAGGTGGGGCGTGCGGGGTGGCGGCGGGCGGAGGAGAGAAGTGGCGGTGACACCGATAGGCTGTCGGCCGTGCTACCCGAGGTGACGGCGATCCGGTACGTGACGCCACTGCGAGAAGGCGGCTCGATGCCGGGCCTGGTCGAGGCCGACGATCGGCGGCTCTACGCGCTGAAATGGGTCGGTGCGGCGCAGGGCCGTAAGGCGCTGGTCGCGGAGGTGCTGGCCGGGGAGCTCGGCCGGCGGCTCGGGCTGCCGGTGCCGGAGCTGGTGACGGTCGACCTGGACCCGGTGCTCGCGCGCAGCGAGCCGGACCACCAGATCCAGGATCAGATGCGCGCCAGCGGCGGGACCAACCTCGGGATGGCCTTCGTCAGCGGTGCGCTCAACTTCGACCCGCTCTGCTTCGAGGTGGACCCGGAGCTCGCCGGGCAGGTGCTCTGGTTCGACGCGCTGATCGGCAACGTCGACCGGTCCTGGCGCAACCCCAACCTGCTGGTGGCGACCGGCGGGCTGCGGCTGATCGACCACGGCGCGAGCCTGATCTTCCACCACAACTGGTCGGGCGCCGCCGCCTGGATCCGACGTCCGTACGACGCCTTGGACCACGCGCTGCTGCGGGCCCAGCCGGACCTGGCGGCGGCCGACAAGGCGCTCGCGCCGCTCGCCGAGGCGGCGATCGAGGGCGCGGTGGCGCAGATTCCGGAGGTCTGGCTGGTGGACGAGTTCGGCTTCGACTCGCCCGACGAGGTGCGCGCCGCGTACCGTGCCCAGCTGACCGAGCGACTGGCCGGTCCGCGTGACTGGCTGCCGGAGGTGCCCGCATGACCGGGTCCGTGCCGTCCGCGTTGCCGGCCACCATCGAGCTGCACGACTACGAGTACGCCGTGATCCGCGCGGTGCCGAGGGTCGAGCGCGGCGAGTGCGTCAACGTCGGGGTGCTGCTGTACTGCCGGCAGAGCTCGCACCTGGCCGCCCGTACCCACCTGGACCAGGCCCGGCTTCTGGCGCTGGATCCGGTGGCGGACGTGCAGGGCGTGCGGCGGGCGCTGCACGGGATCGAGGCGGTCTGCCACGGCGGGCCGGAGGCCGGTCCGGCGGCGGGGGACAACGCCGGGCAGCGGTTCCGCTGGCTGACCGCGCCGCGCAGCGCGATCGTCCAGCCGGGGCCGGTGCACACCGGGCTGACCGCGGACCCGGAGGCGGAGCTGCGGCGACTGTTCGACCAGCTGGTGTTGTAGGGCCCCGGGCGGGTGTGAGGTGTCTCGCTGACGGTTGCCCCGGTCAAAGCTTGAGTTGCTGAAGCACCTGGTCGTACGCTGACCCCATGGGTTCGACAGCGACGACGACCGTACCGACCAACGCCGAGTTGATGGAGGCGTTGGCCGCCGTCGGTGCCGCGTACTTCCAGGACTTCGCGGCGGCCGCGGCCCGGCACGGGCTCTCCTCCTCGCAGGCCAAGGCGCTGGGTGCGGTGCAGGAGCCGGTGCCGATGCGGGCGCTGGCCGGGCGGCTGGGCTGCGACGCGTCGAACGTCACCGGGATCGTGGACCGGCTGGAGTCGCTGGGCCTGGCCAACCGTGAGGCGGCGGCGGGTGACCGGCGGGTCAAGATCGTGGTGATCACTGCCGAGGGCCGGGAGATCCTGAACCGCATCCGCGGCGAGATGGCCCGGACCCACCAGGCCTTCGAGGCGATGACCGACGAGCAGCGGATCGCCCTGCACTCGATCTGCGCCCAGGTGCTGCCGGTGCTGGCCGGCCGTACGGGCGGCGCGCAGTAGCACCCGCGCCGCCCGCCCCTCGCGGGCCGTCCGTGCCGTTCCGGTCAGAGCAGGCCGGCGAGCTCCGGCGGCAGCGGCCGGTGGTGGAGCAGGGTGAGTGAGCGGGTGGCCCGGGTCAGGGCGACGTAGAGGTCGCGCGGGGCGAGCGCGGCCGGCTCGACCACCACGACCGCGTCGAACTCCAGCCCCTTGGCATCCGCCACGGTGAGCGCGTCCAGTGGTCCGGCCAGGGCGTCCGGTGCGATCACGCCCAGGGTGCCCGGGCCACCGGGCCACCGGGCGAGCGCGGCGGCGAAGTCGCCGTCCGGGACGGGGACCGCGCGCGGCTGCTCGGTGCCCGGGCGGATGGACTCGGGCGGCCGGTGGCCGGGTACGGCGGTGCGCAGCACGGCGGAGGCGAGGGCCATGACGGGTGCCGGCGTGCGGTAGTTGACGGTCAGGCGCTCCTCGCGCCAGCGGCCGGGCAGGTGCGGGTCGAGCATCTCGGCCCAACTGCGGGCTCCGGCGGGCGATCCGGTCTGGGCGAGGTCGCCGACGATGGTGAGCGAGTTGGTCGGGACGCGCCGCAGGACGGCGCGCCAGGCCATCGCGGACAGCTCCTGCGCCTCGTCCACGACGACGTGGCCGTACGCCCAGGTGCGGTCGGCGGCGGCGCGTTCGGCGGTGGAGCGGTACGGGCCGTCGTCGCGGAAGCGCTCGGCCAGGGCGGCGGAGTCCAGCAGGGCGTCGTCGGTCTGCCCGGTGATGGTCAGCACGCCCTGGGCGTAGGCGAGTTCGTCCGGATCCTGGTCGGCGGGAGCGGGTGCCCGTTCCGCGCCCAGGAGTTCGGCGGCCTCGTCGAGCAGCGGGACGTCGTCGACCGTCCAGCGGGAGCCGGGCGGGCGGAGCAGGGCGGCCGCGTGCTCGGGGGCCGCCTCGGTGAGCAACTCCCGGTCGGTGAGCAGCCGTTCGATCAGCTGCTGAGGGGTGAACCGGGGCCAGAGCGGGTCGAGCACGGCGCGGACGTCCGCCCGCTCCCAGAGCTCGCGCGGGGCGTAGTGCGCCTCCTCGTCGTCGTACGGGCGGCCGAGGGCGAGCGCCTGGGAGATGGCGAGTGCGTCGAGCAGGGTGCCCAGGTAGAAACCCCGGGCCCGGTTGTGCGGCAGCCGCAGGCCGCGGGCGGCGTCCCGGGCCTGGGCGCAGGCCCGGGCGGAGACCTGTAACCCGTCGCCGAGGTCCAGGCCTTCGGCGGGGGCGGTCTGGTGGGCGGCCAGCGCGCGGCGGAGCACCCCGGCCATCCAGGGGCCGCCCTTGGCGAAGGCGGTGGCGGGAGTGTCGGTGCCGGTGGTGGCGACGCCGGGGAAGAGTTCGCCGACGGTGCGCAGCACCACCTCGGTCTCGCCGAGGGCGGGCAGCACCTCGTCGATGTACCGCAGGAAGCCGGGGTTGGGGCCGATCACCAGCACGCCCCGGCGCTCCAGCGCGGCGCGGTGGGTGAACAGCAGGTAGGCGGCGCGGTGCAGGGCGGCCAGCGTCTTGCCGGTGCCGGGGCCGCCCTGGACCACCAGCGCGCCGCGCAGCGGGGAGCGGATCACCCGGTCCTGCTCGGCCTGGATGGTGGCGACGGCGGTGCCCATCCGGCCGGTGCGCTCGCGGTCGAGGGCGGCCAGCAGCGCGGCCTCGCCGACCAGCGCGCGTCGACCGGACTCGTCCAGCCCGGCGAGGTCGAGCGCCTCGTCGTCCAGGCCGGTGAGGACGCGGCCCCGGGTGTGCAGGTGGCGGCGGCGCACCACGGGGCCGGGGTGGGCGGGGGTCGCGGTGTAGAACGGGCGGGCGGCCGGGGTGCGCCAGTCGAGCAGCAGCGGTTCGTACGCCTCGTCGGTGAGGCCGGTGCGGCCGATGTAGTGGACGGTGCCGTCGCGTTCGTCGAGCCGGCCGAAGCACAGGCCGCGCTCGACCGCGTCCAGCCGGGCGACGTGGCGGGCGGCCTCGCGCGCGCGCACCTCGCGTTCCAGCCGGGCCTGGTGGGTGCCGCCGGGCGCGGCGCCGTCGTGGGCGCCGTCGGCGGTGCGGCGGGCCCGTTCGCGCACGGCGTCCAGCCGGGCGTAGAGCCGGGTGAGGCGGGCCTGCTCGGTGCGCAGGGCCGTGGCGAGGGCGCCGCTGGAGTTCCGTGCGGTCGCTGGAGGTTCGCTCATCAATGTGGTATCCTTGCGGCGAGGAAGCTGTGGGGCGTCATCTGAAAGGCGCTCAATTGACCCAGCCTAGCCCATCCGCCGACGCCCGGCGTGACCTCGGCTGTTACTCTTGCGAAGCGTGAGCGCGAAGCCCCAGATCCCCAATGTCCTGGCCTCCCGGTACGCCTCGGCGACCCTGGCCCAGCTGTGGTCCCCCGAGCACAAGGTGGTCCTTGAGCGCCACCTGTGGCTCGCCGTCCTGAAGGCCCAGCAGGACCTCGGCGTCGAGGTGCCGGTGAACGCCGTCGCCGACTACGAGCGAGTGATCGACCAGGTCGACCTCGGCTCGATCGCCGCCCGTGAGCGGGTCACCCGTCACGACGTGAAGGCCCGGATCGAGGAGTTCAGCGAGCTCGCCGGGCACGAGCAGATCCACAAGGGCATGACCTCCCGGGATCTGACCGAGAACGTCGAGCAGCTGCAGATCCGCCAGTCCCTCGAACACGTGCGGGACCGCACGGTGGCCGTGCTGGTGCGCCTGGCCAAGCTGGCCGCCCAGCACTCCGAGCTGGTCATGGCCGGCCGCTCGCACAACGTGGCCGCGCAGGCCACCACCCTGGGCAAGCGGTTCGCGTCGATCACCGACGAGCTGCTGGTCGCCTTCCGCCGTCTGGAGGAGCTGATCGCCCGCTACCCGCTGCGCGGGATCAAGGGCCCGGTCGGCACCGCCCAGGACATGCTGGACCTGCTCGGCGGTGACACCGGGAAGCTGGCCGAGCTGGAGCGCCGGGTCGCCGGGCACCTCGGCTTCGACCACGTGCTGACCAGCGTCGGCCAGGTCTACCCGCGCTCGCTGGACTTCGAGGTGCTCACCGCCCTCGTCCAGCTGGCCGCCGCGCCGTCCAGCCTGGCCAAGACCATCCGCCTGATGGCCGGCCACGAGCTGGTCACGGAGGGCTTCAAGGAGGGCCAGGTCGGCTCCTCCGCGATGCCCCACAAGATGAACACCCGCTCCTGCGAGCGCGTCAACGGTCTGGCCGTCATCCTGCGCGGCTACGCCTCGATGACCGGCGAGCTGGCCGGTGACCAGTGGAACGAGGGCGACGTCTCCTGCTCGGTGGTGCGCCGGGTCGCGCTGCCGGACGCGTTCTTCGCCTTCGACGGCCTGCTGGAGACCTTCCTCACCGTCCTCGACGAGTTCGGCGCCTTCCCCGCCGTGATCGAGGCCGAGCTGGACCGCTACCTGCCGTTCCTCGCCACCACCAAGGTGCTGATGGGCGCGGTGCGCGCGGGCGTCGGCCGGGAGACCGGGCACGAGGTCATCAAGGAGCACGCCGTCGCCTCCGCGCTGGCGATGCGCGCGGGCGCCCGGGAGAACGAGCTGCTGGACCGGCTGGCCGCCGACGAGCGGATCCCGCTGGACCGGGCCGCGCTGGACGCGCTGCTGGCCGACCGGCTGTCCTTCACCGGTGCGGCCGGTGCCCAGGTCGCCGAGGTGGTCCGCCAGGTGGAGGCCGTCGCGGCCGCCTACCCGGAGGCCGCCAAGTACGCGCCTGCCGACATTCTCTGACGTCTGGTCAGTTCTGAGTCGTGGGCCCTGCCGCCGGACCGGTGGCGGGGCCCTCGCGCGTCGTGGGGACGTGGCCCGGGTCGAACGGCGGGGTGGTGGTGCCGCACGGCCAGTCGCAGTTCGGCTCGGCCACCGCTTGCTCCTCGGGGGCGAGCACATTGCCCCGTACGGTCGCGAAGGCGATCAGCCCGCCGGCGACCAGCAGGCCCGCGCAGATCAGCATCGCGGTGTGGAAGGCGGAGTCGACCGAGGCGGGCACCCGGTAGGCGTCGCCGCTCAGCCCGGCCAGCGTCGGCAGGGCGGCCACCGCGAGCAGGCCGGCCGCGCGGGCGGCGGCGTTGTTGACCCCGCTGGCGATGCCCGCGTGCCGGACCTCGACGGCGGCCAGCACGGTCGCCGTCAGCGGTGCGACCAGCAGGGTCATTCCGCAGCCCAGCACCGTGACGGCGGGCAGCACGTCCACCCAGTACGAGGAGTCGGGGCCGATGCGCAGCATCAGCAGGACCCCGGCGGCGCACAGCACGGGACCGACGGTGAGCGGGATGCGCGGGCCGATCCGTTTGCCGAGTCGTCCGGCGCGCGCGGACAGCAGCAGCATCAGCACGGTGATCGGCACCAGCGCGAAGCCCGAGACCAGCGGTGAGAACCCGGACACGATCTGGAGCTGCACCACCAGCAGGAAGAAGACGCCGCTGAACGCCGCGTACACGCACAGGGTGACCAGGTTCACCGCGGTGAACAGCCGTGAGGAGAACAGCCCGAGCGGCAGCATCGGCTCGGGCGCGCGGCGCTCGACGGCCACGAAGGCGACGCCGAGCGCCACCCCGATCACCCCGCTGACCCAGACGGCGGGGGACAGGCCCTCGCCGGCCGCGGTCAGTGCGTAGGTGATCGCGCCGAGGGCGAGGGCGGCGAGCACGGCACCGAGCACGTCGAAGCGGCCGGAGGCGTCCTTGTCCCGGCTCTCCGGCACCGAGCGGGTGGTGACCGCGATGACGGCGGCGGCGAGCGGCAGGTTCAGCAGGAAGATCCAGCGCCAGCCGGGACCGTCCACCAGCCAGCCGCCGAGGAAGGGGCCGACCGCGGCCGACACCCCGCCGAAGCCGGACCAGAGGCCGACCGCCGTCGAGCGGTCGTCAGGGTGGAAGACCGCCTGGAGCATGGCGAGCGAGCCGGGGGTGAGCAGTGCCCCGCCGATGCCCTGGACGGCGCGGGCGGCGATCAGCACGTGGATGTCCGGTGCGACGGCGCAGGCCGCGGAGGCGACGGCGAACCAGACCACGCCGATCAGGAAGACCTTGCGCCGCCCGTACCGGTCGCCGAGCGCGCCGCCGAGCAGGATCAGGCCCGCCAGGGTGAGCAGATAGGCGTTCAGCGTCCATTGCAGGGACGCCAGGGAGGCGCCGAGGTCGGCGCCGATCCGGGGCAGGGCGACGTTCACCACGGTGCCGTCGAGCATCGCCATGCTGGAGCCGAGCACCGTCGCCAGTAGTACCCAGCGTCCCTGCGCGGTGCCCAGGCGCAGGGTGCCGGCCTCGGAGGTGGCCACGGGCGAATCCTGCGCTGCGGGGGCGCACGTGACAAGGGTCACCGGTGGGTGTGTTGGCCGAGGGCGGTGCGTGAACGGGCGGGTGCGCTGCGTCGCGGATCTCGGCGCAGGGTCGTGGATCAGTGGCGGGGGGTGAATGGGTTGTGTACGTACCGTGGGGTGCGGCCTGCGGAGTGTCACCGCGTCCGGGGGGATCGTTGCCGTTTCAAGAGATCGACATTGCTTCACCCGAACGGATGGGTTTTAGTTCAGCGACCGCCCGGCCAGTCCGGACGGATCCACCGGGTGGAACGCCGAGTCCTGCCGCTGCCCGGTGGTTCGAGACGAACTCTGTACGGCAGGAGTGGGGGACCCACAGGTAAGTCGCCGGACCGGAGTTCGCGCCTCAGGGCGCGGGTGTCCAGGACCGGCTCGGGGTGAAGCCGCGCATGCGGCCGGGCAACTCCAGCCCGAACCCGACAGCTCACCTCGCAGGCGTCGGAGAGGAAAACCCCATGCCTGCTCAGGCCCGTCGTATCGCCCTGCCCCGCGCTGCCCGCATCGGCATCGCCACCGCCGTCACCGGCGTCTCCTTCGTCCTCCCGCTCGTGACCGCGGTCAGCGCCCAGGCCCACATCGTTCCGGCCGCCCCGGTCGCGCAGGCCGCCGCCTCCACCGACGCCAAGCAGGCCGCTGATCCGGCCGCCCAGGCCGCGCAGGAGAGCTACCGCGTCGTCAGCGGCGACACCCTGTCCAAGATCGCCGACGCCAAGAACGTCGAGGGCGGCTGGCACGCGCTGTACGAGCAGAACCGCTCGGTCCTCGGTGCCAACCCGAACCTGATCTTCCCGGGTCAGCAGCTCGCGCTGCCGGGCCACGCCGCCGCGCCGTCCGCCGACGCTGCTCCGGCGAAGCCCGCCGCCCCGGCCAAGCCGGCGGCCCCGGCGACCCAGGCCGCCACGCCGCAGGCCCAGGTCCAGGTGAAGACCGAGGCCGCCAAGCCGTCCGCGCAGCTCCAGACCCAGCTGCAGGTCGCCACCCCGGCCCAGGTCGTGACCGCCACTCCGGTCGCCGCGGCCACCTCCGGCTTCGTCGCCCCGCTGGCCAGCCCGAAGCTGGGCACCGCCTACGGCGTGGCCGGTTCGATGTGGGCCTCCGGCCACCACACCGGCCAGGACTTCATCGCCTCCACCGGCACCCCGCTGCGCGCCGTCGCCAACGGTGTCGTGGTCAAGGCCGGCAACGGCGGCGCCTACGGCAACCAGGTCGAGATCAAGCTCGCCGACGGCCACTACGCCGAGTACGCGCACCTCTCCTCGATCGGTGTGAAGATCGGTCAGGCCGTCACCGTCGGCCAGCAGATCGGCCTCTCCGGCGCCACGGGCAACGTGACCGGCCCGCACCTGCACTTCGAGATCCGCAACGGCTCGGAGTACGGCTCGGACATCAACCCGGTCGCCTACCTGCGCGCGCACGGCGTCGCGCTCTGAGCCCGAGGCACTCCGACTTCGCGGGGCCCTGAGCCCCGAAGGTTTCAGGAACCACCGCTGCTGCGGGGCGAATCGATCCTCCGGGATGGTCATGTCGGGTGACCGCTCGACCGGGTGATCGCCGCACAGTGGACATGGGCGCGGGACACGCCCAGGCCGGCCCGGCTTCATGAGGACCTCCTCGTGGAGCCGGGCCGGCTGCTTCGTTCGAGCGGGAGTCAGTGCCGGTGGACCGGCAGGCCGTGCTGGGCGGCGGCCAGCAGCTCGTGCATCCGGTGGCCGAAGTCGTCGGTGTCCCGGGCCGGTTCGGGAAAGACCAGGCGGACGTCGCGGTGGCCGTGCGGGTGGTCCAGGCGCAGCACCAGGCCGTGGCGGTCCAGCGCGAGCGGGCGGACCTCCGGCTCGTGGGCGAGCACGGCCGGGTCGAGCAGCCGGGTGAGGACGTCGAGCGCCTCGGCGTGGTCGTCGGCGAGGTGGGTGAGCAGCGCGGCCTCGTGCCGGGCCAGCGGGTCGGGGGCGGCGAGGGCGAGGTCGTCGGCGGTGACCGCGCCGGTGCCGTACGGGGTGGCGAGGACGGCGTGGGCGACGTCCACCCGCAGGTGTACGCCGAGGCCGTCGTCGGCGAGGTGGGCCAGGTGCAGCCGGCCGGCCAGGGTGAGGCGGGCGCGGACCCGGTCGCGGACGGCGACGGGGGAGACGTCGGTGACGTCGATGACGACGGCGAGGCCGTCGGTGGCACCGGCGGCGGCCGCGGTGAGCGGATCGTCCAGGGCGGTGCGCAGCCGCAGCCGGGAGCCGTGCACGGAGACCGGGGTGTCCAGGTGGTGGTGCTCGCCCAGGGCGCGGACGGTGAGCGAGGAGGTCGTGCCGAGCAGGCTGTGGGTCCGTTCGGCGGTGGTGGGCTCGGGGACCTCGGTGTCGCCGGTGGGCAGGCTCATGGGCGGACCTCCAGTAAGTTAGGTGAGCCTAACCTAATGCGGGGGTGGGGGCGTGGCAAGCAGGCGTCCGGACGGGCGGAAGGGCCCGGACGCGCGAGTGGCGTCCGGGCCCTTCGGTGCGGCGGTGCGTCAGCCGATGACGGCCTGCGCGTCGATCTCGACCAGCATCGGCTCCTGCGGCAGCTCGACGAAGACGGTGGTGCGGCACGGCTTCACGCCGCCGGGCTTGATGTTCTCCTCGATGAACTCGGCGTAGACCTCGTTCATCAGGGGGAAGTCGGCGCGCTTGGTGAGGTAGACGCGGAACATCACCACGTCCTCGATGGTGGCGCCGCCGGCCTCGACGATGGCCTTGACGTTCTCCAGGGTGCGGCGGGTCTGCGCCTTCACGTCGCCGTGGTGCAGGTACTCGCCGGTGTCCGGGTCCTGCGGGCCCTGGCCGGAGACCTGGAGGATCGGGCCCTTGCGGACGCCCTGGGAGAACATCCAGGCGGGGGCGGGGGCGCCGTCGGTGCGGATCTCGGCCTTCTCGCCGGCCTGGGGATGCTCGGAGGACATGGGGCTCCTTGGTGTCTTCGACGGTTCGTCAGTTGTGGTCGGGGCGGCCGCAGTCGGCCGACACGGCGCGGGTGGTGGCGAGCAGCTGCGGGAGCAGGTCCAGCACCTGCTCGTAGGGCAGGACCACGTCGGGGACGGAGATCGACGCGGCGGCGACCACGCGGCCGCTGGCGTCCCGGACGGGCGCGGCCACACAGTTGATGAAGGCCTCGTGCTCGGCGTGGTCCTGTGCCCAGCCCTGGACGGCGACCTTCTCCAGCTCGGCGAGCAGCGCCTCGGGGGTGGTCAGGGTGCGTTCGGTGTGCGGGGTGAAGTCGATCCCGGCCACCACCCGGCGCCGTTCGGGCAGTGGCAGGTCGGCCAGCAGCACCTTGGAGACGGCGGCGCTGTGCAGGGCGGCGCGCAGGCCGATCCGGGAGTACATCCGCACCGGATGGCGGGAGTCGAACTTGTCGATGTAGACCACCTCGCCGCCCTCGTACGCGGCCAGGTGCACGGTCTGACCGGTCGTGGCGTTCAGCTCGGCCAGGTGCGGGGCGGCGATCCGGCGCACGCCGCGCTGCTCCAGGGCCAGGCCGGAGAGCGCGAAGAGGCCGGCGCCCAGGTGGTAGCGGTAGGTCGCGTCGCGATAGACGAATCGTTCCTCTTCGAGGCTCTGGAGCAGGCGGAGCACGGTGGTCTTGTGGACGCCGAGTACCTCGGCGAGCTGGTCGAGGGAGCGCTCGCCCTCGCCGAGCTCGGCGAGGATGCGCAGGGCGCGGGTGACGGTCTGACTCATCGTGCTCCGCTTCGAGGGCTGGGGTTCCTGCTCATTGTGCCCGGGCCCGGTCGGCGGACGGCGCCCGGTCGGCGGACGGGGCCCGGTCGGCCGGGCGTACGCGGCCGGTGGGCAGGGTCGGGCCGGTGATGCCCTCCGCGGTGACCCGGGTCGCGGCCCACTCGGCGGGGGAGGCGTCGAGCAGGGCGGCCACCACGGCGGCGTCCGGCAGCTCGGCCTGGTCGCCGTGGGCAGTCAGCGCGCAGGCGGCGCTCAGGTGGCCGAGCCGCAGCCGGCGCCGCTGGTCCAGGCCCCGGACGGTGCCGGCCAGGTAACCGGCCGCGAAGGCGTCGCCCGCGCCGGTGGCCTCGACCACCTCGACCGCAAGGGCCGGCTCGGTGACCGCCGTACCGTCCCGGTCCAGAGCGGTCACCTGCCTGGCGGCGTCCTTGACCACGACGGTGGCCGGGGCGGGGAAGCGGCGGCGCAGGGTGGCAGGGTCGCCGGTGCCGAAGGCGGCCTCGGCCTCGTCGGCGCCGAGCAGCAGCAGGTCGGCGGTGTCCAGCAGGGGTGGCAGCACGGCCGGGTCGCGGTCGCGCCAGAGCGAGGGGCGCCAGTTGAGGTCGAAGCTGACGAGCCGGTTCGGTCGGCGGTCGGTGAGCAGGGCGCGCAGCAGGGCCAGGCAGTCATCGGAGAGTGCGGCGGTGATGCCGGACAGGTGCAGCAGCCGGGCGCCGGACAGCAGTGCGGCGGCGGTCGGGTCGGCGAGCAGGTCGGGGGAGAGCGCGGCGGCCGCGGAGCCGCGCCGGTGGTAGTGCAGCCGGCTGCGGCCGGGGCCGAGGTCGTGGCGGTCGCCGGTGGTGCCGCCGACCTCCTTGAGGTAGAGGCCGGTCGGTCGGTGCGGGTCGACCGCGACCGCCGAGACGTCCACGCCGCGGGCGGCGACCTCGGCGAGCAGCCGGCGGCCGAAGCCGTCGTCGCCGACCCGGCTGATCCAGGCGGTCGGCACGCCGTGGGCGGCCAGTGCGCCCGCCACGTTGGACTCCGCGCCGCCGACGGAGAGCCGGAAGCTCTCCACCGATTCCAGCGGCCCCGGACGGTCCGGCAGCAGGACGGCCATCGACTCGCCCACGCACACGGCCGTCGGGGGAGGGCCGGGGCGGGTCGGGCCCTGGGTGTCCTGTCGCGGCATGTGTGGGGCTCCTCGTCTGCGGCCGTTCCGTCGAGAGCGGGCCCACCGGGTCGGCACCGTTGCGCATGAGCGTTTGCGCACGAGCCGACCCCGTTGACCGGGAGTCAGGTCCGTTGACCGTGATCCGGCGCCGATGCTAGAACCGTGTTGCCAGCATGTGCAACCCGCGTTGCACATGTTGCAACCTGTGCGGATGGAGGGACACGGTGGTGGAGCAGACCTTCGCAAGCAGTGGCACCGGGCCGGGCATCGCCCGCGGCGCGGTGGCCGCCCTGGCCGACGAGCCGCTCGACTGGCGGTTCAAAGCCGCTCCGCCGCAGTCGTGGGGCCGCAGCACCCGGGAGTGGCTCGCCACCGGCCCCACCCTCTCCTCGCTCGGCACCCCGCTGCTCACCCTCGACGGCGCCGCCCTCGAGCACAACGTCCGCACCATGGCCGACTGGTGTGCCAAGGCCGGCGTCGCGCTCGCCCCGCACGGCAAGACCACCATGGCGCCCGCCCTCTGGCAGGCACAGCTCGACGCCGGCAGCCACGGCATCACCCTCGCCAACCTGCCCCAGGTGCGGGTCGCCCGGGCCTTCGGGGTCCAGCGCATCCTGCTCGCCAACACCCTGCTCGACCCGGCCGGACTGGCCTGGCTCGCCGACGAACTCGCCGCCGACCCGGACTTCGCCTTCCTCTCCTGGGTCGACTCCACCGAGAGCGTGCGGCTGATGGACGAGGCGCTGCGCGCCGCCGGGGCCGAACGGCCGGTCGAGGTGCTGGTCGAACTCGGAGGCCCCGGCGGACGGACCGGCGCCCGCGGCGTGGACGCCGCCGTCGAGGTCGCCGCCGCCGTGCTGCGCGCCCCCACCCTGCGCCTGGCCGGCGTCGGCGGGTACGAGGGCGCGCTCGCGCACGACGCCTCGGCCGAGGCGCTGGCCTCCGTCCGCGGCTACCTTCGGGCGCTCGGTGACCTGCACGGCCGGCTGGCGGGCGCCTACCCGGACGGCACCCGGCCGGTGGTCTCGGCCGGCGGCAGCGCCTACTTCGACCTGGTGGCCGAGGAGCTGGCGAACCTGCCGGAGGCGTTCGTGGTGCTGCGCTCGGGTGCGTACATCGCCCACGACGACGGCTTCTACCGGGGCATCTCGCCGCTCGCCCGGGACGGCGGACAGACGCCGTTCCGGGGCGCGCTGCACGGCTGGGCCCGGGTGGTCTCCCGGCCCGAGCCGCAGCTCGCGCTGCTGGACGCGGGCAAGCGCGACCTGCCCTTCGACGAGGGCCTTCCCGAACCGCAACAGGTGCGCGGCGGAGCAGAGTTGACTGGAACGGCGGCCCGGATCACCGCGCTCAACGACCAGCACGCCTTCCTGCGCGACGCGGGCGACCTGGCGCCGATCGGCGCCGTGCTGCGGCTGGGGGTCTCGCACCCGTGCACGGCCTTCGACAAGTGGACGGCGATCCCGGTGCTGGACTGCGCGGACGCGGCCGAGCCGAAGGTCACCGGCCTGGTCAGGACGTTCTTCTGATGCCCGGGGAGAGAACGGTCTTCAAGGGCGCGACGGTCGTCGACGGCACGGGCGCGGAGCGCTACCGGGCGGACGTCCGGATCGCCGACGGCCTGATCGCCGAGATCGGTGAGGGCCTCGACGCGCCCGAGACGGTGGACGCCGACGGGCTGGTGCTGACCCCCGGCTTCATCGACATGCACGCCCACTCCGACCTCGCCCTGCTGCTCGAACCCGAGCACCCGGCCAAGGTCACCCAGGGCGTCACCTGTGAGGTCCTCGGCCAGGACGGCCTGTCCTACGCCCCGGTGGACGATGTCACGCTGCCCGCGCTGCGCCGCCAACTCGCGGGCTGGAACGGTGATCCGGGCGACTTCGACTGGGACTGGCGGGACGTCGCCGGCTACCTGGACCGGATCGACCGCAGCGGTGTCGCCGTCAACGCCTGCTACCTCGTCCCGCACGGCACGCTGCGGATGCTCGCCATGGGCTGGGCCAACCGTCCGCCCACCCCGGCCGAACTCGACCGGATGCGGCAGGTGCTGGCGAGGAGCCTGCTGGACGGCGCGGTCGGCATGTCCAGCGGCCTCAGCTACACCCCCGGGATGTACGCGGACACCGCCGAGCTGGTCGAGCTGTGCACCGTCGTCGCGGCCTACGGCGGCTTCCACGCGCCGCACCAGCGCTCGTACGGCGCGGGGGCGTTGGAGGGCTACGCGGAGATGGTGGAGATCTCCCGGCAGAGCGGCTGCGCGCTGCACCTGACCCACGCCACGATGAACTTCGGCGTCAACCGGGGCCGGGCCGGCGAGCTGCTGGAGCTTCTCGACCGGGCGCTCGCCGACGGCGTCGACCTCACCCTGGACAGCTACCCCTACCTGCCCGGCTCCACCACCCTGGCCGCCCTGCTGCCGAGTTGGGCCACCGAGGGCGGCCCGGCCGCGACGCTGGCGCGGCTCGCCGACCCCGCGCAGTGCGCGAAGATCCGGTACGAGGTGGAGGAGAAGGGCAGCGACGGCTGCCACGGCGTGGTCACCGACTGGGCGACGATCCAGATCTCGGGCGTCCGCTCGGCCCCGCTCGCCGGGACGGTCGGCCGCACCGTCGCCGAGCTGGCCGTCGAGGAGCAGCGGACCGGCACCGAGGTGTTCCTGGACCTGCTGCGCCGGGACGAGCTGGCCACCACGATCCTCCAGCACGTGGGGCACGAGGAGAACGTCCGGGCGATCATGCGCCACCGCGCGCACACCGTCGGCAGTGACGGACTGCTGGTCGGCGCCCGGCCGCACCCGCGGGCCTGGGGCACCTTCCCGCGCTACCTCGGGCACTACAGCCGGGAGTTGGGTGTGCTGACGCTGGAGGAGACGATCGCCCGGATGACCGGCCGCCCCGCCGCCCGGCTGGGGCTGGACCGGCGCGGCCGGATCGCCCCCGGCCACCACGCCGACCTGGTGCTCCTCGACCCCGAGAAGGTCCGGGACGCCGCCACCTTCGAGCACCCCCGGCTGCCCGCCGAGGGCATCGAGTACGTGTACGTCAACGGCACCGCCGTCGTCCGGCAGGGTCGCACCACCGGCGCCCGGCCCGGGCGCGCCCTGCGTCGAACCGACCGAGGGACCCTGGCCCCATGACCGAGCTCTCCGCCACGACCGACCTCTCCGTCCTGCGCGACGAACCGGTGATCGCGGTGGTCCGCGCCCCCCGGATCCCGGACGCCGCCGCGCTCTGCGCCGCACTCGCCGAGGGCGGCATCAACCTGACCGAATTCACCTACACCACACCCGATGTGACGGGACATCTGCTCAAGGCCTCGAAGTCCGGCCGGCGGGTCGGGGTCGGGACGGTGCTGACCGCCGAGCAGGCGCGGCGCGCAGTCGAGGCGGGGGCCTCCTTCCTGGTCACCCCCGGCTGCCGTCCCGAGGTCGCCGAGGCGGCGGCCGCCGACGGGGTGCCGGTGGTGCTCGGGGCGCTCACCCCGACCGAGGTGGCACACGCGGTGGACCTCGGCGCCGCCGCCGTCAAGATCTTCCCGGCCCGGGCGTTCGGCCCCGGCTACTTCAAGGACCTGCGCGGCCCGTACCCCGACGTGCCGCTGGTGGCCTCCGGCGGGGTGAACGCGGGCAACGCCGCCGAGTTCCTGGCGCACGGTGCGCTCGCGGTCTGCGCGGGGACGGACGTGGTGCCGCCGGACGTGGTCGCGGCGGGGGACTGGGCGGAGATCACCCGGCGGGCCCGGGTGTTCACGGCGGCCTGTGCGGCGCCGACCGCGTAGGGACCTGCGCTGCGGCGCCGCGGGTGCGGGCTCCGTGAAGAACGCGGCGGCGGGGCGAGGTGGGCTGTCGGGACGGCCGGGATTGGACGAGAATCGGGGGCATCCGGCTCGGCCCCGGCCGAGCCCGTCCCGGCTCAGCCCCGCCCGGCCGGGCCCGGGCCTGTGGACCCCGGCAGGAGGAACCGCCCATGACCTCGACCCGCCCCGGCCCCGACTGGCTCGCCGACGCCGTGCTGTACCAGATCTACCCGCAGACCTTCGCCGACTCCGACGGCGACGGCATCGGCGACTTCGCCGGCATCGCCGAGCACCTGGACCACCTCGCCTGGCTCGGCGTCGACACCGTCTGGCTCAACCCCTGCTTCGCCTCGCCGTTCCGCGACGCCGGGTACGACGTCACCGACTACCTCACCCCCGCCCCGCGCTACGGCAGCACCGGGGACCTCGCAGTCCTGGTCGAGGCCGCCCGCCGCAAGGGCATCCGGGTCCTGCTGGACCTGGTGGCCGGGCACACCTCCGACCGCCACCCCTGGTTCCTGGCCTCCGCCGAGGACCCGTCCGACCACCGGTACATCTGGTCCGACCGCGCGGTGGACGGCTTCGTCGCCTCGCCCGGCAACCGCCCCGGCTGGTACCGGCCGAACTTCTTCGACTTCCAGCCGGCGCTCAACTTCGGCTACGCGCGCGGCAGTTCGGAGGAGCCATGGCGGCAGGCGGTGGACGCGGAGGGCCCGCGCGCCAACCGGGCGGCACTGCGCGCGATCATGGCGCACTGGCTCGGCCTCGGGGTGTCCGGCTTCCGGGTGGACATGGCGTACTCGCTGGTCAAGGACGACCCGGGCAAGGTGGAGACCGCCAAGCTCTGGACCGAGCTGCGCGACTGGCTGGACCGCACCCACCCCGAGGCCGTCCTGCTCGCCGAGTGGGGCGACCCGGCGGCGGCCGTCGCGGCCGGCTTCCACGCCGACTTCTTCCTGCACTTCGGAGGCGAGGACGACGGCCTTGCGCTGCGCTCACTCTGGAACAACAACGGCGGGACGGTCGAGGAGTTCTGGCACCAGGAGGCCTGCTACTTCGAGGCCGAGGGCCGGGGCGCCCCGCAGCCCTTCCTGGACGCCTGGCGCTCCGCCGCCGAACTCACCGAGGGCAGCGGGCACATCGTGCTGCCCACTGCCAACCACGACTTCTCCCGCCTGGCCACCGGCCCGCGCACCGCGGAGCAACTCGCCCCCGCCTTCGCCTTCCTGCTCACCTGGCCGACCCTCCCGGCCGTCTACTACGGCGACGAGATCGGCATGCGCTACCTGCCGGGCCTGCCCGACACCGAGGGCAGCGTGCTCGGCCCGCGGTTCAACCGGGCCGGCTCGCGCACCCCGATGCAGTGGACGCCCGGGCCCACCGCCGGCTTCTCCGGCGCCCCGCCCGAGCGGCTGTACCTGCCGGTGGACCCGGACCCGCACCGCCCGGACGTGCTCTCCCAGCGCGCCGACCCGACCTCGCTGCTGCACACCGTCCGGCGGCTGATCGCGCTGCGCCGGGCGCACCCCGGGCTGGGCGCGGTCGGCGAGGTGGAGGTCCGGAACGCCGGCTACCCGCTGGTGTACACCCGGGCCGGGCGGTACCTGGTGGCGGTCAACCCGCGTCGGGAGCCGGCGGTCGTACGGCTCGCGGGCCTGCCGGAGGGTGTCCGGCGGGCGCAGGGCGTCCGGCCGCTGGAGGCACAGGGCGTGCGGGTGGCGGACGGGGAGCTGCGGGCGGACGGGTTCTCGTACGGGGTGTTCGAGCTGGGCTGACGGCCGGTCCGGTCGAAGCCGGGCCGCCGGCCGGTGGGGCCCGGCTTTCGATCGGTGTCGGATAGTTGTAAGCTACATCGATAGAAGGTTGCATTCACCATCCATATTGGTTGCATTTCCCACCTTCTTTGATCATGGAGAGACACCACCGGAGGACGGTACGAACACCATGAGCACACCCCGGAACCCCGCCGCGGCGCCCACCCTGGGGCACTCGCTCAAGCACCTGGCCGCCCACCTGATCACCCCGCTGCTGATGTGCCTGGGCATGGCGCTCGCCTACCAGGGCGCGTTCCACCAGCCCGAGCCGCACCACCTCAAGGTGGCCGTGGTCGGCACCACGCCGCAGGCGCAGCGCCTGGCGCAGGCGATCCAGGGCAAGGCTGGCGACGCGCTCGACGTCCGCACCGTGGACGACCGGGCCGCCGCCGAGCAGCAGCTGCGTGACCGGGACCTCGTGGGCGCCTTCGTTCCGGACGCCAGGAGCCCCGAGCTGATCGTCGCCAAGGGGAACTCGGACACCTCGGTGGTGGCCGCCACGGCGGTGTTCACCAACGTCACCGACCGACAGGGCGTGCCGCTGCACGTCACCGACCTGACCACCCCGGCCGAGGGCGACCCGACCGGGCAGGGCCTGTTCTTCCTTCTGGTCGCGCTGAGCATCGGCTCCTACGCCAGCGTCGCGGCGATCGGTGCCGCCGGCGCGGCGCTGAGCCTGAAGGTGCGGGCGCTGGCCGGGGTGGCGGTCTCGCTGGTGGTCAGCGTGATCGGGATCGTCACCGCCGGGCCGGTCTTCCACGTGGTCGACCACGACCACGCCGCGATCTGGGCGCTCGGCTGGCTCTACTCGGCGGGCATCGTGCTGATCGGCATCGGCCTGCACAGCTTCCTGAAGAAGTGGACCACGCTGGCCCTGATGGTGCTGTTCGTGATGCTGAACTTCACCTCCTCCGGGGGGATCTACCGGCCCGAGCTGCAGAACGGGTTCTTCGGCGGCCTGCACGGCTTCTGGACCGGCGCCGGCTTCCTGGAGGGCGCGCGCAGCGTCATGTACTTCGACGGCGGCGCGGGCCTCGGCGGGCACGTCGTGACCCTGCTGGTCTGGCTGCTGCTCGGCGGGGCGGCCCTGGTGGCCGCGGCGGTGTACGAGGGCCGCGGGCGTCGCCCGGTGGAGACGCCGCGGGAGGCCGAGGAGGAGATGGAGGAGGCGGTCGCGGTCTGACCGCACCCCTCGGAGAGGCTCCACCCGGTGCCACGGGCATCGGCACCGGGTTGGGGAACGGAGGGCCCGCGCCCGGCTCTGGACAAGCCGGACGCGGGCCTCGGCGCGTGCCGTCCTACCGGTACGCCGCCTGCCCGGTGAGCGCCTGGCCGACCACCAGCGTGTGGATCTCGCTGGTGCCCTCGTAGGTCAGCACCGACTCCAGGTTGTTGGCGTGCCGGATCGGCGAGTACTCCAGCGAGATGCCGTTGGCCCCGAGGACGGTGCGGCACTCGCGGGCGATCGCCAGCGCCTCGCGCACGTTGTTGAGCTTGCCGACGCTGACCTGCTCGGGGCGCAGCCGCCCGCCGTCCTTGAGCCGGCCGAGGTGGACGGCCAGCAGCGCGGAGTTGCCGAGCGCGAGCGCCATGTCGGCGAACTTGCGCTGGGTCAGCTGGAAACCGCTGATCGGCCGGTCGAACTGGATTCGCGCGTCCGCGTACCGCAGGGCCGCCTGGAGCGAGTCCCGGGCGGCGCCGACCGCGCCGAACAGGATGCCGAACCGCGCCTCGTTCAGGCAGGACAGCGGCCCGCGCAGCCCCTTCGCCCCCGGCAGCTGCGCCTCGGCGGGCAGCCGGACGCCGTCCAGGTGCAGCTCGGAGGTGACCGAGGCGCGCAGCGACAGCTTCTGCCGGATGTCGTGGGTGGTGAAGCCGGGCGTGCCGCGCGGCACCAGGAAGCCGCGCACGCCGTCCTCGGTGTTCGCCCAGACGGTGGCGACGTCCGCGATGCCGCCGTTGGTGATCCACGTCTTGGTGCCGTCGAGGATCCAGTCCGAGCCGTCGCGCACCGCGCGGGTGCGCATCCCGGCCGGGTTGCTGCCGAAGTCCGGCTCGGTGAGCCCGAAGCAGCCGATCGCGGTTCCGGCGGCGAGCCTCGGCAGCCACTCCTGCCTCTGCTCCTTTGAGCCCCACCGGTGGATCGAGTACATCGAGAGCGAGCCCTGGACCGAGACGAAGCTGCGGAAGCCGGAGTCGGCGGCCTCCAGCTCGAGGCAGGCCAGGCCGTAGGAGACGGCGTTGGTGCCGGCGCAGCCGTAGCCCTCCAGGTGCATCCCGAGCAGGCCCAAGGCGCCGAGTTCGGGGGCGAGTTCGCGGGCGAAGTGGGCGCTGTCGAACCACTCGGGCAGGTGCGGGCGGACCCGGTCGGCGAGGAACCTGGCGACGGTGGCCTGGATCTCGCGCTCCTCGTCGGTGAGGAGGGTGGCGAAGTCGATCAGGTCGAGCGGGTCGGACATGGCGGTGCCGGTGCTCTGCGGGGTGCTCATGGGTGGTCCTCGGGGTCCTTGTCGTACGGGGCGTCCAGCCAGGCGGTCAGTTCGGCGGTGTGCTCGCCGAGCCGGGGCGGGGGCAGGTGGTAGCGGGGCGGGGTGCGGGAGAGGCCGATCGGGTTGGCGACCAGGTCCAGCGGGCGGCCGTCCGGGCCGGGCAGTGGCGCCCGGGGGTGCAGGCCGAGCGAGTCGGCGAGGCCGAAGGCCTCGGCCAGGTCGTTGACCGGACCGCAGGGCACGCCGAGCGGGGTGAGCACCGCGAACCACTCGGCGGCGGTGCGGCGTTCGAGCCGGGCGGTGAGCTCGCGGGCCAGCGCGGTCACGTGCGCGACCCGGTCGGAGTTGGTGGCGAAGCGCGGGTCGCCGGCCAGCTCGGGGGCGCCCACGCCCCGGCAGAGCGCGGCGAACTGCCGGTCATTGCCGACCGCGAGGACCAGCGGGCGGTCGGCGGCGGTGAACACCTCGTACGGGGCGATGGACGGGTGGCGGTTGCCGAGGATGCCCGGTACGGCCCCGGCCAGGGTGTAGCCGGCGGATTGGTTGACCAGGCCGGAGAGCAGCGTGGAGAGCAGGTTCAGCTCCACCAGCTGGCCCCGGCCGGTGGCCTCCCGCTCGCGCAGCGCGGCCAGTACGCCGACCGCCGCGTGCAGCCCGGTCAGCACGTCCACCAGCGCGACGCCGGTCTTCACCGGTTCGCCGGGGGCCGGGCCGGTCACCGACATCAGGCCGCCGACGGCCTGTACCAGCAGGTCGTAGCCGGGCAGTTCGGCGCCCCGGCCGGAGCCGAAGCCGGTGATCGAGCAGTAGACCAGCCGCGGGTTGAGGGCCTGGGCGCGGTCCGGGCCCAGGCCGTGGCGGGCCATCGTGCCGGGGCGGAAGTTCTCCACCAGCACGTCGGCGCGGCGGACGAGTTCGACGGCGCGGGCGTGGTCGGCCGGGTCGCGAAGATCGAGGGTGAGGGAGCGCTTGTTGCGATTGACGGAGAGGAAGTAGGTGGCTTCGCCCTGGGCGTACGGCGGGCCCCAGGCGCGGGTGTCGTCGCCGGTGCCGGGCTGCTCGACCTTGACCACGTCGGCGCCGAGGTCGGCCAGCAGCATGGTCAGGTAGGGCGCGGCGAGGACCCGGCCGAAGTCGGCGACCAGGACGCCGTCCAGCGGGAGCCCGGTCATGCCCGTTCCCCGGTCGCCTCGGCCACGGTCGCCTCGGCCACGGTGGTCGCGTCGCCCGAGGGGGCGTCGCCGCGCAGGTGCGGGCGGGCCAGCAGGAGGTAGAGGCCGCCGGCCGCGAGCACCACCACCGCGGAGAGCAGCACCAGGTAGTTGTCGTACCAGGCGGCGTCCGGGGTGCGGCCCCAGCAGATGTTGACGATCGCGGCGACGCCGTAGACCAGCGCGCCGGTGTTCACCGCCAGGCCCCAGCGGCCGAGCCGGAAGTCCCCGCTCGGGCGCCAGCCGCGCAGCCGGGCCCGCAGGGCGGCCAGCACCACCATCTGGAAGGCCAGGTAGATGCCGATGCTGGAGAAGGAGATGATCTTCGTGAGGGCGCCCTCGGAGAGCGCCGAGGCGCCCACGATGATCACGCCGGGCAGCGCCGCGGCGAGCAGCAGCGCGTACGGCGGCACCCACAGCCGGTCCGAGACGGTGGCCAGCAGCCGGCTGCCCGCGATCATCCGGTCCCGGGCGAAGGAGTACGCGAGCCGGCTCGCCGCCGCCTGGAGGCTCAGCACGCAGGACAGGAAGGAGATCAGCACCACGCCGATCACCACCCGGGCGCCGGCCGCGCCGAAGGCGTCGTGCAGCACCTTGGCCACCGGGTCCCTGTCGTCGCCGGAGACCACCGCGCCGATGTCCTGGATCGACATCACCAGGGCCAGGCTGACCCCGATCGCCGCCGCGCCGCCGACGTAGATGGTGCGCCGCATCGATTTGGGGATCTGCCGGCCCGGGTCGGGCACCTCCTCGGCGACGTCGCCGCAGGCCTCGAAGCCGAAGAACAGGAAGACCGCGATCAGCCCGGCGGCCAGGAAGGCGTCGGTGTAGTCGCCGTCGCCGCCCGCGCCGAACCGGTCGAAGAGCACGCCGAGGCCGTGGTAGCGGTGCGTCAGCAGCAGCCAGGCGCCGACCGCCAGGGCGCCGAGCAGCTCGGCGGCGAAGCCGAACACGGCCGCCGCCGACAGCACCCGGGTGCCGCCGAGGTTGATCACGGTGGCGAGCGCCAGCAGGCCGAGGGCGCACCAGACGGTCGTCGCGGTGCTCGGCTCGACGCCCAGCAGGGCGGCCACGTACGGGCCCGCGCCGTAGGAGACGGCCGCGATGGTGGACATCAGCGCCAGCAGGTAGACCCAGCCGGTCATCCAGCCCCAGGTGCGGCCCCAGAGCCGGCGCGCCCACGGGTACACCCCGCCGGCCACCGGGAACTGGGCGACCACCTCGCTGAACACCAGGGCCACCAGCAGCTGGCCGAGGCCCGCGATCAGGAAGCTCCAGACCATCGGCGGTCCGGCGGTCTGGAGCGAGGAGGCGAAGAGTGTGTACACGCCAACGACGGGGGAGAGATAGGTGAAGCCGAGCGAGAAGTTCGCCCAGGGGCTCATGTCGCGCTTGAACTCGGAGGTGTAGCCGAGGGCGGCCAGCCGCTCGGTGTCCGGGTCTTGGAAGTGGACGGTGGCACGTGCACTGGCATCGGTCATGACCTGCTCCTGGGAACGTGTCGTGATGCGTGGGGAGCGCTGCGGGGTGATGCTCGGGCCGAGGTTGCGGGAAAACATACGAGATTGAGTTTCTAGCGGCAAGAGTGCGCGCTCGACCGGGAGGTACCCTGCGGGAAACATCCGGCCGGACGGTGATCCGGCGACGGCGATCGAGGAGGGGCACCGTGACGACCATCGGCAGTGCGACCCCGCTGCTCAGCGCCGTCCTCGCGCCGCTCGCCGACCTCGGGCGCGCCGACGCGGTGGCCCGCCGGATCACCGAGGCGATCGCCCTCGGACTGGTCGCCGACGGGGACCAGCTGCCCAGCGAGAACGACCTGGCCGACCAGCTCGGCGTCGCCAACGGCACCGTCCGCGAGGCCCTCGCACTGCTCCGGGAGGCCGGGCTGATCGAGACCCGGCGCGGCCGCAACGGCGGCAGCTTCGTCCGCACCCCCGCCGAGGGCTCCGAACACCTCCAGCTCGCCCGGCTGCGCGACCTCGCCACCGTCGACCTGCGCGACCTCGGCGACGAGGAACTGGCCGTCTTCGGCACCGCCGCCCGGCTCGCCGCCGAACGCGCCCCGGCCGACCTCGGACCCCGGCTCACCCGGCTGGTGCACGACCTGCGCGACGCCGCCGGGCCCGCCGAGCAGCGCCGTGCCGACGCCCGCTTCCACATCGAACTCGCCGTCGCCGCGCAGTCGGTGCGGCTCACCCAGCTCGCCGTCCGGCTCCAGGCCGAACTCGGCCCGCTGCTCTGGCTGCCCGCCCCGCACGGGCCGGACCAGGAGCGCTTCGCCGAGCAGCACCGGGAGATCCTGGTCGCCGTGCTGGCCGGCGACGCGGCCGGCGCCCGGGCCGCCGCCGAGGCGCATGCGGTGGCCTGCGTGCACCATCTGGTGCGGCGGCACCTGGAGTTGGCGGACGACGGCTGAGCCGGGGCCGTGCCGCCGTTCCCGGAACCCTCCCTCGCCGCCGGAGCCGTCATGACCAGCGCGTCCAGCCTCACCCTGCCCGTTGCTCGCGAGCCGGCCGCCGTCGAGCGGTGCGCCCGGCACCTCGCCGTCGCCGTCGACTCGGTGCTCGCCGAACTGGACGGCCTGCGGGCGGCTGCGGCCGGCTGCTGGACCCGGGCGGCCGCCGAGGGACGCCGGCCCGCCGCCGCCGAACTCGCCGTGGTGCACGGAGCGGTGGGTGAGCTACTGGCGCGGCCCGGCTCGCTCTGGTTCGGCTGTGGAGCGGTCGTGGCGCCCGGTGCGCTCGCCGACGCCGACCTGCACGTGGAGTGGTGGTGCCGCGGCGCGCGGGGAACGGGGGAGCGGCGGCTGCGGCTCGCGCTCGACCCGGCGGATGCCGAGTTCTACGACTACCGGGTGCTGCCCTGGTTCGCCCGGCCCCGGGACGAGGGTCGGGCCGCGGTGGCCGGGCCGCAGGTCGACCTGCTCTGTGCCGACCGGTACGTGCTGTGCTGCGCCCGGCCGGTGGTCGTCCCGGGCGCGGGCTTCGTCGGGGTGGCGGCCGGGGACGTCCCGCTGGCCGCGCTGGAGCGGCTGCTGGTGCCGCCGCTGCGGGCGCTGCCCGGCGAGGCGGCGCTGCTCGACGCCGAGGGGCGGGTCCTGGCCGCCACCACCCCGGCCCTGCCGGTGGGTTCGCTGGCGCGCGGGCTGCTCGTGGACCCGGCGGCCGAGCGGGCCGGGGTGCCGTCGGCGGCGGTGGACTGGACGGTGGTGCGCGGCTGACGGGGGCGGCGGGCGGCGGCCAATATGACCTTCATTTATGAAGGTATTAGTCGTTCCGCTTCCCGCGGCCGGGCGGTGTGCTGAAGCAGCAGTCCCCGCAGAGCCCGGCACCCGGCCCCGCCCGGTAGTAGAGGCAGCAGCTGTTGCGCCGGAACGCCGTGCCGCTCGGCCCGGTGCGCAGGGTGCCCGATCCGGCCAGCGGTGGACGGTCCAGCAGCTCCGCGGCCAACGCCCGTGCGGCGCCCGGCGCATGGGCGTCCAGCACCCGCAGCGTCCCGGCCAGCGCGGACGCGGCGTTGCCGAGCAGCAGGCGCGGGGAGAGCGGGGCGACGGCCCGGACGGCCGCCGCCAGCCGCTCCAACCAGCCGAGCAGGACGGCTTCGTGGAGCTGGTCGGCGAGCGTTCCGGCGGCCGGCCGGGCGGGCTCCGGGGGCGTCCACAGATCGAGCGGGCCCTGGTCCGGGATCCGCATCCAGGCGTGCTCCAGGGTCGGGACCGTCCCCAGCAGGACGGCCGAGCCCAATCCCACCGACCAGAAGCGGGCGGCCAGTCCCAGGTGCAGGATCGAGGCGGCGACCCGGGGCTCGTCGGTGCCGAGCCGCCGCGCCACCACCCGCAGCCGCGCCGCCAACGGCGCGTCCGGCCCGGTGCCGTACAGCTCGGCCAGCGGTCGGAAGCCCGCAGGCGGTGGCCCGGCCGGCGAGGTGTCCAGCGCGAAGTACGGCCCGACCGCGCCGAGCCGGGCGTAGTCGGGCGGCTGCCGGTCCAGCGCGGGGTTCAACGACCGTCCCCTGTTCGGTCGTTGAACCCCGCGCCCGCCAGTGGCGGGATGGTCGGACGGTTCGGGGACAACGGGGCCTCCAGGTCTCCGGGTGTTCGCGCGGCGGTGCGCAGCCCCGCTCGTTGCCCGAGAGGCCCTGGCAGGCCCGGTCGGCCGGGTCTCAGCTGCGCACGGAGAAGTCACCACTGGTCGTGCGGATGAACGGTACCGTGCCCTGGCAGTCCGACACCGGCTGGCCGAACACGCCCCAGACCCAGCCCATCCGGTCCCCGCGCCGCCCGTTGTCCTCCACCGAGAGCGAGACCTTCTGGCCGACCAGCTCCAGCCCCGGGAACCAGGGCGCCTCGCCCTTGGTGATCACCCCGGTGGCGATCGCCTCCCGGCCGCCGACGGCCAGGCAGGTGATGTCCCCCTCGAAGTCGGCGACCAGCCGGCCGTCGGTGCGCACGTGGCGGACGTGGAAGTGGCCTGCGGTGCTGCGCGGGTCGGTGTTGATGGCGGCGCGGGCGTCCACCGAGATCTGCACCGGGTCGCCTTCGAAGCCGTGGAACGAGGTGGTGAGGACGGTGTTGCCGGTGCCGCGCACGCTGACCGGTCCGAAGTCGGGTGCCGCGGCGGCCGGTTGTGCGGTGGGGGCCGGTGCGGCGACGGCGGCCGGTGCGGCGGTGGCGGCCGTCGCGGCCAGGAGGAGGAGCGAGACTGCGGCGGTGGCGAGGCGGCGGTTCATCTGAAGCCTCCAAGGGGACCCCGGTCTTTGGGCCGGGGAGGAATTGGATTGCCCGCGTGGCGGGGCAGGGATGGGCAGACCGCTGTCAAGGCGGCTGCCGCCTGTGCAGGTGACTGCGTGTCATGTAGTCACAAGAAGTGGTGTTAGCGTGTAATCCATGACGACCATCCACGTGAAGCGGGCGTTCAAGTTCCGCTTCTATCCGACCGATGCGCAGGCGGCTGAGCTGTCGCGCACGTTCGGGTGCGTGCGGAAGGTCTACAACCTGGCGTTGCAGGCCCGCACGGAGGCGTGGACGCTGCGCCAGGAGCGGGTCAACTACAACGCCACCTCCGCGATGCTGACGGCGTGGAAGAAGACCGAGGAGCTTGCCTACCTGGGCGAGGTGTCGTCGGTTCCGTTGCAGCAGGCACTGAGGCACCTCCAGGGGGCGTTCTCGAACTTCTGGCAGAAGCGGGCGAAGTACCCGACGTTCAAGTCCCGGAAGAAATCCCGCAAGTCCGCCGAGTACACCAGCTCGGCGTTCCGGTTCCGGGACGGCAGGCTCACCCTGGCGAAGATGGCGGAGCCGCTGGCCATCGTGTGGTCGAGGCAGCTGCCGGAAGGCGCGACACCGTCCACGGTGACGGTGTCGCAGGACAGTGCGGGGCGTTGGTTCGTCTCCCTGCTGTGCGAAGACCGCCCCACCATGCCGGACGCCCCGGGTGGTTCCGCCGTGGGTATCGACGCAGGTGTCACCAGCCTGGTGACGCTCTCCACCGGAGAGAAGATCACCAACCCCCGGCACGAGCGCAAGGACCGGGAACGCCTCGCCAGGGCCCAGCGGAACCTTGCCCGCAAGGTCAAGGGCGAGGGCGCCAACCGGACCAAGGCCCGTATCAAGGTCGGCCGGGTTCACGCGCGGATCGCCGACCGGCGCAGGGACTTCCTGCACAAGCTCACCACTCGACTCGTCCGCGATAACCAAGTGGTCGTGATCGAGGATCTGACCGTCCGGAACATGCTCAGGAACCGGCGACTGTCCCGCGCCATCGCCGACGCCTCGTGGTCGGAGATGCGCAGCATGTTGGAGTACAAGTGCGAATGGTATGGCAGGGATCTGGTGGTCGTGGACCGCTGGTTCCCCTCGTCCAAGCTGTGCTCCACCTGCGGCACCCTGCGAAGCAGGATGCCGCTCAACGTCCGCGAATGGACGTGTGACTGCGGAACGACCCACGACCGGGACGTGAACGCGGCGAAGAACATCCTGGCCGCCGGGCTGGCGGTTGCAGCCTGTGGAGACGGTGTAAGACCTCAACGGAGCACTCCGGGCGGGCGGTCGTCGGTGAAGCAGGAAGTCGTCCCACCGCGGCGCTCGCGCGCAGCGGCTCAGCCGCGAGGCTGAGGGGAATCCCCCTCGTTTACGAGGGGGAGGAAGTCAAGGCGGTTCGTTCTCCTTCGGCGCGGTCGTTCCGACGCCATCGAGCATGCTCTGCGCCCGGCCGTGCAGACCTCCCGCTGCGGAGGGGAGTTGACGGCGGACCGCTCCCTCCCGAGGAGGAGGCCGCCTCCCCCGGGAGAGCTGCCCGTAGGCTCGGCCGGGTGCGCACCGACTCCTCCTCCGTCCGGTCCGATTCCACGTGGCCGCGGTCGGCCCGGATCCGGCGGCGGCTCGCCGCCGTCGCCGCGCCGGCCCTGATGCCGCCCGTCGCGCTGGCGCAGGCGGACGCCCGCGGTGCGGCCGCGCTGCTCGCCCTGACGGCGCTGCTCGCCGCGGTGGTGGCGGTGCTGCCGTGGCCCATCGGTCGGATCACCCTCGGCCCGGCCGCCGGGGCGGTGGCCGGCGCCTCGCTGCTGGTCGATCTGGCCTACCCGGGGCCCTACCGGCTGCCCGCGTTCTGGATGCCCTTCGAGTGGCTCGCACTGCTCGGGCTGCTCTTCCGGGCCGTCCGCCGGCTGCCCGACCGCTCGGTCTGGGCGGTCAGCGGGCTGCTCGGGCTCGCGGCCGTGCTGCTGCCGCTGCGGTTCGCCCTGCGCGTGCCGCAGGGCGGCGCGGCCGGGACGGTGGGCGGGGTGCTGCTCGCGTTGCCGCCGGTGCTCGGCGTCGCGGGCGCGGCCCTCTACCTGCGGGTCCTGGACGCCCGCCGGGAGCGGGCGGTGGCCCGGGCCCGGCGCGAGCAGCGGCTCGAAGTGGCCCGGGGGCTGCACGACTTCGTCGCCCACGAGATCACCGGCATCGTGCTGGAGGCCCAGGCCGGCCAACTCCCGGGCCAGGAGCCGGAGGAGACCGCCGCACTGCTGCGCCGCCTGGAGGAGGCCGGGCTGCGGGCACTGGACTCGATGGACGAGATGGTCGGCGCCCTGCGTGAGCCGAGCGGTCCGGAGGGGCCGGAGGGTCCTAAGGGTCCGGAGGGCCGGGGTGGCCGGGCCTCCGGCCGGGGGGACCGGGGGGACCGGGAGGAGTGGACCGACGGGGCGAGCACGCGTCGGCTGGGCCTGGCCGACCTCCCCGAGCTGGTCGCCCGCTTCGGCACCACGGGCGGCCTGCGCGCCACCGCCGAGCTGGCGCCCGGCACCGCCGGCCGACTCTCCGCCGAGGCCGAGGCGACCGCGTACGCCGTCGTCCTGGAGGCCCTCACCAACATCCGCCGGCACGCCCCGCAGGCCACCGAGGTCACCGTCCGGGTGGCCGCCGGCGAGGACGGCGCCGTCGAGCTGACCGTCACCGACGGCGGCGGCCCCACCCGCAGGCCGTTGCTGCGCCGCCGCCCGGGCGCCGGCGGCACCGGCCTGGCCGGACTCACCGCCCGCGCCGCCGCCCACGGGGGCTCGCTGACCGCCGGCCCGGGCACGTCCGCGGGCTGGCGGGTCAGCTGCTCCCTGCCGGGACGCTGAGAGGCGCGTCCTGCGGCGCCGGCCCGTCGGCCTGCGGCGCTTCCGGGGGCGCCGCGGGGTCAGTGGCCGCGGGTGCCGCGCGGACGGGTCAGGGTGAAGCGGTCGACCGGGACGAGGTCCCCGTACGGACCGTTGACGGAGTAGTAGGTGACGCCGATGGTGGTCCGCCCGTCGCGACCGCCCGGGTCGACGTCGAAGGACGCGAAGCCGTACGGGTTGTCGGCGTCCCGGAAGGCGGACCAGGGGGCGTCCTCGATCACGTACACCGGCGGGCGCTTGCCGGTGGCCGGGTCGGGGGCGTCGACGCCGGTGATCACCCGGGCCTTGGCGGGGCTGAAGAAGAGCTGGTTGGACGGGACCGAGGTGCCGCCACCGCCGATGACCATGTGGACGGTGCCCTTGGTGGTGTCGATGGTCTCGGTGTCGGTGGAGACCGGGACCGGCGTGCGGGTGTCGGTCGGCTGCTGGCCGCGGATCGGGTGCGAGCGCTCGTAGTGGTGCTCGTGGCCGCAGACCACCAGGTCCACGCCGTACTTGTCGAACAGCGGCACCCAGGCCTCGCGGATGCCGAGGTCGGCGCCGTTGAACTTGTCGGCGGTGGAGATCACCACCTGGTGCATGCAGACCACGATCCAGTCGATCCCCGGGTCCGCGTCGGCCGCGATCAACTCCCGCTCCAGCCAGAGCTGCTGGGCGCCGCCGGAGTAGCCGTGGACGTAGCTGTTGCCGCCGTCCTGGTAGGCCACGTCGTCGTTGTTGAGGCTGATCACCCGCACCGACCCGGCCGTGAAGGAGTACCACAGGCCGCGCGTCTGCGCGTCGGAGCGGGCGTCCGGCAGCTCGAAGTACGCCTGGTAGGCACCGAATCCGATCGGGCCGTTGCCCTTCTCGTTCTCGTGGTTGCCGGCCGCGGGCATCCAGGGGCGGTGGCGCGCCGAGCGGCTGTTGTTCTCGAACCAGTCGGACCAGGTGCGGACCCGGTCGGTGGCGATGTTCGCGTAGCAGAGGTCGCCGTTGAGCAGGTGGAACAGCGGGGCGATCCGCTCGACCCCGGCGGTGGTGTCGCCGGCGGCGGGGCTGCCGAGGTTGTCGTTCACGTAGCCGTTGGCGGTCTTCCTGCCGAGGGTGGGGGTGCCCTGGTCGCCGAAGCTGGTGAAGGTGAAGGCGGACCGGCCCCGCGGGGCGGTGCGGACGGTGCCGAGCTCAGGGGTGGCGCCGTCGTGGACGGCGGCGTAGACGTAGTCCGTGTCGGCGTGCAGGCCGGTCAGCCGGGCGTGGTGCACCTGGACCTCGGTGCCGGAGGCGGCGTCCCGGTAGGTGCGGGTCGCGGCCTGGACCGTCCGGCCGAAGCCGCTGTTCGAAGTCCCGTACATCACGCGCGGGTTGCCGACGGACCTGGTGGTGTGCCAGGAGACGACCACCTCGCGCGAGGCGTCCGAGCCGAACTGGAGGTGCAGGCCGGCCACGCGCGGCGCGCCGGAGCGGCCCGGCCGCTGCCACAGCACCGGGGAAGCGGCGGCGGGGGTGGCCGGGATGCCGGAGAGGGACACGGCACCGCCGAGACCGACGCCGGTCGCACCGGCCAGGAGCCCGCGCCTGCTGACGGGGAGACGTCCACTGGAATCGTTCATGGCGGCCAGCCCACCGGACGAAGGTGAACCGGGCCGGGTCCGCCGCGTGAACTTTCCCGTCCGGCGGCCGTGCGCCACACTGCTGGGCGTGACGAGTACGAACGGCGAGGGCCCGCGGGTGATCCGCACCCTGATCGCGGACGACCAGGAGGCCGTCCGGCGCAGCGTGCGGCGGATCCTGACGGCCCAGCCGGACATCGAGGTGGTGGGCGAGGCGGCGGACGGGCTCGCCGCGCTGGAACTGGCGGCCGAACTGCGGCCGGACGTCGCGCTGGTGGACATCCGGATGCCGCGGATGGACGGACTGGAGCTGACCCGGCGGCTGGCCGGGCCGGGGGTGGCGGAGCCGGTGCGGGTGGTGGTGCTGACCACCTTCGACCTGGACGAGTACGTGTACCCGGCGCTGCAGCACGGGGCGTCCGGCTTCCTGCTGAAGCGTTCCGGCCCGTCCCTGCTGGCGGAGGCGGTACGGGCGGCGGCGGACGGGGAGAGCCTGATCAGCCCGTCGGTCACGGTCCGGCTGCTGCGGCACGTGTCGGCGCCGCGCCGACCGGAGCGCCGCCGGCCGGGGCTCGTGGTCCCGTTGACCGAGCGGGAGGTGGAGATCGCCGGGCACGTCGCGGCGGGCCTCACCAACGCGGACATCGCCGCGGAGCTGTTCATCTCGCCGGGGACGGTGAAGACCCACGTCGCCAGCATCCAGCGCAAGCTCGGGGTGGCGAACCGGGTCGGGATCGCGGTGCACGCCTGGGAGATGGGCTGGGCGGGTGCGCGGTAGCCGAGGGGCGTACGGACACGGGCGCGTCCACGGGGCCGAGGGGATGCTCCGTGGACGCGCTGAACCTACGAGGTGGGGGTGGCCTCCGGACTTGACGTCCTCCGGCCGGTAGTTCGATCGTCGACCGAGGTAGTAATTCAGCGGCAGACCCTGATCCGTCTCGATCCGTCGCCACTGCCTCCTGCGGTCGAACTTCCTTCAGCTACCTCGCAGGTCCATTTCCCATCATGCGCCTCCTACGCGCCGTGCACCAGAGGTGAGCGGCATGAATCCGACCAATTTTCGCAATACGGGCATCGGGGATCTCCCTCAGGGGCGCGGCCAGCCGTCCACGAAGCTCAGCGTCCGCTGGTACGGCCCCTCGGGCCCGGTGCTGCGGTACTCCTCGGTGCTGCTGCCGCTCCGGACGGTGCGGTCCCCGTCGTGCCGCCGGGCGGTGGGGCGCAGGGTGTGGTCGATGGTGGAGCGCTCGGTGACGTGGCCGCCGGTGGCCGTGGTGGCCTCACGGTGGTAGCCGAGGTCCATGGTGGTGGACTGGTCGGTGTTGCCGGCCGCGTCGCGGCTCACCTTGTAGCCGACGTCCAGCGGTTCGCCCTCGTGCACGGTGGTGGTGCGGTGCGGTCCGCCGCCCCAGGTGGCGGTGGTGCGGGTGAGGTCGGTGCCGTTGTGCAGCGTCACGTCGTTGCCGCCGTCGCGCAGTCGCTGGGCGGAGCGGAAGGCGAGTTCGTCGCGGACCTCGGTGGTGATCCGGCCGTGCGAGGTCTGCACCCAGCCCCGGGCGAGGTCGTTCCGGGCGGCGGTGACCGTCCAGTCGCCGCTGCCGCCGCCGTGGTCGGCGAGGTCGGTGGCGACGGTGGCCTCCGGGGCGACCCGGTAGTCGGTGAGCTGCCCGGTGGTGCGGGCGGTGCCGTGGTCCGTCTCGGCGAAGAGGTTGACCTGGCCGGTCCAGACGTCGTTGCTCTGCGCCTCGGCGGCGTTCACGGTGACGCCCACGGCGTGCGGCCGGCCGTCCAGCAGCAGCCCGACGTACGGGGTGAGGTCGAGCCGGTAGGCGGGCAGGTCGAACGCGAAGACGCCGGGCACGGGCCGCCAGAGCAGCGGGTCCCAGCCGCCGGTGTAGATCACCGGGTACGGCCAGACCGCGCCGGCCACCCGGCCGTCCACGGTGAGCCGCAGCTCGCGGAACGGGCCCTTGCCGCAGATGCCGGTGCCCGGGTTGGCAGCGGCGAAGGCGTCCGGTGCGGAGGCGTACGCGAACTCCTCGCAGGCGCCGCCGCCCCGGGCGTAGACCTCGGCGGTGAGGCGTTCGAGGTTCTGCGGGAAGGTGAGGTCGCGCCCGGCGGCGGGGGCGGCCTGGGTGAGCCCGAACGGCCCGGTGGTGAGCACCCGGTCGGCGGAGCGGGCAGCCGGCCAGCGGTCGTCCGCGGTGTAGAAGGTCAGGCTCGCACTGATCGTGAAGACGCCGGTGTAGGTGGAGTCGGTGACGTTGGCGAGGTCGAAGGAGAACTCCTGCGGGCCGCTCGCGAACAGCGGGGCGTAGCGGGTGACGTCGTGCTCGACGTTCCACGCGATGCCGTCCTTGGACGGCTCCGGGGTGGAGGAGAGCAGCACCTGGACGCCGCCGACGCGGACGCTGAAGATCCGGTCGAACTGCCGTCCGGCGACCTGCCCGTGGAGGTCCAGGACCACCGCAGACCAGGGGCCGGCGCAGTCGGCGGGCGGGGCGAGGGTCGTGTCGTACGGGGTGTCCGGCGGGTTGCCGTACCCGTTGCGGAACTCGCGCTCGTGCATCACCTCGACGGTGCAGGAGCGGGTGTCGGGGCGGGTGAGCGGCTTGGTGGCGGTGACCGGGTCGTGGTAGTCGGTGCCGAAGTCGGCGTGGGCCGGGCCGGCGGCGGTGAGGGTGCCGGCCAGGGTGAGGACGGCGGCGCCGGCCAGACCGGCGGCGCGGCGGAGCAACGGGCGCAGGGTCAAGGCGGGTTCCCGGGGTCGGGCGGCCCGCGGGCGGGTGCCGCGGGCCGGTCGGATGATCCGGGAATCCTTCCGGTGGTGGCATGCCAGCGTCAAGCATCGGCGCCTTCCCGGACGCCGGGGACCCCGGGCGCGCGGCCGGGCCCGGGCACCGCAGCCCCGGGTGCCGGCCTCGCCCGGGGCCTCCTGCGGCGGACGTTTCCGCGGGCGCCCCTCGATGCCGGGGCCGCCCCGGCGGCTACTTGGGCACCGCGTCCTTGCGGAGGAAGTGCTTCAGCTTCTGCCAGGTCCAGGTGTTGATCACGTCCCCGGCGGTGAGCCAGCCGCGCTGCGCCGTGCCGATGCCGTAACGCGGGTAGGCGAGATGGCCGGTGGCGTGCGCGTCGCTGTCGATCGCGAAGCGCACGCCGTGCCGCCGGGCCCGCAGGACGTCCTCGTCGCGCAGGTCGAGCCGCTGCGGGGAGCTGTTGATCTCGATCGCGGTGCCGGTGCGCGCGGCGGCCTCGAACACCGCGTCCAGGTCGACGTCGATCGGCCCGCGCCGGCCGATCCGGCGGGTGGTGAGGTGCCCGATGACGTGCACGTACGGGTTCTCGCAGGCGCGGACCAGCCGGCGGGTCTGGGCGGCCCGGTCCAGGGCGAAGTGCGAGTGCACGGAGGCCACGCAGACGTCGAAGCCGGCCAGGAACCCGGGTGGCCAGTCCACCCCGCCGTCCGGTCCGATGTTCAGCTCGGTGCCGTGCAGCAGGCGCAACTTCTTGTGCCGGTCAGCGAATTGCCGCAACTGCTCGCGCTGGGCGAGCATCTTCTCGTCCGTCATCCGCTGCATCACCAGGTCCGGGGCGTGGTCGGTGACGGCGAAGTAGGAGTAGCCGCGGGCGGCGGCGGTGTCGATCATCTCCTCCAGGGTGGCCAGCCCGTCGGTCAGGTCGGTGTGGGTGTGCAGGTCGCCGCGCAGGTCGGACTCCTGGACCAGCTCCGGGAGCCCGCCGTTCAGCGCGGCCTCGATCTCTCCCCGGTCCTCGCGCAGCGGCGGAGGGATCCACGGCAGGCCGAGCGCTGCGTACACCTCGTCCTCGGTCTCCGAGACCACCTTGGCGCCGCCGTCCACCTCGAACAGTCCGTACTCGGAGAGCTTCAGCCCGGCCCGGACGGCCATCGTGCGCAGCTTGATGTTGTGCGCCTTCGAGCCGGTGAAGTAGACCAGCGCCGCTCCCCAGTCCTCCTCCGGCAGGACCCGCAGGTCCACCTGTACGCCCTGGGTGGTACGGACCGAGGTCTTGGTGCTCCCGCTGCCGATCACCTCGGCGACGTAGGGGAGTTCGGTGAGCGCGGCCATCAGTGGGGCGGAGTCCTCGGCGGTCGCGAGGATGTCGATGTCGCCCACCGTCTCGCGCATCCGGCGCAGCGAGCCCGCGACCGTGCAGCGGGTGCAGCCGGGGACGGCGGAGAGCGCGGCGACCAGCTGCTCGGCCAGCTCGGTGGCGGTGTCCAGCAGGGTGCGGCCGCCGGACTGCCGCATCAACTCGATGCCGTGCAGGATCTTCTCGCCGCTGCGCTCGCCGAAACCGGGCAGGTCGGCGAGCTTCTCGGCGCGGGCAGCCGCGGCGAGTTCGTCCACCGAGGCGATCCCGAGGTCGCGGTAGAGGGCCAGGGCGCGCTTGGGCCCGACGCTGGGGACGGCCATCATCTCCCGTACGCCGGACGGGATCTCGGCGCGCAGCGCCTCCAGGGCGGGGAAGGTCCCGGTGGCGAGGTACTCGGCGATCTTCTCGGCGGTGGACCTGCCGACGCCCGGGATCTCCTGCAGACCCTTGACGTCCAGGCCGGCCAGGTCCTCGGGGTGGCCGCCGACCGCGCGGGCGGCCTTCTCGTAGGCGCGGGCCCGGAAGGCGTCCCCGCCGGTGATGTTGATCAGATCGGCGTACTCCTGGAGCAGCTCCCTGACCTGGTCGTTGAGCCGGGGCATGGGGCAAGTCTAGGGCGCCGTCGCCGAACTCGCGTCGTTCGCCCGGCAGGCGCGAACTCGACGACGGCGCCCCGGTTCGGCGGGGCGGCTCCGCCGGGTGGAGGCGGTCGGCGGGTGCTCCCGTCACTCCTGCGCGACGGTCAGCAGCAGGACCACGGTCAGTCCGCCGCCGGGGGTGGTCTCCACCGTGAGCCGGCCGCCCGCGGCCAGCACCAGGCTGTGCAGGGCGGGCCCCGCCGGGCCGTCCGCCCGCACGCCCGTGATCGGCCACTCGCAGGCCTCGGGCAGCTCGTGGGCGCCCCGGTCGGAGATCCGGATCTCCACCCGGCCGCGGGTCGCCGCCGTCCGGCCGGGGGGCCGCAGTGCGGGCGCGCCGCCCGCCACGTCGGCCCGCACCAGCACCCGGCCGCCCGGCGGGCTGCGCCGGATGGCGTGGTCGACCAGTCCGGCGACGGCCGTCTCCAGTCGGCGGGCGTCCCCGGCCACCACCGGGAGCCCGGGCGCGACCCGGACCGTGACGACCGCCGCCCGGCCGCCGCCGCGCACCACCCGGCGGAGCACGTCGGCCACCTGGACGTGCCGGGCCATCGGCTCGCAGCCGGCCTGCCGGGCGGTCCACCGCAGCCGCTCCAGCTCCGTGCGGGTGAGCGGCCTGGGTGCGGCCATCGCGCCCGGCGAGAACGGGCCGAGACCCTCCTCGGCCGCGGCGGCCGCCAGTGTGCCCGGGCGTCCGGGCCCGCCCCGACGGCCGGTGCCGCCCGTGCCGACGGTGCTGCCCGCGCCGACGGTGCCGCCGATCGCGCCGAGCGCCCGGGCCCCCGACGCGACGTAGCCCCAGAGCCTCCCGCGTGCCATCGTCCTGCCCCTCGTGCTCCCCGGCGGCCGTCATCGAATCCGCAGCCGAACGGGGTGGGCCGCCTTCCGGGCCCTTCCTGCCAGCCTGCGCCTCGGCCGCCCGGGTGACAATCCTGCTCCGGGTCGCGGTCCGCTCCGGGAGCCCCGCCGAGCGGCCGGCCGGACACCCGCCGACCGGCGGGGCCGGGAGCGGCGGTCTCCTCCATGGCGAGCAACCCCAAAGAGTTCTTCGCAAAAAAACCTTTGCAAAGAACCCTTTGGGGTTCTAGTCTCCTGCCATGACCGAAGAACGCGGCTGGAAGCACAGCGACGACCCGCACGTCGCCATCACCGCCAAGAACATGCGGGCGATGGCGCACCCCGTGCGCATGCAGTTGGTCGGACTGCTGCGCAAGCACGGCCCGTCCACGGCGACGAGGCTCGCCGCGCAGCTGGGGCTGAACTCCGGAGCCACCAGCTACCACCTGCGCCAGCTCGCAGCCGCGGGCTTCGTCGAGGAGGACGAGGAACGCGGCAACGCCCGTGAGCGGTGGTGGCGTTCGGCCCACCGGATGACCGTCTGGACGGGGGACGACATGGCGGACGAGGAGCCCGAGACGGCCGCCGGCTTCCTGCGGTCCGTCCTGGCCGCGCACACCCTGGCGGCCCAGCGCACGCTGGACGCCTTCGAGACCATGCCGCGCGACTGGCGCCGGGTGACGGACCTCAGCGACCAGGGACTGCAGCTCACGCCCGCCGAGGCCGAGCAGCTGACCGGCGAACTGTTCGAGGTGATCCGGCGCTACCGGCGGATCGACCACGGCGGGCCCGCCCCGGAGGGCACCGAGCAGGTCTCCGTCGTCGTCCACGTCCTGCCGGACGCGACCACCACGAGCGAGGGGGAAACCGCATGACCACCACCGTCGTCGCCCCGTCCGGGCGCAGCTTCCGGCCGCTGGCCGGGGTACTGACCGCCACGGCCGTCTCCGTGACCGGCACGCGCGTCTCGGCCATCGCCCTGCCCTGGTTCGTCCTGGCCACCACCGGCAGTGCCACCATGACGGGCCTGGTCGCGTTCGCCGAGATGGCGCCGTACGTGGCGGTCAAGGCGCTGACCGGGCCGTTAGTGGACCGGCTCGGGCCGCGCGTGGTGTCCTGGACGACGGACGCGGTCAGCGCCGTCGCGGCCGGGCTGGTCCCGCTGCTGCACGCGCAGGGGCTGCTCCCGTTCTGGGTGCTGCTGGTGATGGTCGCGGTGATCGGGGCGATGCGCGGCCCGGGGGACCTGGCCAAGTCCGTCATGGTCCCGGAGGCCGCCGACCACGCCCGGGTGCCGATGGAACGCGCCACCGGGCTGTCGGGCGTCACCGAGCGGTTGGCCTCCACCATCGGCCCGGCGGTCGGCGGCGGGCTGGTCGCCCTGATCGGCCCGCTGGCCGGCCTGGCGATCAACGCGGGCACCTTCGCGCTCGGGTCGCTGATCATCGCGATCGCGCTCCCGCACGGCATGGGGCGCTCGGCCGTGCCCGCCGCGGCCACCGATCCGTCCGAACAGGAGCCGCCCGCGGGCTACTGGCGGATGTTCCGTGAGGGCTTCACCTTCCTGCGATCCGAGCCGCTGCTGCTCACCGTGATCGTGATGATCGGCATCACCAACCTGATCGACGCCGGGTTCACCACCGTTCTCGTCCCGGTCTGGGCGCGGGAGTCCGGCAACGGACCGGCCGCCATCGGCCTGCTCGCCGCCGTCATGGGTGCCACCGCGGTCGTCGGCAGCCTGATCGCGGCGGCCGTCGCCTCCCGGCTGCCCCGCCGGACGGTCTTCTTCACCGGCTTCCTGCTGTGCGGCGCGCCCCGCTTCCTGGTGCTTGCCCTCGGCGCGCCGATGTGGCTGGTGTTCACGGTCGTCGCGATCAGCGGCTTCGGCTCCGGCTTCCTCAACCCGATCATCGGAGCGGTGCTCTTCGAGCGGGTGCCCCGCCACCTGCTGGGCCGCGTCCACGCCCTCGGCGACTCCCTGGCCTGGGCCGGCATCCCGCTCGGCGGGCTGGTCGCCGGCGCGGCGGTCGCCCTGGTCGGACTGATACCCAGCCTGATCGTGGGCGGAGCCCTGTACTTCGCGACCACGACCCTGGCCGGGCTGCGCCCCGAGTGGCGCGAGATGGACCGTCTCCGGGGGAGCACGGCCCGAGCGGACAGCACGGCCGTCGAACCGGAACCGGCGCACAGTGCGTAAGCCGCTCCTCGGGGCCGGCCAGCAGGTCTTACCGGCGGCCGGGGCAGGCCCGCCCGCCGGCCACGGCACCCGCCTGTGCGCTCCGGCACATCGGGGCCTAAGCGTTGCTCCCGGGGCGGCCGTTCTCCTCGGACCCGCCCGTCGGCCTGTCCCCCGGCACGTCCTCGGACTTCTTCCCCGGTTCGTCCTCCGGCAACGTCCCGATGCTCTCCAGGGTGTCGCGGACGGTCCCGGGCATCGCCGGATGGCGTCCGATCACGATCACCCCGATCACGATCGCCAGCAGCCCGGCCGCCTGCCAGGCCAGCGCCCCCGGGGTCACCTGCAGCCGGTCGCCGAGGAAGCCCACCGCGCAGGCGATCCCGGCCACCGGCTGGGCGGCGGTCAGCGCCGGCAGGGACATCCGCAGCGGCGCGGCCTCGAAGGCGCTCTGCACCAGCAGCAGCCCGACCACACCCGCCACCACCACCGCGTACGGCTGCCAGCTGCGCAGCACCGCCGTCAGGCCGTCGTGGTCGAGGCGCTGGGTGGTGGTCCGGGTCAGCGCGTCCTGGAGGCCGTAGAGCAGTCCGGCGGCGAGCGCCAGCAGGGTCGCCTCCTCGAACAGTGGCAGCCGCCGGGCCAGCGAGACCAGCAGCAGGACCAGCCCGACCACGGTGCCGACCACCAGCCAGTGCCGCAGCTCCCCGGCGGGTGGCCCGCCGCCGGTCGGCTGTCCGGCCACGATGAAGGCCGTCACCCCGAGGGCCAGCAGCAGCACCCCGGCCCAGCCGGAGCGGCCCAGGGTCTGACGGGTCAGCACCCGGGCCAGTGCCATGGCGAAGATCAGATTGGTGGCCAGCAGCGGCTCGACCAGCGACACCTCGCCCTGGTTGAGCGCGAGCGCCGAGAGGATCAGACCGCTGACCATGAACCCGGTGCCGAGAAGCCACTGCGGCATCCGCATCAGGTCCAGCAGCAGCCGCCAGCGCAGCAGATCGGAACGCGGGGCTTGCTGCGCCGCGTGCTGCTGGAGGACGAAGCCGAGCCCCAGACAGCAGGCCGCACTGAGAGCGAGGAGGAAGACCGCCACGGAGGGACCACCAGGTTGTCGCTGCCCGTGCCGCGCCGACGGGTCCGAGAGGTGGGTCGGCCGTCGCGGGCGCTCCCGTCAGCCTACCGCCGGGCCGGTACCCGAGCCGATCGCACGACACGCGTGCGGCGTGGCGGGCACCGGGCCTTCCGGCAGCGCTTGCCGCCATCGGCGGGGCAGGCGCACGCTGGTGTGAGCGGCCGCCACGGGTCACCGTCCGTGCCGGTCCGGACAGGCGCGACGGGGGCCGCCGCCAGGAGGTGTGGCATGCACAACCAATGGGACGTGGAACTGAGCTTCGAGGAAGACGGCGTGCACACGGCGTGTGAGGCCAGGCTGACCGGCGCGAGGGCGCCCGGCCTGAGCGCGCACGGCGAGTCCGTGAAGAGCGCGGACGACCGCCCGCTCGCCAGGATCGGCGAGGAGGTCGCGGCCTCCCGGGCCCTGGAGGAACTGTCCCGCAAACTGCGGACCCAGGCCACCGGGGAGATCGACGACGAAGGGCACCGCCCCGGCTACCTGATCTACTGAGTCCACCGGTGACGCCGTCGGCCCCGGTGGTCACGCACGGCTACCGGACGGGGAACGTCGTGCGGTAGGTCGCTGAGCCGCCGAGCGGAGCCGCCCCTGCCAGGCCGCGGGTTCCGCCTCGGTCCAGCCCGGGAGGAGGCGCTGGGCGAAGGCCGTCCGTGAGGTCGGACCGAACCGGACCTTCGCTTCGCCTTCACTCCGGGTCTGCTCGGACGCCCTGGCTCCTGAGCAGTGGTCTCCTGAGCAGTGGTCCCGAGGGCGCCGGGTAGCTGTGGCCGGTCCATGGCGCGGCCGTACACCCCTGTCAGTTTCGAGGAGCCGCCCGTTCCCTCCGGAACAGCGCCCCGCATCCTGCCGCCCGGACGGCTCTTGCCCGCAGGAGGTCGGTCTCGCCGATGTGTCGTCGAATCCTGTGGGGCGAGGAGTCGGGTTGGGCGGTTGGGCTGACTTTTCGTGCGTGCAGTGCGGTGCTGGTTGCTGCGCATGTGGCGGCGCGGGCCTGTCGCTGGTGCGGCAGGCCCGGCTGATTGCAGGTGCCGATGGGGTGGGCGTCCCGGGTGGGGATGTACGGCGTGCCCTCTCCCTGCGGGGCCGGTGGGGTGCGACGTGGGAAGTCGGGCGGGCCGACTTCCCGTGCGGGTAGGTGGGGGAGGCGTGGTCAGGGGTGGCGGGTGGGGGTGAGGAAGGTGGTGAGGCGGGGGTTGAGCTCCCGGGCGGCGGCCATGGGGAGGTTGTGGTGGGAGGCGCCCGGGAGGACGGCGACTTCTGCTGCGGGGAGGGTGCGGCGGGCGACTCTGGCGATGTGGTGGGGGTCGTGGGTGCGGCTGTGGGCGGCGAGGAGGGTGAGGACGGGGGTGGTGAGGGTGCGGAGGCGCTCGGGAGAGGGGCGGGGGCCGGTGACGACGCGGGAGGCGGGGAAGTCGGCGTAGCCGAGGGCGTACAGCTCGCGCCAGCCGGGGTCGAGTCGGGGGGTGCTGCCGGTTTCCCAGTCGAGGTAGGAGCCGGCGCGGGCCGGGGTGCGGTGGGGGAGGAAGAGGGGGAGGGCGCGCAGCAGGTAGCCGGGGCGGAAGCCGGCGAAGCACTGGGTGGGGTCGAGCAGGGCGAGCCGGCCGACCCGGGCGGGGGCGTGCAGGGCGTACTCCAGGGCGATCCAGCCGCCGTACGAGTGTCCGCAGAAGTCGGCCTGCGGGACGCCGAGCCCGTCGAGGACGGCGTCCAGCCAGCCGAGCAGGCCGGGGACGCCGTCGAGCGCGGCACCGTCGTGGACGCTGCGGCCGGGGTCGCCGATGAGGTCGACGGCGAGGACGCGGTGTCCGGCCTCGGCCCAGGCGCCGGCGTTGGCGAACCACATGGTGGAGGTGGCGCCGCCGCCGTGGAGCAGGACGAGCGGGCGGCCGTCGGCGGGGCCGCAGGCGTTGATGCGGGTGGTGCCGTGGGCGGTGCGGACAATGAGCGCCTCGGCCGGGACGGGCCAGCGGGCGAGCAGGGCGTCGTAGGCGGCGAGGAAGGGGGCGGTGCGGGCGGACATGAGAACCTCCGCGGGTGTGGTGTGATGGCGGCCGAGTCGGCTGAACCACTCGATGAACACGTATGACGTTGAACAAGTATCTCGCTGAGCGAGAGAATAGCTCCCCATGCCCTACCCGAGGAAGGACGACAGGGTGTCCGAGGTTGCCGAGCCGATGCGGCTGATCCATCTGCTGCGTGGTCTGACGGTCGAACTTGACCTGTTCGGCGCCGAGTTCGCGGCCCGTAACGGTCTGCATCCGACCGATCTGCGGGCGCTGATCCACCTGCTGGACGCGGCCAGGGGCGGGGAGGTGGTCACCCCGGGCCGACTCGGCGAGGCGCTGGGGCTGAACTCGGCGGGCACCACCGGTCTGGTGGACCGGCTGGAGCGGCTCGGCCTGATCCGGCGCGAGCGGGACCCGCAGGACCGGCGCCGGGTGCGACTGCTGGTGGAGGAGCGGGCGATGGAGCTGGGGGAGGGCTTCTTCGGTGGGCTGATCGGTGATCTGGTCGCGGCCATGCGGGAGTTCGAGCCGGGCGAGCTGGAGACGGCCCGGCGTTTCCTGGCGGCCATGACCGGGGTGGTGGCGGGTGCCAGGAAGCAGTGACCACCGGGAAACGAAACGGGCTACGCGGGCTACGCGGGCCCGAGGGTCCAGCTGATCACCGACAGCGTGGCCATCGACACCAGCGTCGACCAGAGCACCGCGTCCCGGGCGAGGGCGGTGCCCTGCTGGTATTCGCGGGCGTAGGTGTACACGTTCTGGGCGGTGGGCAGCGCGGAGAACAGCACCACGGTGAGGAGTTGGTGCGCGGGCAGGTGGAGCAGCGGTCCGGCCACGGCGAGTGCGACCAGCGGCTGGACCAGGGTCTTGAGCGCGACGGTCAGCCCGACCTCGGCGCGGCGCGGACGGCCGTCCGCCGGAGGGCGGTTGTGCAGTGAGATGCCGAGGGTGATCAGCGCGGTCGGGACGCCGGCGCCGCCGAGCAGTTCGCAGGAACGATTCAGCTCGGCAGGCAGGTGCACACCGGTCGCCGAGGCGATGGCGCCCAGTGCGGTGGCCAGCAGGATCGGGTTGCGGACGGGCAGGGTGAGCAGCGCCCGGCGGCCGGCCGCGCCGCCGTCCAGGACGGCCAGGACGGCGGGGGTGACCACCAGGATCTGGAACAGCACCACGGGTGCCACGAAGGAGGCGTCGCCCAGGACCTGCATGGTCACCGGGATGCCGAGGTTGGCCGAGTTGACGTAGCCGGAGGCCATCGCGCCGACGGCCAGTTCGCCGGGCTTGCGGTGGAACAACAGCCGCCCCGCGAGCAGCCCGAGGCCGATCGCGACCACGGTGCCGGCCGTGAAGGCGAGCATCGAGGCGTTGGCGAAGCGGTCCAGCGGGGTGCGGGCGATCATCAGGAACAGCGCGGCGGGCATCGCCACGTGGAAGACGAACCGGTTGAGCACCGTCTCGGCCTGCGGCCCGAGCAGCCCGGTGCGGCCGACGGCGTAGCCGGCGCCGGTGAGCGCCCAGATCGGTGCGAAGGCGGACAGCAGGGGCTGTAGGGCTGGCATGGTGCCTCGGATCGCTCGGACGGATCTGCCGGGTGCGACGGGGGTCTCCCGTCGGGGGCGTCGACTCCCGAGCTCGGTGACCCCCCGAAGCCCATGAACCCCCGGGGCAGTAAACCAGGGGCCGCCGGCGAGGCGATCAACGGGCCTGTCGCGGGCACGCCACCCGGACCGACCGCCCGGAGCGACCGCCCGGAGCGGGCCCGACCGCCCGGGCCTACGATGAGCCGATGGAGGACCAGTACCTGAGCCTGTCCGAGGTGGAGGCGATCGCGCGCCGGGCCCACCAAGGGCAGGTGGACAAGAACGGCCACCCGTACGGCGAGCACATCGCGGCGGTCGCCCGGGGGACGGCGGCGCGCGGCGGCAGCGCGGCGCAGATCGCGGCGGGCTGGCTGCACGACACCGTCGAGGACGACCGGCTGAGCCGGGAGTGGCTGGCCGGGGCCGCGCTGCCGGAGGAGACCAAGGCGATCGTGGACGCGCTCACCCGGCGCCCGGACGAGCCGGTCGAGGAATACACCGCGCGCATCCTGGCCACGCCGGGCGCGCTGCTGGTCAAGCGCGCGGACTTGGCGCACAACTCCGATCCGGCCCGCCTCGCCACGCTGGATCCGGCGACCGCCGAGCGGCTGGCCGCCAAGTACGCGCGGATGCGCGAGCTGCTCGGGCTCACCGGCGAGCCGTAGTCCACGAGCCGTGCCGCCCGGGGAGCCGCGAGCCGTGCCGGCCGGGAGCCGCGAGCCGTGCCGGCCGGAGAACCACGACAGGGCCCGGACCACGCGGGTCGCGCGGGTCCGGGCCCTGCCGGGCACCCCGGTGGTCCCTGTCCGACCCCCGGGGTGAGGGGGAGTGGTCAGGTGGCGGGCGGAGTCGGTGAGCCGATGGCCGGCTTAGTACCAGTGGTGGGTCTGCCAGAAGGCCCAGGCGGCGTTCGGGCTGCCGTAGCGGGTGTTCATGTAGTCCAGCGCCCACTTGATCTGGGTGGTCGGGTTGGTCCGCCAGTCCGCACCCGCGGAGGCCATCTTGGAGCCCGGCAGCGCCTGGGCCAGGCCGTACGCGCCCGAGCTCGGGTTGGTCGCGGTCACGTTCCAGCTGGACTCGTGGGAGATGATCTGGTTGAAGGACGCCAGCTGGTTGGCCGGGACGATCTGGGCGGCGATGGCCTTCGGGGAGAGGGTGGCGGCGTTCGCGGTGGCGGGCAGCACACCCGCGCCCAGGGCGGTCAGACCGGCGGTGCCGGCGAGGACGGCGGCGGAGGTGCGCATACGGAGCTTGGAAGCGGGCATGAAGAAGAAGACCTCAATCGGGTTGGGCCGGTCACACCCCGCCTCGGACCGCGGTCGGACAGGGGCCGGGCGGTCGCGGGGCGTGATTCGGCAGTGAGCCACTCACCGGCGGGACAGGTGCCGGTGCGGCTGGCGATGGAAGCCATTGTTGGCAGACCGGATGGGCCGTCGCCAAGACCCCCTCGTTACGACCCGCGGTCGTACACAAGGGCCCGCCGTGGATTCGACGGGCCGCCTCGTGCGGGATGCTTCGACCGGCGCTGAGCTGGGCAAACGCGAGGTGCACGGGGCCGGTCGGTCGTGCCGGGGCGTCTACTACCGGCCGCCGTGGGCCCTGAACGGCTGTGAGCGCACTCACCGTTTCGGTTCGGCGGGCGTCACGCGCCGGGACCGGCCGGAACACGGTGGGTACAGACGATCAACCCCGTATCTGAGACCGGCGCCACACCGTCGCGGTGGACGGCCGGTGCAGGTCGCCCAGCCGCCGGTGCCGGACGGCCCGGTCCGCGAGTCGGTCCGCTTCGGTGGCCGCCGCCAGGGCGCCGAGCGCCGCCCCGACCGCGTGCCCGAGCCGGGCACAGAAGGCCTCCGGCTCCTCGGCGGCGTCCGGCTGCTCCGGGACCACCTCGTCGACCAGCCCGACCTCGGCCAGGTGGTGCGCCCCGATTCCCTGGGAGCGGGCCAGCTCGGCGGCGTGCGCACCGTCCCGGTGGACGATCGCCGAGGCGCCCTCCGGCGGCAGCGGCGCCAGCCAGGCGTGCTCGGCGGCGATCACCCGGTCCGCCGGGAGCAGCGCGAGCGCCCCGCCGCCCGAGCCCTGGCCGAGCAGCACGGCCAGGACGGGCGTGCGCAGCGCGAGCAGGGTGGTCAGGCAGTGCGCGATCTCCACCGCGATGCCGTCCAGTTCGGCCTGGGCGGAGAGCTCGGCGCCGGCCGTGTCCACCACGGTGACCAGTGGCAGCCCGAGCTGCTCGGCCAGGCGCGCGGTGCGCCGTACGGCCCGCAGGTCGGCGGTGGTGAAGGGGCGCTCGTGCTCGGGGGTCTGCCGCTGCTGGCCGACGACCACCACGGGCCGCCCGCCGAGCACGGCCAGCGCCCGGACCAGTGCGCCGCCGCGCCCGCCGGGGGCGTCCAGCAGCACCAGCTCCTCCGCGGTGTGCCGCAGCAGCTCGCGGGCGCCCGGACGGTCGGGGCGACGGGTGCGGCGCACGGAGTCCCAGGCGTCGGGGTGGCCGGGGGCGGCCGGAGCGGGCTCGGGAGCGGTCGCGGGGTCCGTGGACACCGGGGGGTCCGCGGGAGCCGTGGGATCCGTGGAAGGGGACGGCGGTGCGGCGGTGAGGACGGCGAGCGTACGGCGGAGCAGCTCGCGCAGCTCCTGCGGCGGTACGACGGCGTCCACCAGTCCCCGACCGGCGAGCGTCTCGGCCCGCTGGACGTCCGGCGGCAGCTCCACGCCGCGCAGCTCCTCGTACACGCGCGGCCCGAGGAAGCCGAGCCGGGCGTCCGGCTCGGCGAGGACCAGCTGACCGAGCGTGCCCCAGGAGGCGAAGACGCCGCCCATGGTGGGGTTGCGCAGATAGGTGAGATAGGGGAGGCCGGCCGCGCGGTGCGTCTGGACGGCAGCGGTGATCCGCAGCATGCAGAGGAAGGCCGCCGATCCCTCCTGCATCCGCGTCCCGCCGGAGACCGGCAGGGCGAGCAGCGGCAGCCGCTCGGCGGTGGCGCGTTCGACGGCGCGGGTGATCCGCTCGGCGGTGGCGACGCCGATGGAGCCGCCGAGGAAGCCGAATTCGGAGGTGATGAGGGCGACCGGCCGGCCGTCGACCAGGCCGACGCCGGTGAGGACGGCCTCGTCCAGGCCGGTGCGCTCCTGGGCGCGGTCGAGCGAGGCGCGGTAGCCGGGGTCGGTCCGGTCGACGGTGGGCGGCTCGTCCCAGCTGCGGAAACCTCCCGGGTCGACCAGCAGACCGATCAGCTGGTGGGCCGTCAGTGCCGCGCCCGAGCCCGTACCCATGCCCACCCCTGTCAGAGATCGTTCCGGCCCGCCGTGATCCGCCACTCTACGCGGCACTCCATGCGGCACGGTCGGGGCGTGGTCGGGAGCGCGGTGGGGCGCGGTGGGGGCGTGGCCCGGGTGCGGGGAGCGCCCGGACGGCCGGGCGGGGCGTCCCCGACACGAGTTCGATGACGGTCGATCCCCGTGCCGGGCAGGTGGTTCGTGGGCGGTTCGCGGGCGGCTTCGGGGAGCGGGCGCCCAGGCCGGAGTACGGCTCAAGTCGCCACAGGTAAAGGGTAGTTACTCACTGATTAATAGTTTTCCGGAGGACTTCCGGAGTTGACGGTGTCTCGCCACACTGGTGGACATGACTCGCACTCTACGCGCGTGGAAGTCCCGCGCAGCCGCTGTCACCGCCGTCGCCCTGATGACCCTCGCCCCGGTCGCCGTCGCCACCGACGCGCACGCCGACGTGAGCGGCTCGGTCTGCCTCTCCGCCCTCCCGTCGCAGGCCACCGACACCCTCAACCTGATCGCCTCCGGCGGACCGTTCCCCTACTCCCAGGACGGCGTGGTCTTCCAGAACCGGGAGGGCGTCCTCCCCGGCGAGTACTACGGCTACTACCACGAGTACACCGTCATCACCCCGGGCTCCCCGACCCGCGGCGCCCGCCGGATCGTGACCGGCCAGGCCTACCAGGAGGACTACTACACCGGCGACCACTACGCCACGTTCTACCTGATCGACCAGACCTGCTGAGTGCTCACCGCGTACCGGCCGACCGTCCGTTGACCGTCGCCGACCACCGGCCGACCGTCTGCTGAGCGCCGGTCGATCGCCGGCCGGCCCTCCCGGGACCGACCCCGGCCCGGGGCACTCCCCACACGACGGTGGCCCCGGCGCACTTCCCCGCCGAGGTCACCGCCGTGCGGCCGCAGCGGCCGCGCCGGGCTCAGAGCTCGGACGGCCCCCAGGCGCCCACCGCCAGCTCGTCCCCCACCCGCAGCGTGCCGGGCCTCAGCACCGCGAACTTGCTGCCGAACGCCACCCCGCCGGCCGTCGCCCGGCGGTACCGGGCCAGCGTGCGCAGCGGCTCCGGGCCCGCCTTGGCGCCGCAGGACTGGTCCACCATCGTCACGGCGCAGCGGATCGCGAGCTTGGCGTAGCCCAGTTCGGCCCCGCCCACCTCGATCCGGCGGGCCAGGTCCTCGGTGTGCGGCTCGGTCCAGCCGTCCACCACCAGGTTCGGGCGGAAGCGGTCCATCGGCAGCGGCTGAGCGCCGGAAAGCTCGTTGAAGCGCTCCAGCGAGGAACGCGACACCAGGTGCACGGCACAGCTGTCCGCGTAGCCCGAGGTGCCCGGCGTCAGCCCGTCGGTCACCCGGTCGTGCTCCGGTGGCACCCGGACCAGCCGGCTGCGCACGCCCAGCACCTCGGAGAGCCAGCCGGCCGCCTCCCCGCCCTGGTCGATGCCGAGGAACGGCGCACCGAACAGCCGCACCTCGCGGCGCGGGCCCTCGGTGTCCACCGTCACCGACACCGGCTCCACCCCCGCGGCGGCCAGGGTCAGTCGACGGCCGTCCTCCGACACCACCGGGCGGACGGCGGCCAGTGCCGGGTCCCGGCGCTGGGAGCGGAACACGCCCTCCTCGTCCACCACCATGAACGCCCGGTCATGGGCGAGCCCGGCCCGGGTGAGCTCCGCCTGTGCGGCCGTCACCCCGGCGCACCCCTTCACCGGGTAGTACCGCAGCTCCGTCACCGTGGCCATCGTCCCGCTGCCCCCTTCCTGCCTGCATGCCGTCCATCTCGTCGATCCCACAGGGTAGTTGAGCGCCTCGGCGGGGGGCGGTGGGTGGTGCCGGGTGCATGTGTCCGGCGCTTGCTAGGGTCGGGGCATGGCACCACCGCGCAGCGCGAACCCCCCGGGGCGGCTCCGGCGGGACGCGCAGCGCAACCGTGACCTGCTGCTCGCCGCCGCCCGCGACATGTTCTCCCGACACGGCCTGGACGTACCGTTGGACCAGATCGCCAAGGAGGCCGGCGTCGGCAACGCCACCCTCTACCGGCACTTCCCGACCCGCGAGGCGCTGATCGGCGAGGTGTTCGCGGACGCCGGGGACGGCCTGGCCGCCGCGGGTGAGGAAGCGCTCGCCGCCCAGGACGCCTGGAGCGGCCTCGAACGGTACTTCGCGTGGATCTTCGAGCTGGTCGCCGCCGACCGGGGCATCAACGACCTGGTCAGCCAGGCCATCCCGACCATCCCCGGAATGATCGAGATCAGCCGCCGGCACGCAGTCACCGTCGGCGCCCTGATCGCCCGCGCCCAGGAGCAGGGCACCATGCGCCGCGACGTGGTCACCATGGACCTGCTCTTCCTGCTCGGCCCGCTCTGCCGGGCCCTGCCCGCCGCCACCGAGCTGCGTTCCGACCTCTGGCGCCGCTACCTCGCCCTCCTGCTCGACGGCTTCCGCGCCCAGGCCACCCACCCGCTGCCGGTCCCGCCGATCGGGGAGGAGCACCTGGACCGGATGTTCGCGGACCTCTGGGAAGCGGAGGCTCCGGAGCCCCCGGAGTCGCCGGAGGCCTGAGCGCGCGTCGTCCGCACGGCATCAGGGACGCGTACGGAAGGGCGGGCTCCGCGTCAGAGCCGCGTCAACGGGCCGGGGCCGCACGGGTGCGACCGCTTTGCTGGGGTGGAATCGGCACCGTCCGGTCCGGTGCGCGGGCACGCGGACGCGCGGGCGGACGGAGAGGCAGGGGCAGGGCCATGGCGGACAGCGGTGCGGACGAGGGCCGGATCGTGGTCGGCGTCAGCGGCTCGCTCGGCAGCCTCGCCGCGCTGCACCACGCGGTGGCCGAGGCCCGCCGGACGGACGTCGAGGTGCTCGCGGTGCTCTGCTGGACCCCGCCGGGCGACGTGTTCGGCTGCCGCCGCACCCCGTGCCCGCCGGTGGTCAACGCCGGCCGGGACGCCGCCGTGGCCCGGCTGCGGCAGGCCCTGGACGAGGCCTTCGCCGGGCGCCACGCGGGCGTCCGACTGCGCTGCCAGGCCGTCCGCGGCGACACCGGCCACACGCTGGTGCGGTGCGCCGACCGGCCCGGGGACCTCCTCGTCCTCGGCGCCGGACGGGAACGCGGCCGCCTCGCCCGACTGGTGCACCCCTCGATCACCGCCTACTGCGTCCGGCATGCCGCCTGCCCGGTCCTGGCCGTCCCGCGCCCACCGCTGCAACGCGACCTGGAGGCACTGGAACGCGCCCACGGGCTGCCGCGGGAGCCGGTGGCGGAGAACGGCGGCTAGGACAGTCCGGCCGCCTCGGCGAGGACGGCGGCGGTCCGCCGGCCTGCGGCCAGGGTGCCGGCATCGGTGGCCGGGAGACAGCGGCGAGCCTCGGGCCGGTAGGTGGTCATCACCACACCGGCGTGGTCGGTGGGCAGTTCGAGGGTCCGTACCGTCGACATCTGCTTTGCCAGAGCAGCGCTCAACTGTCGGGTGTGCTCGACGTCCACGATCTCGTCCGCCGTGCCGTGGACCAGCCGGAGCGGGACGGGGGAGGGGCCGGCCGCCAGGTGGTCGAGCGGGGCTTCGCCGGTGGTGACGGCCTCGGTCGAGTAGCGGGAGGCGATGCCGACGGCGGCGACGGGGCGCAGCTCGGCGGGGGTGCCGGGGTGGGTGGCCACGGCGATCGCCTCGCGGCCGCCCATCGACCAGCCGGCCAGGACGAGGCGCGTCGGGTCCCCGTCGTGCTCAGTGGCGATCCGGCGGGCCTGGGCCAGCGAGGCGAGCAGTTCGGCACTGCCGCCGTCCGGCTGCTCGGCGTTCCAGTCCGGGACGAGCACCAGCAGCCCCAGCCCGGCGGCTTCCCGGGCCAACGGCCGCAGCACGTCACGCTCGTTCGGACCCCTGCCGTGCCAGAGCAGTACGACGGGAGCCGGCCCGGCGCCGCCGGGGGCCGGAAGGTGAACGTCCGTCAGCCGTCCGGCGGCGTACGGAACCGTCTGAAGCCGAGCGCTCGTCATCCGGGATTTCCCTCCGATTCGGTGAATGATCACGGAGCTGGTACTGTACTTCCCGTTGCGAGGGAGTGATTCCTCCTCAGGCGTCAGTGGTGCTACCAGAGCACGTCCTACTTTCAGTAGGAAGAGTCCGTGCGACCCGGGCCTGGCGCTCCGATGTCGGACAGGGTCCGGCGCCGTCGAACCGGTGCCGGGCCCTTTTCGCATGTCCGGGAGCGGGGACCGGCCGGGCGTTCAGGACGTCTGGCGGTCGGAGCCCAGTTCGCGGGAGATCCGCAGGCCGACCTGGGCGACCACCGGGCCGAGGGCGCGGACCCGGGCGGCGGTCATCCGTGAGGTGAGGCCGGAGACGGACAGTGCGGCGGTCACCTCGCCGGTGTGGTCGAAGATCGGGGCGGCGACGCAGCGGACCTCGGGCTCGTTCTCGCGGTCGTCGATCGAGTAGCCGCGGGCGCGGATGCGGGCGAGGTCGGCGCGGAGCCGGGGTTCGTCGGAGATGGTCCAGGCGGTCACCGGGCGCAGGCCGGCCGCGACCACCTCGCCGACGGCCTCCTCGGGCAGCCAGGCGAGGATCGCCTTTCCGGTGGCGGTGCAGTAGGCGGGGGCCCGGCTGCCGACCCGGGAGGCCATCCGGACGTTGGTCTCGTCCTCGACCTTGTCCAGGTAGACGATCCCGGGGGCCTGCCAGACGGTCAGGTGGACGGTCTCGCCCGCCTCCCGCTGGAGCCGGCGCAGGTGTTCGGCGGCCACGCTGCGCAGGTCGAGGGTGGTCAGGTAGGCCTGACCGAGCCGCAGGGAGCCGTGGCCGAGCCGGAACCAGCCGGTCTCGCGGTCCCGGTCGAGGAGGTGCTCGTCCAGCAGGGGGCCGGCCAGTCGCAGCACGGTGCTCTTGTTGAGGCCGAGTCCGTCGGCGAGCTGGGCGAGCGGGACGCCGCGCCCGTCGCTGTGGTCGCGGACGTAGCCGAGGACGGCGAGCGCGCGGCGCAGCGAGGAGGACTGGTTGCGTTCGGTCGCGGGCTTCTTGGGCGCCGTCTCCGTCATGGGTCCGTTCCCTGGTGTCGTTCTGCCGGTGTTCCCCCGCAGGTCGGCGGCGGCTGTCCGAACGTACCCGTTCGCAGCCGGATCGCCGCATCTTCGATACAACGTTGTGCAGTGCAAAACTTTCACCAACTCCCTCTTGTTGGCGCCGATCGCCCCCGCCTAACGTCCCTGCCATCGAGCAGGCGACGTCGCCCCACCCGAGCGCTGCGCCCTGCCGTACCCCCACCACTTCACCCACCATCGGCCCCGGTCAGGGCCTGCTTCGACGTGCCCGTCCCCGGCGGCGGACGTCTCGGCGGCAGCTGTCGGGAGGGGAGGTCTCCACCATGCGACTCATCGGACGGACCGCCGCAGCCGTCGTGCTCGCCGCCGGCTGCCTGGCCGCCACCGCCTGCGCCCCCGGCACCGCCTCGCCGGCGAGCGACAAGGCCGCCGACGACCGGACCGGCACCCTGCAGGTCTGGCTGTACAACGAGGCGGGCAACGCGGCCAAGGAGGCCGTGGTCGCCAAGGCCGTGACCGAGTTCCAGGGCTCCCACCAGGGCGTCACCGTCAACGTCAGCTACATCGACACCGACGCCTCGGCCCGCGCGGCCAAGATGAAGGGCGCGTTCAACGACCCGAACAGCGCCCCCGACCTGGTCGAGTTCGGCAACACCGACCTGCCCGGCTACGTCGCCGCCGGCGGCCTCGCCGACATCACCGCCGACCTGGACAAGTGGCAGGACAAGGGCGACCTCGACCCGGCGATCGCCAGGACCGCCGTGGTCGACGGCAAGACCTACGGCCTGCCCTGGTGGGTCGGCGTGCGCGCGCTGTACTACCGCACCGACCTGTTCACCGAGGCCGGCCTCACCCCGCCGGCCTCGTACGCCGAGCTGGTCGCCGCCAACCAGAAGATCCACGCCGCGCACCCGGACACCTTCGGCATCGCCGTCGGCGGCAAGTACACCTTCGCCGCGCTGCCCTTCGTCTGGGACGCGGGCGGCGACATCGCCACCAAGGACGGCTCCAGGTTCAAGGCGGCGATCGACTCACCCGCCTCGCAGACCGGCATCAAGCGCTACACGGACCTGTTCGGCGCGGACGGCTGCCCCGCCCAGCAGTGCGCGGACCTGATCGGCGGCAAGACCGTCGACCTGTTCGCGGCCGGCAAGTCGGCGATGGCGGTGCTGCTCAACTCCAACCGCAGCAAGGTGGACGCGGGCGCGGTCAAGGGCAAGTACGGTGTGGTGCCGCTGCCCGGGGAGAAGCCCGGCTCGATCGCTCCGGCCTTCGCCGGCGGCAACAACCTGGGCGTGATGAAGGCGGCCAAGCACCGCACGCTGGCCGTCGAGTTCGCCGAGTTGCTGGCGAGCCCCACGTACCAGGAGCAGATGTACGACGCGATGGGCAACCTGCCGACGCTCAAGTCCGTCAGCGGCAAGGTCGCGGCGAAGGACGCGTTCCTGAAGCCCTTCACCGACACCATCGCGGCCGGCACCAGGTTCGTCCCGCTCGACCAGGCGTGGGCGCAGATCGACGCCCAGTCGGTGATCCCGACGATGCTCCAGCAGGTCGTCACCGGCAAGGCGGACGTGGCCAAGGCCTCGGCGGACGCCGCCGCGCAGATCTCCTCCGCCTTCGCCGCGCACTGACGGCCGACCGCCCGTCACAGGCATCGAGCCCGCGGGCATCGAGCCCGCGGGCACTGCGCCGCCGGCCGCGTACGGACGGCCCCCTCCCGGTTCGTCTCAGAGAGCAGGTCCCGCACGTGTCCGTATCCACCTCGACCGCCCCGGCGCCGCCTTCCCCGCAGAGGCGCCGTGGGGGCAGGGCGCCGGCCGCACCCCCGGGCGGCCGGCGCCGACGGCCCCCGCTGCTGCTGCTCCTGCCGGCCGCGGTCATCCTGATCCCGCTGGTCGCCTACCCGATCTACCAGCTCGGCCTGCTGTCCGTCCTGGACTTCGGGCAGGCCCAGGCCTCCGGCGGCGCCCCGACCTCCTTCGTCGGCTTCGGCAACTACACGAAGATCCTGGAGGACCGGCAGTTCTGGACGGTGCTGTTCCAGACCATCGGCTTCGCCGCGTTCTGCGTGGTCGCCACCCTGGCCGTCGGGGCCACCCTCGCGGTGCTGCTCACCAAGGTCGGCCGGTGGCCGCGGCTGGCGCTGACCACCGCGGCGATGGCCGCCTGGGCGGCGCCCGCGATGACCGGTTCGACGGTGTGGAGCTTCCTGTTCGACACCAACCTCGGCCTGGTCAACCACACCCTGGAGGGGCTCGGGTTCTCCGGTTTCCACGAGTTCAACTGGTTCTACGACAGGTGGACGGCGTTCCTGATCGTCGGTGCCGTGGTGGTGTGGCACTCCTACCCGTTCGTGATGGTCACCCTCTACGCGGGCATCCGGGCCATCCCGGAGGAGATCATGGAGGCGGCCGCCCTGGACGGCGCCAACACCTGGACCACCTTCCGCCGGATCACCGCGCCGATGCTGCGGCCGATCCTGACCATCGTGGTGATCCAGTCGGTGATCTGGGACTTCAAGGTCTTCACCCAGATCTACGTCATGACCGAGGGCGGCGGCATCGCCGGCCAGAACCTGGTGCTCAACGTGTACGCGTACCAGAAGGCGTTCGCCTCCTCGCAGTACGGGCTGGGCGCGGCGATCGGCGTGATCATGCTGCTGATCCTGGTGATCCCGACGGTCCTGTACATCCGCACCCTGCGACGGACGGGGAACGAACTGTGAGCCCGGCGAACCCCCTTGCCGTGAAGCCGGCCCGGAACACCCGCGGCCTGCGGAACACCCGCGGCCGGTGGCGCCTGGCCGCCAACACCGGCGCGATCGTGCTGGCCGTGGTCACCGCCTTCCCGATCTTCTGGATGGTGCTCTCGGCCTTCAAGCCCAAGGGCGAGATCCAGTCGCTCGACCCCAAGCCGTGGACCGCTCACCCCACGCTGGAGAGCTTCCGTCAGGTGCTCAGCGTGGACGGCTTCGGCCGCTACTTCGTGAACAGCCTGGTGGTCGCGCTGTCGGTGGTGGTGCTGTCGGCGATCGTGGTCTTCCTGGCAGCGGTGGCCGTGACCAGGTTCCGGTTCAGGTTCCGCACCACCATCATGGTGATGTTCCTGATCGCCCAGATGATCCCGGTCGAGGCGCTGACCATCCCGCTGTTCTTCATGTTCCGCGACGCGGGACGGTTCGCCCCGGGCATCGGGCTGAACACCCTGGCCTCCCTGGTCCTGGTGCAGCTGGCGTTCTCGCTGCCGTTCGGGATCTGGATGATGCGCGGCTTCGTCGCGGCCGTCCCGGTCTCGATCGAGGAGGCGGCGCAGATCGACGGGGCGAGCCGGACCCGCATCCTGTGGCGGATCCTGCTACCGCTGGTGGCGCCGGGCCTCGCCGCGACCAGCGTGTTCTCCTTCATCGCGGCGTGGAACGACTTCGTCTTCGCCAAGACCTTCATCATCAGCGCCACCCAGAACCAGACGCTGCCCTCGGCGCTGCTGGTCTTCTTCAAGCCGGACGAGAACGACTGGGGCGGCATCATGGCGGCGTCCACGCTGATGACCGTGCCGGTGCTGATCTTCTTCATCGCGGTGCAGCGCAAGCTGGTCTCCGGGCTGGCCGGCGCGGTGAAGGACTGACGCCCGCGGGTGCGCAGCAGCCGGGAGTCCCGTCGCCGTCCGGGACTCCCGCGGCCGTTCCGGGGCGGGTTGCTCGGAGGTCGTCCGGGTTCTGTGGCTCACGGGCTCAGGAGACGAAGCCGACGATGTCGGCGTCCTTCCGGCGCTGTGCGAGCCGGAGCCAGCGGACGATCTCCGCGACGGCCTCCGCCACCTCGCGCTCCGGCGCGGGGGTGCGGCCCGCGCGCTCGGCCTGTTCGAACCGGTCCAGTGCCTTCCCGCAGTCCTCGGCCGACCAGGTGCTGCATGACGGTACGTCGCAGTGGGGCAGTTCAGTGGGAAGCCCGCCGCCGCACTGGAAGTCCGCGACCGAGACGGCGGTGATCCCGTACGCCTTCAGGCCCTCGTCGACCACCTCCAGCCAGTTGCCCCGGAACGGGCCGAAGGAGTCGACCTCCAGGGGCTGCCCGACCAGCCAGCACAGCCGCCGGTACGCGAAGGCGTACTGGAAGGCGTGGTCCTCGCTGTCGGAGAAGGGCCCGCCGTGCACCACGGCGCGCAGCGCCTCCAGAGCGGTCGGAGCGCCCTGCGTGATCTCGTCGGCGAAGTGTTCGTCGGACCTGTCCAGGGACGGGCCGAAGTAGGCGAGGGCCTCGTCCACCGCCCCCTCGTTGCCGCTGCCGACGCGGGCGCGGAGCTCCGCGGGGTCGACCAGGTACGCGCGCAGGAAGGAACTCATACCAGCACGGTAGCGCTCGCAACGGACGGCCGGTTCGGCGGGGCCGGTCGCCATCGGGCGTGCGGCGCTGATGAATCTTCTTGCCAGGCAGGAAAGTTGACGGTCCGGTATGGATGGCGCCGGCTCCGTGGGCGAGGGGGATGCCCCGGCGATCCGGGTTCAGGCGGCCGCCGCGGAGTGGCGGGCCGGGACGGCGACCAGCACGAACTCCGCGCCCGCGTCGTCCCGGACCAGCGCGGTGCGGCCGAACGGCGCCGGCTCCGGCCCGGTGACGACCGTGCCGCCGAGGGTGCGCAGCCGGTCGGCGGTGCGGTCGGTGTCCTCGGTCGCGAAGTGCGCCAGCCAGCGGGCGTCCGCGCCCGCGCCGGAGGGGCCGATGCTGCACGCGGGGAGGCCGGCCACCCGGGCGAGGGCGTGGCCCGCCCGCGGCCGGTCGTAGGTGTAGCCGAAGACCCGGCGGTAGAAGGCCCGGGCGGCGCCGGGGTCGGGGGAGAGGTGTTCGTTCCAGGCGAGCGTGCCCGGCTCGTCGACCAGGCCGGCGCCGTCGATGGTGCCGGCCTGCCAGAGCCCGAAGCGCGCGCCGAGCGGGTCGACGGCGAGCGCGGCGCGGCCCTGTTCGGGCACCTCGTGGGGCTCTCGGGCGAGGTGTCCGCCGGCGGCCCGGACGACGGCGAGGGTGCGCAGCGGGTCGGGGCAGGCGAGGAAGGTGGTCCAGACGGCGGGCGGGTCGCTCGGCCGGGCCCGTTCGACGGCCGCGACCTGGGCGCCGTACCGGGTGGCCACCGCCTCGGCGGGGCCGGTCGGGACGAACTCCCAGCCGAACAGCGCACCGTAGAAGGCCTGTGCCCGTGCGGTGTCCGGCGTCGTGAGCGCGACCCAGCACGGGACTCCGGCGCGGTAGACGCCCGGCTTCGGCATGCGGCCCTCCTGGCGGGCCCGGTGTCCGGCGCCCGGCGTTCAGTGCCCGGTGCCCGGTGCCCGGTGCTGAGCGCCACCGGCCCCACTCGCCAGCCTCCGCGCCCGGCGGGTGCGCGGCAAGCGGGGGATCAGGACACTCCGTGCGGCCGGAACTGGATGCTGATCCGCGGGCCCACCGGGCGGGCCGTCTTGGGGATCGCGTGCTCCCAGGTGCGCTGGCAGGAGCCGCCCATCACCACCAGGTCCCCGTGACCGAGCGGGTGGCGCACGACCGCCGCGCCGCCGGACCGGGGCCGCAGCGCCAGGGTGCGCGGCTCGCCGACGGAGAGGATCGCCACCATGGTGTCCTCGCGGGCGCCGCGCCCGATCCGGTCGCCGTGCCAGGCCACGCTGTCCCGGCCGTCCCGGTAGTAGCAGAGGCCGAGGGTGCGGAACGGCTCGCCCAGCTCCTGGGCGTAGTGCCGGCTCAGCGCCGCCCGGGCCAGGCCGAGCACCGGGTGAGGCGGCTCGGCCTGCGCCGGGTAGGAGGCCAGCAGGCGCGGGACGTCGACCGTCCGCTCGTACATCTCGCGGCGCTCGGCCCGCCAGGGCACGGTGGTGGCCAGCTGTTCGAACAGCTCGTCCGCCCCGTGCAGCCAGCCCGGGAGCAGGTCCAACCAGGCGCCGTCGCCGAGCGGCAGCCGGCGCAGGCCGTCGAGCGGGCCGAGGCGGATGCCGCTGTGGTCCGCGTCGTCGAACAGCGAGGGCTGGAGGTGGACGGTGCCGTGCATGGGGCCAGCGTACGCCGTTATTCGAACACGTGCTCGAATAGAAAGGTCCTAGGCTTTCGACATGGCGATCAACGGCTTCGGGGTGAGCGAGTTCCAGCTGGTGCTGTTGCGCCGGATGGCCGATTTCCAGCCCGGGCTGGTCGAGGAGGCAATGCGGCGGCTCGGCGCCACCCGGACCTCGATGCGGGAGGCCAACAAGCGCTGGCAGGCGATGGTCCGCGCGCCCCGGTTCCCGCGCGGCGCCGCCCGGTACGCCGCCGTGCTCGGGCCGGCCGAGGTGAGCGTGCCGCGCCGGATCGGGGACCTCGCCTGTGTCGCGCGGCAGTGGGCGCTACCGCTCTGGCCGGAGCTGCGCTTCGAGGTCCTGCTCGGTCCGGCGGAGATCGGCGGGCCGCTGCTGAACGAGTGGCTGGTGCGGGCGGCGGGCGCCCCGGCGCCCGTGCTGCGCACGCTGGCCGACCTTGCGCCGTGGAGCTGCGTGGTGGGCGACGTGGGGGCCGCGTTCCCGCCCGCCGTGCCGCGCGAGGGGAGCGCGCCGACCAGGTTCCGGCTGGACTTCGCGGCGCCGGACGCCGACGGGCGGCTGCGCCCGTGCGAGGCCGACTTCACGTGGGGGCTGCTCCAGGAGGTCCGGCCGATGGCCGGCCGAGGCATGGATATGCCGAGCGATGCAAGGTGATATTCAGTGAATGCCTTCGATTTGCAGGTCAAGTGGCGAATGTGGCAGCCTAATCGCAGACATTGAAGAGTTCTGGCATCGGAAAGTGAAGGATCATGTCGGACGGCGCCCGCGTCATCGTCGGAGTCAGCGGTTCACTGCACAGCCTGACCGCCCTGCATCGGGCGGCCGAGGAGGCCCGGGCCCGGCAGGCCGTCCTGGTCCCGGTGCTCGTCTGGACGCCGGTCGGCGGCGAGCGCAACTACCGCGCCCGGCCGTGCCCGCCGCTGCTGCGGGCCTGGCAGGAGCTTGCCGAGGCGCGGATGGAGAGCGCACTGGAGCAGGCCTTCGGCGGCCTGCCGATCGGCGTGCCGGTGCGGCCGCTGGTCGTGCGCGGCGAGGCCGCGGCGGTGCTGACCGAGCTCGCCGACCGTCCGGGCGACCTGCTCGTGGTCAGCACCGGCGAGCAGGGCGGCCTCCGGGCCCGGACGCGTGGGCTGATGCGTCGCTCGGTCACCCGGCACTGCCTGAAGCGGGCCCGCTGCGGGGTGCTCGCCGTCCCGCCGTCCACGCTGCACGAGGACCTGCGTGCGCTGCACCGCGGCATCGACCTGCGGGAGCTCGTCGCGGCCTGACGGCCCGTCAACCGTGGTGCGTGGTAAGCCCACCCACCACCGTGCGGGTGGGCTGCAGCTCGCGCAGCGCGCCCACCGGGCAGTCCAGCGGATCGAGCGGCCACACCGTGAGGTCGGCGAACGCCCCCGGCCGCAGGCTGCCGCGTACCGCGCTCTCGCCGGTCAGCCGGGCCGCGTTCACGGTGTGCAGTGCGACCGCCTCGGCCCGGCCGAGCGCGTGCTCCGGGCCGACCACCCCGGCCGTGGTGCCCCGGGTGGTCATGCCCCACACCGACACCATCGCGCCGTACGGGCCGACCGGGAAGTCCGAGCCGCCGGTGATCAACGCGCCCTCGTCCAGCCACTCACGCAGCGGGAAGAGCGCGGCGGTGCGCTCCTCGCCCCACGCCCGCTGCTGGGTGGGCGCGCCGTCGTGCAGCAGCGGATGCTGGACCGTCACCGGGATGCCGAGCGCGATCGCCCGGGCCCGCTGCTCGGGGCGGGCCAGGCCGCCGTGCTCGACCACCAGCGTGCCGGGCGGCAGGCCGGGGCGTCGCGCGACCACCTGCTCGAAAACGTCCAGCAGCACGCGCAGCCCGCGGTCGCCCCAGGCGTGCACCCCGACCCGCCGGCCCCGCCCGACCACCCGCTCCACCGCCGCGAGCAGCTCGGCAGGCTCCCAGAGCAGCCGGCCGTGGTAGCACGGCTGCCCCTGGTAGGGCTCCTCCACCGCGCCCGCCTCGAAACCGCCGTCGATGCCGAACTTGACGCCCCAGAGGCGTAGTCGGTCGTCGTCCCGGCCGGTGGCGCGCCAGTCGTCCATCCGGTCCAGCAACGTGTCCACCTGCTCCGGCGTGCGGGCGGCGAAGCCGGAGACCAGCGCCCGGACCCGGACGGCGAGGGCGCCCTCGGCCCGGGCGGCGTCCAGCACCGCGAGGTCCTCGACCGGGACCAGGCAGTCGCGGACGGTGCCGATCCCGGTGGCGGCGAAGTCGGCGGAAGCGGCGCGCAGCCCCTCGATCCGCTCGGCGAGGGTGGGGCGCGGCATCACCCGCTCGACCAGCTCGACCGCCCGGTCGATCAGCCGGCCGGTGAGCCGCCCGTGCCCGTCGCGCTCGATCACACCGCCGGGCGGCGCCTCGGTGGACTCCGTGATCCCGGCCAGCCGCAGCGCGGCCGAGTTGAGCACCATGTTGTACGCGCCGCGACGCACCAGCACCGGGTGCTCGGTGGTGGCCGCGTCCAACTCCCCGGTGGTGGGCATCCGTTGCTCGGCCAGCAGCACCTCCTGCCAGTTGACGGTGGTGTGGATCCACTCCCCGGCGGGGGTGCGGGCGGCGCGCTCGCGGATCAGGCCGAGGAACCCGGTGAGGTCGCGGGCCCGGTGGACCGGTACGCCGTGGACGCTGTGCCCGGCCAGGATCAGATGGGTGTGGGTGTCGTCGAAGGCGGGCAGCACGGTCGAGCCCGGGGCGTCCACCACCTCGGTGGCCGGGCTGATCAGGGCGTCCAGCCCGTCGGGCACGGGGGAGAGGGCGGTGATCCGGCCGCCGGTGACGGCGATCGCCCGGCGGGGCGGCTCGCCGGGCACCAGGGTGTGCACGGCGGCGGCGCGGATCAGCAGGTCGGCGGGGGTGTGCTGGTTCATGGCCGCTCCTCGTGCGGTGCCGGGTCTCGCGGCACCAGACCGGTGACCTTCTCGACGTACCGGAGGCTGGGCTCGGCGAGCAGCCCGTGCAACTCGGTGAACACCGCCCGGGCCGGCACCGCGTTCCAGTCGGCGGGAAGCAGCTGCGCGGGCAGCCCCGGGTCCAGGTACGGCAGCCGGCGCCACCGGGTGAGCATCGGCACGTAGTCGCGGAACGCCTCGGCCGGGTCGACCGGTGACCGTCCGCGCAGTTCCTCGGCGGCCGGGCGCCAGGCGTCGGCGAAGGCCGCGTACTGCGCCTCGATCGCCGGGAGGTCCCACCAACTCGCCACCGCGGTGGGGAGATCGGCGAAGCCGGCGTACTCGGCGGAGAGGAACAGGTGGACGTAGGCGCTCAGGCCGAGCCGGTCCAGCAGCCGGCGGGCGTCCGGCAGCAGCCGGGCGGGCGCCAGCCAGACCCCGGGGGCGGCGTTGCCGAAGCCGAGCCAGCTCAGCCGGGAGCGCAGCTGGTGGCGGTGGGCGCGGGCGGACTCGGGCACCGAGAAGACCGCCACCACCCAGCCGTCGGCGAGTTCGGCGGGCTCCAGGCTGTGGAAGATCCGCCGGTCGCCCTCCTCGAAGACCGGCTCCATCGCCCGGGCGAGCCGGTAGCCGGTCCCCGCGCGGCGCTCCTGGAGCAGGGTGCCGGCCTTCTTCAGCCGGGACGTCGCCGAGCGGACGGCCGGGCCGTCGACGTCCAGCTCGGCCAGCAGCGCGATCAGGTCGGCGATGGATATCCAGCCGCCGAGGCGGCGGACGAACTCGCCGTAGACGGTGTGGATCAGGGAGCTCGGCCGGGGTGTGCTCTCGGACATGCGCAGGCCCTCCTCCCCGGCGACTGGTGGCGATCATAACGAGAGTGCCGGTCCGGGGGCGCGGAATCCTGCGCTTCCGAGACGGCCGGGCGGTCGGGGCGGGTCCGACGGTTCCCGCGCGGCGCGAACCGTCGGACCCGCCCTATGCGTAGGCGCCGGAGAGCAGGTGCCCGGCGCCGGGGGCGAAGGCGGGCAGGCCGAGGGCCCGCAGGAGCTGGTGGGCGGTGCAGACGGCGGCCGAGACCACCGGTTTGCCCAGTTGCTGCTCGGCCTCCTCGACGGCGGACAGCGACGGCAGCTGCACGCAGGCCGAGAGCACCACCGCGTCCGCCTCGGTGTACGCGAGAGCGCGGGCGATCGCGGGCAGCCGGGCCGGGTCGTGGGCGGCGACGTCCAGGTTGTCGGCGATCTCCAGGGCGGCGTGGTCGAGCACCTCGATGCCCTCCGCGGCGAGGTACTCGACCACCGTCCGGGCCAGCGGCCGCAGGTACGGGGTGACCATGGCGACCTTCGCGGCCCCGAGTTCGCGCAGCCCGGCGACCAGTGCGCCGGCGCTGGTGACCACGGGCGCGGGGGCGCCGTTCTCGACGGTGCGCAGGTGCAGCCGCCGCTCGGCCTCGCGGTGGTAGCCGGGGCCGGTGGCCATCACGGCGACCAGGCAGGCGTACCCGATCACGTCCATCCGGGCGTCCGAGAGCTCGGCGGCGCAGCGGTCGGACTCGGCGTCCATGGCGCGCAGCTGCTCGGGGGTGACCCTGGTCATCCGCATCCGGCTGGAGTGGAAGGTGAACCGCTCGGGGGCGACCGCCTCGCGGGCCCGCAGCAGGGCGGGGACCTCGGTCTCCATGGTGACGTTGGAGCTCGGGACGATCTGGCCGATCCGGTAGGTGGTCATCGGTTGCGGGCCCCCTTCGGTGGGCGTCGATCGGTCAGCGGGCGTCGATCACCGGGTTGGCGAGCGTGCCGATCCGTTCGATGGTGGCCTCGACCAGGTCGCCGGGCTGGAGGAACTGCGGGGGCACCATCCCGGCGCCGACGCCCGAGGGGGAGCCGGTGGCGATCACGTCGCCCGGTTCCAGGGTGACGCCGGAGGAGATGTCGGCGATCAGCCGGGCGACGCCGAACAGCATGTGGCGGGTGTTGGAGTCCTGCCGCAGTTCGCCGTTGACCTTCAGCGAGAGGTCGAGCCGCTGCGGGTCGGGGATCTCGTCGGCGGTCACCACGACCGGGCCGAACGGCGCGTAGCTGTCCTGGCCCTTGGAGAAGAACCACTGGCCGGAGCGGCGCTGGTCGCGGGCGCTGACGTCGTTGACGATGCTGTAGCCGAACACGTGCCGCAGGGCGTCCGCCTCGGCCACCCGGAAGGCCGGTGCGCCGATCACCACGGCGAGTTCGCACTCCCAGTCGAGCTGCTTGGTGAGGTCGGCGTTGTGCAGGATGGGCCCGCCCGGGCCGGTGACGGCGGTCGAGGGCTTGCCGAACAGCACCGGACGGTCGGGCAGTTCGCGGTCGGTGTCCAGGGTGCGGTGCGACTCGGCCACGTGTTCCACGTAGTTGAGGCCGACGCCGACGATCTTGCCGGGGCGCAGTGGCGCGCGCAGCGAGACCTCGGCGAGCGGCCTGGTGGCCGGGGCACCGGCGAGCAGTCCGCGGGCGGTGGCCAGGGCGGGCTCACCGGCGCGGATCAACCCCAGGAGGTCGGGGGGGAGTTGAGCTCCGGCGGCGGTGGCGAGGGCGGTCAGGTCGGCGACCCGGTCGCCGTCGAGCCGGGCGCCGAGTCGCGGGGTGTCGGCGCCGTCGGCGCGGAAGGTCAGCAGGTGCATGGCGGTGGGGCTCCTGGTCAGGCGTCGGTGGGGGGCTGGTGCCCGTCCGGGTGGGCCTCCTCGCGGTACAGACCGAGCGAGTGCATCACCGGGAAGTCGTCGAAGGAGAACAGGCAGGCGTCCTCGCCCTGGTCGAGGTTCGCGTGCTCGTGCCAGGCCCAGGACGGGACGACGAAGATGTCCCCCTGCTGCCACTCGAAGCGCAGCCCGGCGATCACCGAGGCGCCGCGGCCCTTGGCCGCGGTGTACACCACCGAGCCGGTGTGCCGGTGGGCGCGGGTGGCCTGGCCCGGGCGCAGCAGCTGCAGGTGGGCGGACATGGTCGGCATCACCGGGCCGCCGGTGACCGGGTTGGTGTACTCCATGATCACGCCGTCGTAGGGCGATCCCTCGGTGGCGCGGGCGAGCCGGCACAGCGCGTGGTAGCTGGGTTCCCAGGGCCAGCCGAGCAGCGGCGAGTAGGGCCGGGTCCACTTCTCGACGCCGTACGGCAGCAGGTTGCCGCCGTAGCTGAGCAGCGAGGAGTTGATGACCGGCCCCGGCCGCTGGTACAGCTCCGGGTGGACCTCGTAGAAGTTGGCGTCGAGGGTGTTGACCAGCGGGATGTCCAGGCCGTCCTGCCAGATCACCGGCGCGTCGTCGGCCTCGTTGCCGTGCTCGTGCCAGGTGTTGTTCGGGGTGATCGCGAAGTCGCGCGGGCCGACCCTGAGCTTCTGCCCGTCCACGACGGTCCAGGCGCCGGTGCCCTCGTGGACGAAGCGCAGCGCGGAGGCCTGGTGGCGGTGCGCGGTCATCGCCTCGCCGGGGCCCATGATCTGCAGGCCGGTGTACAACAGGCCGACGGCGGCGCTCAGTTCGCGGCGGCCGGGGTTCACCAGCATCACCACCCGGCGGCCGGCGTCGTCGGCCTTCACCAGCGGCAGCGCCTTGCGCACCAGCGGGCGGAGGTCGGCGTAGCGCCAGAGCACCGGGACGGACTTCGGCTGCGGGTACCAGGGCTCGATCTCGTTCGCGACCGTCCACAGGGCGCCGGCCTCGTGCTCGGCCAGCTCCTCGTAGTAGGCGAGCAGTTCCGGGCTGTCGGTGACTCTGGACCGGCCGATCCGGTCGTCGTCGTGCTCAGGGGAGCGTTCGGGGCCGGTCATGCCTCCTCCTCGGGGAACACCAGGGGCCGCAGCGGGCGGTTGTCCACGTGCAGCCGGAAGACGTCGAAGCGGTTGTAGTGGCCGACGACGTCGTGCATCTGCTTGGGCTGGATGCAGCGGCCGAGGTCGATCTCGGCATGGACGATGCCCTCCTCGTCCACCAGCGGTTCGGTGACGGCGCGGCCGTCCGGGCCGAAGATCCCGGACAGGGCGCTGTGTGGGCGGGCGAGCTGCTTGCGGACCTGCGGGTCGTCGCCGGCGAGCAGGTCCACCATCTCGGGTGAGACGGTGGAGCAGGAGACGACGGAGAACACCTTGCCCTCGAAGCAGTGCGCGGCGGTGCGCAGTGCGATCGAGTCCGCCATGTCGTAGTCCTCCGGGCCCACCGGCAGTGCGATGTAGCAGGCGGCGTGGACCAGTTCGCCCTGTGCCAGCAGGGTGAAGCGGGCCAGCGGGTTGGTGTTCTCGCCGCAGGCCAGCGCGCCGAGCGGGCCGACGGTGGTGGGGTGCACCGTGAGGGTGCTGCCGTCGCCCTGAGCCCAGGTCAGCTTCTCGGCCCAGGTCGGCATCAGCTTGCGGTGCACGCTGAGCAGTTCGCCGTTCGCGTCGATGATCAGCAGGGTGTTGTACAGCAGTCCGAGGCTGTGCCGGCCGCGTTCGTTGATCCCGATCACCAGCACCACGCCGGCCTGCCGGGCGGCGGCGCACAGGGTGTCGACGTACGGGCCGGGGACGTCCACGGCGGCCCGGTACAGGCGCTCGTACCAGGGCGAGCCCTGCACCGGGTTCATCGTCCAGTTCCAGTACGGGTAGCCGGGCACGAAGACCTCGGGGAAGACCACCAGTTCGGCGCCGTGCCGGGCCGCCTCGTGGATCAGCGCGACGGCCTTGTCGACGGTCGCGGCCGGGTCCAGGTAGACCGGGGCGGCCTGGACGGCGGCGGCGGTGAAGCGGGGCAGGTGGGGCATGGTTCCTCGTCACTCCTCGGGAAGGGGCGGTGACCAGCGGCGGTGGACGGGTGCGGGCGGCTCGCGCAGCAGGTGCAGGCGCGGGGCGACCCGGTCGGCGTTCGGGCCCGGCGGTTTGCGGCTGCCCGCCCGCCAGGGTTCGGGCCAGCGGGCGCCCGGCCCGGTGTGGCCCCGCTCGGCGGCGGCGTGCAGCGTCCAGAGCGGGTCGTACAGGTGGGCCCGGCCGACCGCGACCAGGTCGGCCCGCCCGGCCAGCAGGACGGAGTCGGCGTCGTCGTACCCGGAGATCGCGCCGACCGCGACGGTCGGCAGGCCGGTGGCGGTGCGGACCAGCTCGGCGAAGGGCGTCTGGTAGCCGCGCCCGTACGGTGGCCGCTGGTGCGCCACCACCTCGCCGGTGGAGACGTCCAGCGCGTCCGCCCCGGCCGCGGCGAGCGCGCGGCAGATCGCCACGGCCTCCTCCTCGGTGGTGCCGCCGGGCGCCCAGTCGCTTGCCGAGATCCGCACCAGCAGCGGCCGTCCGGCCGGCCAGACGGCGCGCACCGCCGTCAGCACCTCCAGCGGTAGCCGCAGCCGGTGGGCGAGCGGGCCGCCGTAGTGGTCGGTGCGGTGGTTGGTGAGCGGGGAGAGGAAGGAGGAGAGCAGGTGGCCGTGGCCGAACTGGAGCTCCAGCACGTCGAAGCCGGCCCGGGCGGCCCGCTCGGCGGCGGCCGCGAAGTCGGCGGTGACGGCGGCCGATTGGATGTCGTTCGCCTCGTGCGGCACCGGGCTGTCGGCGTCCCAGGGGATGGCCGAGGGGGCGATCAGTGGCCAGCCGTCGGCGAGCGGGCGCCCGGTGCCGTCCGGGCCGGGAGCGGTGGACGCGCCCCGGCGGCCGGCGTGGGTCAGCTGGATGCCGAGCGGGGTGTCGCTCACCGCCCTGACGGCGTCGCGGAGTCGGCGCCAGGCGGCCTCCTGGTGGTCGGTCCACAGGCCCGGGCACCGGTCGGTGGCCCGGCCCTCGGGGCTGACCGCGGTCATCCCGGCGAGCACCAGTCCCGCGCCGCCGAGCGCGTGCCCGGTCAGCTGGGCCCGGTCGAAGCCGCTGGGCAGCGCGTCGGGGGAAGTGAAGGTGGCGAGCGGGGGCACCACGACGCGGTTGCGCAGCTCCAGCGCGCCCAGCCTCAGCGGCCGGAACATCGGCGGCGTCCCGGGCGAGCCGCCGAAGGCGGTGTCCACGGCGTCCACGAAGGCCGGGTCGCGGGCCCGAAGGCTGCCGTAGGTGACTCTCCGGCTGCGGGTGAGCAGGTTGAAGGCGAACTGGTCGGCGCCCTGCCCGGTCCGCCGCCCGATGGTCTCGAACCACTCCAGGCTGGCCTGTGCGGCGCGCTGGGTGGACTCCACCACCGGGCGCCGCTCGGCCTCGTAGCCCGCCAACGCCTCCTCCAGGGTGGGTTGTTCACTCAGTGCGGCGGCCAGGGCGAGGGCGTCCTCCAGGGCGAGCTTGGTGCCCGAGCCGATCGAGAAGTGCGCGGAGTGCGCGGCGTCGCCGAGCAGGACCACGTTGCGGTGGCGCCAGCTCGCGTTCCGCACCGTGGTGAAACGGATCCAGCGGGAGGCGTTGGGGATCAGCCGGTGGCCGTCCAGGTGTCCGGCGAGCAGCTCCGCGCAGCGCCGTACGCTCGCCAGGTCGCTCTCGCCGCGCGCCGGCTCCCGTGCGGCGAGGGCCTCGAAGCCCGCGCGGCGCCAGGCGTCCGCGGCCGCCTCGACGATGAAGGTCGAGCGGGTGGCGCTGTACGGGTAGGCGTGGACCTGGAGGACGCCGAAGTCGTACTGCTCGACGATGAAGGTGAAGGCCTCGAAGACCTTGTCGGTGGCGAGCCACATGTAGCGGCAGTGGCGCTCGTCCAGTTCGGGGCGGAAGCTCTCCGGGTGGGCGGCCCGGGTGCCGGAGCGGATGCCGTCGGCGGCCACCACCAGGTCGTACTCGGCGGCCAGCCGGTCGACCGGCGGGGCCGGGGTGCGGTAGCGCACGTCCACCGCCAGCTCGGCGCAGCGCTGTTGCAGGATGGCGCGCAGCCGGTTGCGGTCCAGGGCGGCGAAGCCGTGGCCGCCGCTGGTGCGGACCTCGCCCGCGTAGCGGATGTCGATGTCGCTCCAGCGGGCGAACTCGGCGCTGATCGCGGCGAAGACGCGCGGGTCGGCCCGGGCGATGCCGTCGAGGGTCTCGTCGGAGAAGACCACGCCGAAGCCGAACTCGTCGTCCCGGCCGTCCCGTTCGAAGACGGTGAGCTCCCGGTCGGGTGCCAGCTGCTTGGCCAGGGCGGCGAAGTAGAGCCCGCCGGGGCCGGCGCCGATCACCGCGATCCGGCGGGCTGTGGTGGCGGCGGCCTCGTTCATGCGACCACCTCGGGCTGCTGCGGCCCGGCCTCCGCCAGGGTGCGGCGGACCTGCGTGGGCCACGGCTCGGCACCCCCGGCGTGCGGCGCGGCGTGCACCACCGACATCCGCCCGCTGGCGGCCAGCCCGTGCGGGCCGTGCACCTCGAAGGCGTAGTGCAGCGAGGAGCCGCCGACCCGGACCACCCGCAGCTCGGTGCGGACCAGGTCGCCGAACCAGAGCCGCTCGCGGTAGTCCGCCTCGAAGTGCACCCGGGGTATCCGGCCGAACAGCTCGGCCAGCCCGAGCCGGCGCAGCAGGGCCGCCTCCGCCGCCTCGGCCCAGCGCTGCACGGCGGAGAAGTGGTAGTGCCCGGCGGCATCGGTGTCGGACCACTCCACCCGGCGCTCGACGGTGACGCTGGCCGGGGTCAGCGCGGCCCGCCGGCGCAGCTCGGCGCGGTGCAGCTTGCCGGTCGCGGTGCGCGGCAGCTCGGGCACGAACTCGACCGTCCGCGGGTACTTGTACGGCGCGATGGTGCGCTTGACGTGCTCCTGGAGCCCGTGCGCCGTCTCCGGCCCGGCCGGCACGCCCGCGCGCAGCACCACGTACGCCTTGACCACCGCGCCGCGTCGCTCGTCCGGCGCGCCGACCACCGCGCAGTCGGCCACGTCGGGGTGGGCGGCGAGCGCCTGTTCCACCTCGGGCCCGGCGATGTTGTAGCCGGCCGAGACGATCATGTCGTCGTTGCGCGCCCGGAACCGGAAGTAGCCGTCGCCGTCCCGGACGTAGGTGTCGCCGGTGACGTTCCAGCCGCCGCGGACGTACTCCAGCTGGCGATCGTCGCCGTTCAGGTAGCGGCAGCCGGTCGGGCCCTTGACGGCGAGCAGCCCGGGCTCGCCGTCCGGTACCGGGCGGCCCTGCCCGTCCAGGACCGTGGCCCGGTAGCCGGGGACGGGCCGGCCGGTGGACCCGGGGCGGCTGTCCTGGTCGGCGGCCGAGACGAACACGTGCAGCAGCTCGGTGGCGCCGATGCCGTCGATCAGCCGCTGTCCGGTGGCGGCGTGGAAGGCCTGCCAGACGGCGGCGGGCAGCGGCTCGCCCGCCGAGACGCAGCGCCGCACCGCGGCCAGCCGGTCGGCCAGCCCGGCGGCCAGGATCGCCCGGTAGGCGGTCGGCGCGGTGAACAGCACGCTCGCCCCGTGCCGGCGGACCTGCTCGGCGAGCTGTTCGGGGGTGGCCTGTTCCAGCAGCAGGCTGGCGGCGCCCGCCCGCAGCGGGAAGACCAGCAGGCCGCCGAGGCCGAAGGTGAAGCCGAGCGGCGGGGTTCCCGTGAAGAGGTCCTCCGAGGTGGGGCGGAGCAGGTGCCGGGAGAAGGTGTCGGCGATGGCGAGCACGTCGCGGTGGAAGTGCAGGGTGGCCTTGGGACGGCCGGTGGTGCCGGAGGTGAAGGCGATCAGCGCGACGTCGTCGGCGGCGGTCGGGACGGCGGGGAAACCGGTGGGCTTGGCGGCGCAGCGGGCGGTGAGGTCCTCGGGGCCGGTGCCGCCGTAGCGCAGGACGCGCAGGCCGGGGGTGCGCGCCCGGTCCAGCTCGTCCAGGAAGCGGTGGTCGCACAGGGCGAGGACGGGCCTGGCGATGGCGTGCAGCTCGGTCAGCTCGGCGGCGCGCAGCAGCGGCATGGTGGTGACGGCCACCCCGCCGGCTTTCAGCACGCCGAGCCAACAGGCTGCCAGCCAAGGGGTGTTGGGGCCGCGCAGCAGGACCCGGTTGCCGGTGACGAGGCCGAGGTCCTCGGTCAGCAGACGGGCGATCCGGTCGGCGTGGTCGCGCAGCTCGCCGTAGGACCAGTGCCCGGTGGGGGTGAGCAGGCAGCGGCGGTCCGGGCCGAGGCGTTCGATGGTGTCGTCGATCAGGGCGGCGGCGCAGTTCAGACGGTCGGGATAGGCCAACTCCGGTAGTTCGAAGAGAAGTTCGGGCCACTGCTCGAAGGGTGGGAGGTGGTCTCGACAGAACGTGTCCACGTGCGCTGAGGGGGAGAGCTCCATGGGCGGGCACCTCATCGTGCGAGCGGGGAGTGAGGCCAGTATGGCGGGTCGGTGACGTGAGTCAAGAGAGCGATACATGCATTCGGGCGACGGCCCCGCCGGCGTTCCCCGGGCGGCCCGGCTCCCCGCCGGTGCCCGCTGAGGCCGGGTGGCGCGGTCCACGGCTTCGCCGGTGGGCGGCGCCTGGGCGGCCGGTATGGGCCTGGCCCCACGACGGGGTGGGGCCGGCCACACCCCTCGGCCGACCGGGGCGGCGACGGGCTCCGCGGGGTGCAGAGTGGGAGCATCGAACGAAGATCGAACGAAGAACGGGGGCGGGGGCAGTGAGACAGCCGGTTTCATGGGTCGAACGCGTGGGGGTGGGGTTCGTCCGGGCGTGCGCGGTGTCGGCCGTCACCCTGCTGATCCCGGCGGTGTGGGCCGCCGCCGTGGCCCTGGGAATCCGGTGGGGCCCGGCCAACCCGTGGTCGTGGCTGCTGCCCGTGGTGCTGGTGGGCACGGGCACGCTCGCGCTGGCCCGTCCGGTCTGCCGGGCGGTGCGCTTCCTGGTCGAGCGGTGGACCGGCACCGCCGTCCCGGCCGGCTACCGGGCGGCCGGGCCGGTCACCCGGATGTCCACCGGCCACTGGTGGAACGGGTACGCGTACGAGCGCAGTCGCCGGGACGCCGTCATGGACCAGTCCTGGCGGATCTGGTGGAGCGACCCGGCCACCTGGCGTGACCTGCGGTTCACCGGGATCGCCCCGTTCGCGGCGGGCCTGGCCGCGGTGCTCCCGCCGGCCGCGGTGGCGGTGGCGGTGCTCGGACTGCTCCGGCCGGAGCCGGTGGCCCGGGCGGTCGGGGTACTCGCCGCGGTGGCGGCCGTCGCCGTCGCCCCGTACGCCTGGCGGCTGATGGAACCGGTGGCCGTCCGCTTCCTCGGCCCGTCCACCGCGATGCTGCTGGTCGAGCGGGTGGACGAACTGACCGCCCAGCGCGCGGATGTGACGGTCGCGCAGGCCGCGGAGATCCGCCGGATCGAGCGGGACCTGCACGACGGCGCGCAGGCGGGGCTGGTGGCGCTCGGGCTCTCGCTGGCGACCGCCGAGAAGCTGATGGAGACCGACCCCGAGCGGGCCAGGGCGCTGATGCGGGCGGCGCGGGCAGGGGCGGCGAGCTCGCTGGCCGAACTGCGGGACCTGGTCCGGGGCATCAACCCGCCGCTGCTGAACGAGCGCGGGCTGGTGGACGCGGTCCGCGCGCTCGCCCTGAACAGCCCGCTCGACGTCGTGGTCACCACCGACGGGCCGTTCCGGCTGGAGCCGCCGATCGAGTCCGCGGTGTACTTCGGGGCCGCCGAACTGCTCGCCAACGCGACCAAGCACGCCCGGGCGACGAGCGTGCGGATCGCCATCGCGCACAGTGGGACCGGCGTCGTGGTGGAGGTCCGGGACGACGGCCGCGGCGGTGCGGTGACGGGCGGTGAGGGCGGGCTGGCCGGACTGCGCCGCCGCCTCGCGGTGTTCGACGGCACCCTGGAGCTCACCAGCCCGGCGGGCGGTCCGACCTGTGCGACGATGGTGGTGCCATGCGAATCGTTGTAGCCGAGGACCTCTACCTGCTGCGGGACGGAATGGTCCGGCTGGTCGAGGCCTACGGGCACGAGGTGGTGGCGACGGCCGCCACCGGCCCCGAGACCCTGGACGCCCTGCTGACCTGGCGCCCGGACGTCGCCGTCGTCGACGTCCGGATGCCGCCGACCCAGTCGGACGAGGGCCTCCGGGCGGCCCTCCACGCGCGCCGGGCGGTGCCCGGGCTTCCGGTGCTGATCCTCTCCCAGCACGTGGAGCAGCTGTACGCCCGTGAGTTGCTGGCCGACGGCGCCGGCGGCATCGGCTACTTCCTCAAGGAGAGCGTGTTCGACGGTGAGCAGTTCGTCGACGCCCTGGAGCGGGTGGCGGCGGGTGGGACGGCCATGGACCCGGCCGTGATCGGCGCGCTGGTCTCCTCCGCCCCCTCGAACCGGCGGCTCGACCGGCTCACCGGGCGTGAGCTGGAGGTGCTCGGACTGATGGCGGAAGGGCTGTCCAACCAGGCCATCGCGCAACGGCTGTTCCTCAGCGACAGCGCGATCGGCAAGTACACCACCTCGATGTTCGGCAAGCTCGGGCTCACCGACGACGAGAACGGCAACCGGCGGGTGCTGGCCGTCCTGGCCTACCTCAACAAGCCCTGACCGCCGGCCCGTCAGCGCGTCGTCGCCCAGGAGATGTCGGGGATGTGCCCATCCTGCACCTGCCGGGCGCGCTCGGCGACCAGCTCGGCGAGGCCGGTGAGCGCGGGCACGGTGAGCTGGTAGCCCGGCCCCTCCTCGCGCACGATGAGCAGCGCGCTGCCGACCCTGGCCAGTGCCACCGCCGACAGGGAGCCTTGGATGCGGATGGCGCTCTGGTCGCCGATCAGCGGGACGGCCACCGTCGGTTTCGTCCCGGCGGTCCGGCCGAGCGCGTTGTCGAAGGCGCGGGCGGCGGCCTCGGGGGAGGCGAAGGTGGCCACGCGGAACTCCACGGCCTGCACCGAAGTCGAACCGAACGTCACGATGCCGTAGGCGAGTTGCTCGTCGCAGGAGTCCGGCAGCAGGCACGGCCGCTCGCCGTCCGTACCGAGCGCCGCCGTCGGCCCCCGCTGCACCTGCCAGTCGCCCGGCACCGCCCTCTCGTCGGGCAGCAGCCTCAGCACCAGCGCCGGATTCCCCAGCGGCTGCGCGGCGTGCGCCAGGTCGGGCCCGCCCGGCTTCAGCAACGGACGGGAGCTCAGGTGCACGCCGAGCGCGACCAGCGCGGCGATCAGCACCAGGGCGAGCGCCAGCACGATCCCCGTGGTGCTCCTCCGGGCGGCGAGCGCCCGGGCGTGGGCGGCCGCAGGGCCGGTCCGCAGCTGGACGGTGGTGGGGCCCTTCGGCGGCGGCGCGGACGGCGGGCCGGTCCGCAGCTGGACGGTGGTGGGGCCCTTCGGCGGCGGCGCGGACGGCGGGCCGGTCCGCAGCTGTACGGTGCCGGGTTCGCTCCGCAGCTGGACGGTCGGCGGATCGCTCGGCTTCCCGAGCCCGGTGGTGGCCAGGTACTGGGCGAACGCCTGGTCCGAGGCCAGCAGTTGTGCGACCGCGGCGGTCAGCAGCGCCCGTGCCTGCGCGTCCCCCGGGCTCGCCTCCGCCGCCGCGAGGGCCCGGGCCCCCTCCGGTACCATCCGCAACCGCGCCCGCACGACGTCCGCCACCGCCTGATGCGGCCCGTCGTCCAACAGCGCCGCCACCGCCTCCGGTACCAACCCCCGGCCGTCCCCCATGGCAACTCCCCTTGCCGCACGAGTGGTTGCCCTCCACGATCCCGGACCGCCACCCGGTTCGTACCCACGCCGAACGGAACGGAGACGCAACTGCAACCGCTTCCGGACGATCCCGGGCCGGGGAACGCGGCTGTCGGGCCAGGACCCGCAGGGCGTCCGGTGGCAGTACCGGGTCGGCCGCGGCGGGAGGGCGAGGGGTGTCAGCGCAGGTCGAAGACCAGGCGGGCGGAGACCTTGCCGCTCAGGACCTCGTCGAAGCAGGCGTTCACGTCCTCGAGTCGGCGGGTCTCGCGGATCACCCGGGTGCGGCCGAGGGCGTGCAGGCGGAAGACCTCGGCGAGGTCCTCGCGGGTGCCGACGATCGAGCCGATCACCTTGGTGCCGTTCAGCACCGTCTCGAAGACGGGCAGTTCGAGCTTGCCGCCGGCCGGGAGGGCGACCAGGACGAGGGTGCCGCCGCGGCGCAGGGCGCCGTAGGCGGCCTGGAAGGAGGTGTTGCTGACGGCGAGGGCGATCGCGGCGTGGGCGCCGCCGAGGGCCTGGACCTCGGTGGCGACGTCCTGGGTGCGGGCGTCGATGACGTGGTCGGCGCCGAGGTCGCGGGCGAGGGCGAGTTTGTCGTCGGTGACGTCGACGGCGATGGTCTCGGCGCCGCAGATCCGGGCGTACTGGAGGGCGAGGTGGCCGAGGCCGCCGATGCCGGAGATCAGGACCCGGGTGCCGGGGCGGGCGCCGGAGACCTTGAGGGCCTTGTAGGTGGTGACGCCCGCGCAGGACAGCGGCGCGGCGTCCATCGGGTCGATGCCGTCGGGGACGGGGACGACGTAGTCGCCGTGCGCGAGCGCGTACTGGGCGTAGGCGCCGTCCACCGAGTAGCCGCTGTTGTGCTGCTGGAGGCAGAGCGTCTCCCAGCCGCAGACGCACTGGTCACAGCGTCCGCAGGCGTCCGCGAGCCAGGGGATGGCGACCCGCTCGCCCACCCGCACGTGCCGGACCAGGTCACCGGCCGCCTCGACGATGCCGACGCCCTCGTGCCCGGGGACGAACGGCGGGCTGGGCCGGACCGGCCAGTCGCCGTGGGCCGCGTGGATGTCGGTGTGGCAGAGGCCGGAGGCCTCGATCCGGACCCGGACCTGGTGCGGCCCCGGCGTCGGGACCGGGCGGTCCTCGACGACCAGCGGTGCGGTGAAATCGTGGACGACGGCGGCCTTCATACGCTGCTCCTCGGGCGTGCGGACCTGTGGTGCCGGCGGGCTGCGGAGGGGACGCAGCCCGCCAACAGCTTCACCCGATGGGGTGAGCGTCGCCGTCGGAGCTGGGCCGAACGAGTGATCATCTGTCGAGGACCGGCGCAGGTCGGCGCAGGGCGGTGCAGGTCAGCGCAGGGCCGGTGTGGGAGCGGGCGGGCCGCTCAACTGACCGGCATGGACATGTACACCGCCCGCCGCCCGTAGCAGGCGGGTACCGGCACCTCCCGGTGCGCCCGGTAGCCGAGCAGCCGCAGCAGGATGTCGGCCCCGCGCACCGCGACCATCGAGATCCGCTCGTACCCCTGCTCGCTCGCCCGCTCCCGGAAGTGCCGCATGAAGCCCAGCGCGACGTCCCGTCCGCGCAGCTCCTCGGCGATCACCAGGTCGTGCACGTGCAGGTTGGCCGACTCGTACGCCGTCTCCTCCGGCCGGGCGAGGTCCGGGCAGCGCAGGGGCGGGTACGGCAGGCTCAGCAGGTAGCCGTGCACCGCGCCGTGCTGCTCCAGCACGAAGCAGGTCTCCGGCGAGCCGAGTGCGCGGGACTTCAGCGCCTCCCGGCCCTCGGACAGGCCGTCGGCCGCGTAGGCGGCGTGCTCCAGGGCGACCACGGCGTCCCAGTCGCCGTCCTCCAAGCGCCGGATCCGGAGGTCCTCGCTCACCCGGCCGTCCCCTGCGCGCCGACGTGGAGCCCCTCCGCACGGGCGGCGGCCACCAGCGCAGCCCAGGCTCCCATCAGCACCGCCCAGCGCTCGGTGTCCTGCTGCGCCTCGTCCAGGAGCTGCTGCCGCTGCCCGGCCACCACGTCCGCGAGCTCGGCGTACTTGCCGCCCAGCTTGCGGTAGGAGCGGTCCAGGACGTCCAGGCAGTGCACGTTCCCGGACCGGTCCCAGTCGACGCTGCCCCGCACCAGGTCGAGGATCGGCTCGACCTTCAGCCCGTGCCGCTCGTCCAGCAGCCCGCGGCCGAGGTCGATCATCCCGCCGTAGACCGGGTACAGGTACAGCATCGAGAGCAGGAACTTGACGAACCGCATCTGGTAGGAGATGAAGCCGGCGCCGGTGCGGCGCTCGGGCGTGTAGTAGTTGACGATGTGACGGTTGTGGGTCACGCCGGGCAGCCGGGAGTGGACCAGGGCGTGCAGCAGGGCGTAGTCGCTGCCGATGGTCTCGGTCGAGGGCAGCAGCGGCAGCACCTCGTAGGCCCGGTGGTCCAGGGCGATGTTGCACATGTAGACGTCCCAGATGTCGGGCACGCCGAGGGCGGAGTCGTCGGCGCTGAACGGCTCGGAGCCCGCGCCCTTGAAGGAGACGTCCACCATCGCGTCCCGCTCCTCCTCCGACCACACCGGCGGGGTCCACAGGCGCACCACGTCGCGGTAGACGGCCGGGTCCAGCTCGTGGATCTCGCCGATGTCCACGTTGAGTTCGCCGATGAAGGAGCCGCTGACCAGCATCACGGGCTTGTCCGCGTCGGCCGGGTCGAGCTCGGAGCGGGACACGCCGGCCACCGCCTCGCCGGCCGGCCGGCCGATCGAGAGCAGCTCGTGGTGGATCGGGAAGATCTTCTGACCGTCGATGACCTGGAAGTCGGCGTCGTCGTTGCGCAGGTGCGCCGAGGTGCAGCCCAGGGCGGCCGCGCCCAGGAAGAGCCGGTTGACGCAGGAGCCGTAAGCGACGGCCCGCGGGAGCATCAGGTCGAGCAGCAGCTCGGGGTCGGCGGCGCCGGAGCGCTCGGCCACCCGGCGCAGGAACTCCCGCTGCTGCGCCTCGCCGAGGTGATGGACGACCACGCCGGGAGTGGGCTCCAGTGCGGCCACGGCGCCCGCGTTCTCCGCGAACTCGACGGCGTCGGTGGTGTCGAGGATGAGGAGGTGCACCTCGACCCCGAAGTTCGCGACGGCGTAGGCCGCCTCCTCGGCGAGTTCCGCGATGGTGTCGGGGCAGGGCCGCATGGTGGGCAGGGCGAGGCAGACTCTTTGCATGGTGCGGGTTTCTCCATCGAATCGTCAGATTCGGTTCCACGGCCGCCAGTTGGGCGCACAGGGAAGGCCAGGGCGCGGGCTGGTGCCGGTCCGCCGGACTACCGTGGACTAGACCACTTTTGATGTCAACGATTGACAGCGAGGGCCCGGCGGGGTGGAATGCGCCCCCATCCGCACGACCGCCCGCCCCCGCACGGGCGCCCGAATCGCACGCAGGGGCGAATGCCCCCTGTGGAGTCGAACGGCCGGGCGGGCGTGGGTGGTTCACTGCCGGGAAGTTACGCCATAGGGGTCAATCCGCGAGCCGGACCTGCCGATACCGGAGGTGATGCCCTCACGCCGTTCGGAGGAGCCCACCATGCCCGAACTGTGGCTGCCCGGTGCCGAGGTCCACGACCTCGGCGACCACGCGCCGGCCGATCAGCAGTACCCGCCGAAGGCCATCGCCCACATCACCTGGGACCGCAACGCGACCGCCGCCGCACCGCAGGACTGGGTCCCCTACGCGAACCTGGTCGGTTACTTCACCGGCAGCGGCGCCGGCAGCGCGCCGCACCTGGTCTGGGACCCGTTCAGCGGTCGCACGGCACAGCTGTTCCCGGCCGACTCCCGCTCGAAGAGCCTGCTCAGCCCCGCCGAGAGCCCGACCCGCACCAACCGGGCCGGGCGGGTGGTGATCCAGATCGAGGCGGTGTTCTTCCCCTACTGCCGCTACCAGGGCGGCGTCTACGCGCGGCTGGTCGACACCCCGTGCGCGGGCTGGGACCGGATCCACGCCTGGATCGCCTCCTGGGGCGTGCCCGACGCCTGGCCGATGGGCCGTCCGACCGACTTCTCCAGCCACCGCGACGAACAGGTCTGGGAGACCCGCGGCGGCTGGTACGCGCACGCCCACGTGCCGTACAACGACCACACCGACCCCGGCTCCTGGCCCGACCTGACGGCCGGGGCCGGCTCCCCGGGCACCCCGCCCTCGCAGCAGCACCCGGTCCCCCCGGACACGCCCGCCCGCTACCAGGTCAGCATCAACGGTCTGCCGTACGGCTACGGCGCCCAGGGCTACCAGGTGACGGCGGTCGGGCGGGCGCTGGTCTCGCACGGCTTCGGCGATCACTACCTCTCCGGCCCGAGCCCGAACTGGACGGACGCGGACACCGAGAACTACGCGGACTACCAGGGGAGCCTGGGCTACTCCGGGCAGGCGGCGGACGGCGTCCCGGGCGAGGGCTCGCTGCGCCGGCTGCTCGGCTACCTGCCCGGGCAGCGGACGGTCTCGGTGTCCCACGTGATCGCGGCGGCCCGGACCGACCCGGGGGCCGAGCAGGGGCACCTGACCTACGGCGCCGAGGTGGCGATAGTGGAGCAGGCGCTCGTGGACGAGGGGCTGCTCGAACAGCGGTGGGTGGATGGATCGTTCGGCAGCCGGACGGTCTCCGCGTACGCGGCCTGGCAACGCCGCTGCGGGTACCAGGCGGGGGCGGCGGACGGGATCCCCGGCCAGGCCTCGCTGCACCGGCTGGGCACGGCGCAGGGGTTCGCGGTGACCGACTGATTCCGGTGCTACTCCCGGGGGAGGCGAGGTTCGGCGGTTGCCGGGGGCGCGTACTCGCCCGGGAGTAGGCGAGGTTACTTCCACCGTCAGATGCCGGATGAGGCGCGGACGGGAGAGCCTGGGGCCGTCCTCGTGACCCCGACTCGAAGGAGGTACCCGTGCGCTCGCCCACCGGCGCCGTCGTGGCGTCCGCACCGACGCCACGGCGGCCGGCGGCACCGGCGTCCGCCGGCCGGCGCCTGCGGCCGGCGGTGCGCAAACCGCTGGTCGCCCTGCACGTCGTCGCCTCGGTGAGCTGGCTGGCGCTGATGCTCTGCCTGCTCACCCTGGGCGTGACGGCGCTGACCACCGGGGACGCCGACCGGCTCCGCACCGCCTACCGGGCGATGGGGCTGCTCGGTGACGCGCTGATCCTGCCGCTGAGCCTGCTCACCTTCCTGAGCGGGGTGGCGCTCGGGCTCGGCACGTCCTGGGGGCTGTTCCGGTACTACTGGGTGAGCACGAAGTTCTGGCTGACGCTCGGGGCGATGACGGCCTCCGTCCTCGCCCTCACCGATCGGCTGCACGATGCGGTGCGGGTGGCGGACGCGCATCCGACCGGCCCGATCACGGTGGCGGACCTCGGCTTCGTCCGCTACAACACGGTGATCGTCCCGGCGGTGGCGCTGACGCTCTACCTGTTCAACGTGGTGCTGTCGGTGTACAAGCCCTGGGGCCGCCGCAAGGCGAAGACCACGGATCGCCGCAAGGCCGAGGCTGTGGGCGGCCGCAAGGCCGACGCTGCGGTGAGTCGCGAGGCCGAGGCCGCGGACACCCGTCGGGGCCGAATACCCGGGGCGGGCGCCTGATCGCCGGCCGTCGGTCTCGGCCCCGGGCGGTGCGGGGAATGCCCGCACGGCAGGCGGGCGTTGTCCACCGACGTGACCAGCGCCGCGCCCAGGACCAGGCTTTCCGTGCTCGACCGCTCCCGGACCAGACAGGGCGAGGAGCCGGCCGAGGCACTGCGGCACACGGTGGCCTTCGCCCGCGAGGCGGAGCGGCTCGGCTACCACCGGTTCTGGGTCTCCGAGCACCACGGCGTGCCGGGGGTGGCCGGATCGGCGCCCACCGTGCTCGCCGCGGCGGTGGCGGCGGCCACCACGCGCATCCGGGTCGGCACCGGCGGGGTGATGCTGCCCAACCATCAGCCGCTGGTGGTGGCCGAGCAGTTCGGGGTGCTGGCCGCGCTGTTCCCGGGGCGGATCGACATGGGGCTCGGGCGCTCGGTGGGCTTCACCGACGGTGTGCGGCGCGCGCTCGGGCGGGAGAAGGACGCCGCGGACGAGTTCGGTGCCCAGCTGGCCGAACTGCTCGGCTACTTCGACGGTTCGCAGCAGGTGCACCGCGGAGTCCACGCCCGGCCGGCCGAGGGCCTGCACGTCCCGGCCTTCGTCCTGGCCACCGGCGCGGGCGCCGACTTGGCCGCCGACGCCGGGCTGCCGCTGGTGATCGCCGCCGCGCGCGGGGAGGAGCGGATGCTGGCGGCGATCGACCGATACAGCACCCGGTTCCGCCCCTCCGCGCAGGCCGCCGAGCCGTACGTGGTGGTCTCGGGCACGGTGGCGGTCGCCGACACGGCCGAGCGGGCGCGCGAGCTGCTCGTCCCGGAGGCCTGGTCCGGTGCGTACTCCCGCACCCATGGCGAGTTCCCACCACTGGCCCCCGCCGCCGAGATCCGCTCCCGGGAGATGACCGCCCGGGAGCGGGCCGCGTACGAGCAGTCGCTCAAGGGCCACATCGCGGGCACCCCGGAGCATGCCGCCGCCGAGCTGGCGGCGCTGGTCGAGCGCAGCGGGGCGGACGAGTTCCTGGTCACCACCAGCACCTACGACCGCACCGCGCTGCTCGACTCCTACCGGCTCCTCGCCGAAGCCGTCGGCCAGGCCTGAGCGGGCGGAGGAGGAGCCTGGCCGTCGCCAGGGATCGGCCGTCACCGGGGCCGGGCCGTCACCGGCCCCGGGCCCGGTTCGTCACATCCGGCGCCGTGTGTCACCGGGCCGCGTGCCGCCGATCAGCCCGCGTCGACCTCGGTCGTCCCGAGCCGCGCGTAGACCTCCGGCCGCCGGGCCCGCAGCCGCAGGGCGATCCCGACGCCGGTCAGGAACACCACCGGCACGATCGCGACCAGCGGCCAGTTGACCTCCGGGCCGGCGCCGGTGAACAGGTCGAGCCGCCACACCACCAGCGCCGTGGCCCCGCACAGCAGCACGGTGGCGGCGAGCGGCGCCACGACGGTACGGAACACCCCGGTGCTCGCGGCGGCCGCCCGGTTGCGGCGGAAGAAGGCGAACACGGCGAGACCGGCCAGCGCCTGGAGCACCAGGATGCCAACCACCCCGGGTGAGTTCACCCAGAGGAAGAACTGGTTGTACGGGTCCGCCCCGATCAGCGCCGCCACCCCGACGGCCGCCGCCGCCAGCACCGACTGCGCGATGCCGCCGATCCACGGCGAACCGTGGCGCGGGTGGATCCGGCCGAGCGCGGCCGGAGCGGCCTGCTCGGTGGCCAGCGCGTAGCCGTACCGGGTGATGGTGTTGTGGAAGGCGAGCAGCGCCGCGAGCAGGCTGGTGACGATCAGCACCCGCTGCACGTCCGTCGCCCAGCCGCCGACGTAGTCGGTCATCGCGGTGAAGAACATCCCGGCCGGGTCGGCGGTGGCGGTCGCGACGGCTTCGGTGTCACCGAAGGCCTGCACGATCATCCAGGTGACGAAGGTGTAGAAGAGGCCGAGGAAGGCGATCGCGGCGTAGGTCGCGCGCGGCACGGTGCGGTGCGGCTGCCGGGCCTCCTCGCGGTAGATCGCGGTGGCCTCGAAACCGATGAAGGCGGCGAAGGAGAGCCCCAGCACCCCGCCCATCCCACCGGAGAACACGTGCTCCGGGGCGAACGAGGACAGGCTCAGCCCGTGCGCCCCGCCCTTGACCAGCACCGCCACCGCGAGCAGCAGCAGGATTCCGGTCTCGGCGATCAGCAGCGCCCCGAGCACCTTGGCACCGAGGTCTATCGAGCGGAAGCCGAGGAACCAGACCACCGCGACCCCGAGCAGCGCCCAGACCGGCCAGGGCAGGTCCAGCCCGAGCAGATCGGCGGCCGTCGTGTGGGCGAAGAACCCGAAGGCCCCGAACATGCCGATCTGGATCGCGTTGTACGAGAGCACCGCGAGCAGCGCCGTGCCCAGCCCGGCCGCCCGGCCGAGGCCGCGGGTGACGTAGGCGTAGAAGGCACCGGCGTTGCGGACGTGTGCGGTCATGGCGGTGAACCCGACCGCGAAGAGCGCCAGCACCACGCCGGTGGCCAGGTAGGCGACCGGCGCGCCGATGCCGCCGAAGGAGATCGCGAACGGCGCCACGCCGGCCATCACGGTCAGCGGTGCGGCGGCGGCCACGACGAAGAAGACGATGTCACCGGTGCCCAGCACACCGCGTCCCAGACCGCCGGAGGAGCCCGGGGCGGCCGGGGCGGCCGGGGCGGCCGGGGAAGCCGAGGAGCCCGGGGAGGCGGCAGGACCGGCAGCAGCGGCGGAGCCGGGGGCGCGGTCGGGGGGACGGAGGGCGGAGGAGGAGGCCGCGTCGGAGGGCAGGTTCATGGGGGAGCTCTCCTGGGGTCGTACGAACGAGGGTGGGGCGGTCGGCGGCGGACACGCGTCGGCCACTGACCGGGGGAACGAGGCACGGCCGCCGTGGGGGACGGCCGGAACGGGCCGGGAAGTCCGTCAGGGCGGGCAGTCGCGTCGCTTCAGCGCGTCGAGCGGTCGCCGCCACCGGGCGGGCCACCGTGGGTGCGCCGCCCGCCGAGCCAGGTGCCGGCCACCTCGATCGAGGCCAGTTCACCGGCCGGCACCGCGTACGGATCGGTGGCCAGGTGCACCAGATCGGCGCGCATGCCCGGCCGCAGCACACCCCACTCGGCCTCCTCGAAGGCCTGGTGCGCCACGCCCGCCGAGTACGCCGCCAGCGCCTCGGTGAGCCCGATCCGTTCCTCGGGCAGCCAGCCGCCGTCCGGCAGGCCGTCCGCGGTCTGCCGGGTGACGGCGGTGGCCAGCCCGGCCAGCGGCTCGTAGCGGGTGACCGGCCAGTCGCTGCCGAAGGAGACCCGGGCGCCACCGCGCAGCAGGGCGGCGATCCGGTACTGCCGGGAGCCGCGCTCCGGGCCGATCCGGGGCAGGGTGAGCTCGGTCATCAGGGGGTCGGTCTGCGCCCACAGCGGCTCGAAGTTGGCGATCACGCCGAGCTCGGCGAAGCGCGGCAGGTCGTCCGGGTGGACCAGCTGGACGTGCGCGATCACCGGCCGGCGGGGGCGCGCCCCGTTGCGACGGGTAGCGGCCTCGACGGCGTCCAGCGCGATCCGCACGCCGCGGTCGCCGATGGCGTGGATGTGCGGCTGGAAACCCAGCGCGTCGACGGCGGTGACGGCCTCCGCCAGTTCGGCGCCGGTCCAGTTGGCGACGCCGTGGGAGTGCGGGCAGTCGCTGTACGGCTCCAGCAGCGCGGCCGTCCCGGACTCGATGACGCCGTCGGCGAAGAACTTGACCGCCCGTGCGCTGAGCCGCCCGCGCCCGGCGGCCGCGACCCGGTCGCGGTCGGCGGCCAGCCGGGGGAGCCGCGCGCGCCAGCCGTCCGGTTCGAGCAGCAGGGCGAGCCCGGCCCGGACCGGCAGGTCCTCCTCGGCGACGGCCGCCAGCCAGGTGTCCACCTGCGCGGCCTCGACCCAGGCGTCCTGGAGCCAGGTGAGCCCGGCGGCCGCGAGCGCGGCGGTGCTCTCCCGCAGCGCGGCGACCTGTCCGGCCAACGGCGGCGGCGGGACGAGTGCGAGGACGGGGTTGAGCGCACCGAACTCGCGCAGGGTGCCGAGCGGGCTGCCGTCCGGCCGGCGGACGATCTCACCGCCCACCGGCTCGGGCGTGTCCGGCCCGTACCCGGCCCGGCGCAGCGCCTCGCTGTTGGCCCAGCCGGTGTGGTGGTCCATGGTGCGCAGCAGCACCGGCCGGTCCGGGACGGCGGCGTCGAGCAGCCGGGCGTCGAACAGCCCGCCCTCGGCCAGCCACGGGTTCACGGCGTCGCCGGTGATCCACTCGGCCTCGGGGTGCCGCTGCGCCCAGTCGCGGACGGCCGCCACGACCTGCTCCAGGCTGGTGCAGTCGCGTACCGGCACGCCGCGCAGGCCGATGCCGCCGAGCAGCGGGTGGACGTGGCCGTCGCCGAAGGAGGGCAGCAGGGCGCCGCCGTCGAGGTCGACGGTCTCGGTGCCTCCGTCGCGCAGGGCGAGGGCGGCGTCGCCGAGGGCGGCGATCCGCCCCGCGCTGACAGCGAGGGCGTGGGTGCGGGGGAGGGCGGGGTCTCCGGTGTGGATCCGGCCGCCGGTGAAGATCGTTTCGGCGCGCATACGGGGGTGTGCGTCCTCTCCGGGGCAGGGCAGGCCGACGGGTGCGCGGCCTGCCTAACCGAATGGGGTTCGGTTACCGTAGGCGCGGCACCGGCGGGTGCGGAAGAGTTTTACTGAAAGCCGTTCAGTAACGCTTGGATAACGACGATCTTGGTCTGTCGGGGCCGACGGGCCGCTCGGCGACCCGAAGGTGAGGAGCCGGGCATGCCCAGGCCGCGCACACCCCTACTGGACCGGCAGCGCATCGTGGACACCGCGTTGCGGCTGGTCGACGAGGCGGGGGACCTCACCATCCCCGCCCTGGCCGGTGCGCTCAAGGTAAGCCCCTCCGCGCTCTACCACCACGTGGCCGGCCGGGCCGAGATCGTCGCCCTGATGCGCGCCGAGCTGGTGCGCACGATCGGTGAGCAGTCGATGTGGGACCAGTCCTGGGACGCGGCGCTGTGCACCTGGGCGCACGCCTACCGGGACGCCTTTGCCGAACACCCCGGCATCGTCCGGCTGCTCGCCACCGCGCCGCTTGCCGAATCGTTCATGCACGAGCTGTACGAGCGGGCCGTCGCCACCCTGGAGGACGCGGGCTTCGCCGCGCAGGACGTGATGGGCCTGATCACCGCCCTGGAGAGCTTCATCCTGGGCTCGGCGCTGGACCTGGTCGCCCCGGACGTCATGGTCGACGCCGTCGACCGCGCCGTCACCCCGCGGCTGGCCGACGCCCTGGACGCCGTCCCCGCCGGGCGCGAGCGTGCCGACCGGGCCTTCGGGCTCGGGCTCACCGCCCTGATCGAGGGCTACCGGGCGTTGCTGGGCTGACCGTCCCGGTCCGTTCCGGGGCTCCGGCCGCGATTTCTGACCAGGCGTGATGACCTGCTAGTGTTCTTCGTGTCGAGAGGAAGTGATCTTCCGGGAAACGGAATCTCGAACAGGCGTCAGCGGTGCTACCAGAGCACGCCCTACTTTCAGTAGGGAGAGTCCGTGCGACCCGGGCCTGGCGCTCCAACCGAAGGGGCTCGTTCCATCCAGTGGAACGGGCCCCTTCGTCGTGTCCGGACTCCGCACCTGCCGCCGGTGCCGGCCCCCGCCGTCCATGGCTGCGCCCTCATATCGCACATCCGGTCCCGAAACCCTCCTGCACGGCCCGGTATCGGCCAAGGTCTCGTGCCAGGTGGCCGGTGAACGCCACTCCAACCCTCCTGGTCCGCCGGTGGCACTGCCGGGTCCTCGGGGCTGATGCACCGTCATAGATTGGCTGGAACTGGGCGCCATTGGTGTGAATATGCCATTGGAGTGTTCGTCATATGGAATGCGGCAGTAGCCTTCCGTGTCGACCTAGCCACTGCTGGTGGTGAACCGGTCGGCGTCGCGCTGCGTCCGACCGCCCAGACCCCGCGAAGGAGCCGGTGTGCCCGGTATCGACGAATGCCTCTCCGGAGCGATGGCGATCGCCGGGGCCCGAGCCGCGAGCCTGGTCGACTGGAGCAGCGGGCTCGCCCTCGGCAGCCTCGGAGACAGTCCGACCGGAGAGCACGAGACCTCCGCCGCCGAGGCAACCGACCTGGTGCGGGCGGCCGTTGAGAGCCAGACCTTCACCGTGGCGGAGGACCGGCGGGCCCCGCTGGAGGACATCATCGTCACCGCCGGCCGCAGTTACCACCTGATCCGCTTCATCGACACCGTCTTCGACAGCAGGCTCGTCCTGCACCTCTGGCTGGACCGCGAGCAGGGCAACCTCGCCGTCGCCCGCTTCCGCCTCCAGGCGCTCGCCGAGGAACTGGTGCTGGGGTGAGCGCGTGACCGCCGCAACCGGCACCGCGCCTCCGCCCCCGGCGGGGGCCGCCACCCCGAGGACCCCGGGCGAGGCGCTCGCCCTGCTCGCCGACCGGCGCGCCACCGGCGCCCTGCACGGACCGCTCGGCAGCCTCCACCTGGTTGACGGACAGGTGACCGCCGCCGAGTCCTCCCGGGCGCCCGGCCTGGCCGACCTGCTCATCGGCTGCGGCCGGATCGCCCCCGAGGACTGGGCGGAGCTGCTCCGGGTCCACGGCCCGCGGTCGGAGGTCGGCGAGGCGCTGGTCGAACGTCGGCTGATCACCCGGGGAGAGCTCGAACTCGGCCACCTGGGAACGCTGTTCGATGCCGCGTTCTTCGTCCTCGCCGACCCGTCCGGCGGTGTCTGGAGGTTCGAGGCCGGGGCCCGGCACTGGCTCGGACCGGTCGCGGAGGTCGACCCGGCCCGGATCCGCCGCGAGGTCGAACGCCGTCGGCAGCTGCTCGACGGGATCTGGCCGTGGGCGCAGCTCGACACCGCTCCCGTCCGTCCGGCGGAGCACGGCCGTCGGCCGTCCCGCCGTCCGTGCGGCCGCCGGCGCCGCGAGCTGCTGGACCACGCCGACGGCCACAGGACCCCGGCGGACCTGGCCCGGTTGCTCGGCCGCTCCGGCTTCGGCGTGACGGCCGACATCCGACGGCTGGCCGCCGTCGGACTGCTGGACGCCCTGCGCCCGCCAAACGCGCCGACGGCGGCCCCGGTGCCCGATGTTCCGCCGACGGCCGCTCCGGCGGCCGAAGTTCCCCCACCGGCCGAGAGTGGACCGGCCGGAGGGCTGCACCGCCGGGTCCCCGGCGCCAGTCTCCGGGGTGCCGGACTCCCCGGCGCCCCGGTCACGGCTGCCCCGGCCGCAGCCCGGCCCAGGGCCGAAAGCCCCGCCGGAACCGACGCCCCCGCCGGAACCGACGCCCCCGCCGGAACCGACGCCCCCACACGCTCCGAACACCCGCCCACCACGGCAGCGGCCCACCCGCTGACCGTCCCCGACCCGGACATCGCGCTGCTGACCCGGATCCGAGACCTTCTGGAGGCCCGACTTTGACCGACTCCCCGCCCGCGACCCCGCCGTTCCGGCCATGAGGCGGGCGCTCAAGCAGCGTGTCGGAAGGAGACAACTGATCGCCTTGGAGGCCGAGTTGCTCGCCGAACTGCGCGCCGTCAAACACCGCGTCCCGCACCTCGCGGGTGGCCTGGTCGCCAGCGTGGACGGCCTGTTGGTCGCACACGACACCCATGGCACCGAGCCCTCCGGCCTCGCCGCGATGACGGCGGCCTCGCTCTCACTGGCCCAGCGGCTCGCCGACACCACCGGCCAGGGCGAGTTCCGCGAGTCGCTGGTGCGCGGCGAGAACGGCTACGTCGCCACCTACGCGGCCGGCGGCAGCTGTGTGCTGACCCTGCTGGCGCACCCGGACGTCAACGTCGGCCGGCTGCACCTGGAGGCCCGCCGCAGCGCGCAGCGCATCGCGGCACTGCTCAACGACGCCCTCGTGCCCAAGGAGCCGCGCGACGCGGTCTGACCCGGACCAGCCGCGACTCCACCGCGTCGCCGTACCACGTGAACCCTGAACCGCCCACCACCGAAAGAGAGTTACCAAGATGACCGACGCAGCCGGCGCACTCAAGCAGGCCATGACCAGCATCGAGGGCGCCATCGGCGCGGCCCTGGTGGACTACAACAGCGGCATGGCGCTGGCCACCCTCGACGGCCCTGGCGGCCTGGACCTCAACGTCGCCGCCGCCGGCAACACCGACGTGGTGCGCGCCAAGATGCGCACCATGGACATGCTCGGCCTCCAGGACGGGATCGAGGACATCCTGATCACCCTGACCAGCCAGTACCACCTGATCCGCCCGCTGACTGGCCGCACCGGCAAGGGCCTGTTCCTCTACCTCGCGCTGGACAAGTCGCGCGCCAACCTGGCGATGGCCCGCCACCAGCTGACCAGGATCGAGGCCGACCTGGAAGTCTGACGCACTGCCCTGACTCACTGCCCTGATGCGCCGCTCCGGCGCTCAGGCACTCGGACGCTCAGGGGCCCGGACGAGGCGCCGGCGGCGGATCAGACGCCGCGGGGCCTCGTCCGGCGGACCTCGCCGCCCGGCAGGCCGGAGGCCCGGTCTCAGCCCTGCGGCAGGTCCGGTCCCACGGTCCGCCCGCGCACCAACTCGACCGGCCCGCCCGACCGCCCCCGGGCGGTCAGCGCGGCGGCCGTACGGTCCCAGGACGGGCCGGTCAGCAGCGCCCGCGCCTCGGCCGGATCGCAGAGCCGCCACTCCACCAGCTCCTCCTCCGGCAGCGCGATCGAGCCGAGCATCCGCTCCGTCACCGTGCCCCCGTCGAACACGTACACCAGGACGGCGGTGTCCCGGCCGGTCGCCGGGTCCGCCTCCGGGTCGGCCGCCGCGCCGGGCTGCCAGTCCAGCGCCAGCAGCGGCCCCGGCTCGACCTCCCAGCCGAGCTCCTCGCGGATCTCCCGCCGGGCCGCCGCCCGGGGCATCTCCCGGTCCGCCTCGACCCCGCCGCCCGGCAGCGTCCAGTGCGGCACCTGTCCGCGCGGCCCGTCCCACGGCCGCAGCCGCACCAGCAGCACCCGGCCGGCGGCGTCGGTGAACAGCGCCCGCGCCTTCGCCCGGATGCGCGGCCGGGTGGCGTAGTAGGTCTCCCGGTCCATGGGTGGCTCCGGCGGCTCCTCGGCCGACGGCGTCAGGCCCGGTGCCGCGGCCAGTCCGGCGTACTCGGGCACCGGCCCGTCGGCGGGCAGCCGCCCGAGCGTGTGCCCGGCCGGTCGGCTGTCCTCCAGCTCCAGCGGCCCGGCTTCGCGCGGGGCCCGCAGACAGGCCGTCACCCGGCGCGACAGCCGCGGTGGCAGTGCGTGCCCGGCCTGCTCCGGCGTCAGCCAGGTCCAGCCGCCGACCTCCGCCGTGTCCGGCCGGAACGCCGCCGCCTGTTCGGCCGTCAGCGGCTCGGCCCAGTACAGGTACGCGACGATCGGCCGGTCGCCCTCGCGCAGCAGCGCCCAGTCCACGCAGGCCAGTGGCCCCAGCCGGGGCGTGAAGCCCAGTTCCTCGCGGACCTCCCGCAGGGCGGTCTCCCGGGGCGACCGGTCCGCCGGCTCCCACCCGCCGCCCGGGATCGCCACCGGATGCCTCCGGTCGTACGGCAGCCGCACCACCAGCACCCGCCCCGCCCCGTCCGGGAACAGCACCCCCGCCGCCGCCAGAACCTCCCGCCCGACCGTGCTCGTGCTCTCCACCCCGGCTCCCTCCGTCACGCTCTCCCCGGACACGACAACCCGGGCCACCCGGATGGTTCCCGCACGGCGGCACCGCCGATCACCACGATCGGGCGACCCCCGGTCCCCGCCGTCCCACCGCCTCGTCGCTCCGGCAGGCTCGCCGGCGCGGCTGTCTCAGCCACCGCCGTGGAGCCGTCGCCCCGGCGTCCCGGCGGGCCCGCCACCCCGGCGGCCCCGTCACCCCCGCTGCCTGGGCGGCCCCGCTGCCCGGGCGGGCCCGGCCCGCCCGTCACCGTTCCAGCGCACCGCTCACCCCAGCGAGGCCAGCGCCTGCGCCGCGGCCCGCGCCATCTGCTCGTCGTGCCTCCCGCTTCCGCCGCGCAGCCGGGCCACGCCCTCCGCGGCGGCCAGCACGAGCAGGCCCGGCAGTAGGTCGGTGCTGCGGGCGGCGAGCCAGCGGGTGCCCTGGGTGGCCATCCACCAGAGGTCGGCGGCCAGGCCCGGTGGTGGTTCGGCCGGGGCGGCGGTCGGGGGCGAGCCGAGCGGGTGGCCGGCTTCGGTGAGCAGGTCGTGGAACCGCCGGGCGATCAGGTGGTGGCCCTCGGCGCTGGGGTGCAGGCGGTCCACGCTCAGCAGTCGGCGCTCCGCCGGCCACGGCAGCTCGGCGATGTGCAGGTGCACCGCCCGGTGGCGTTCGGTGAGGGCGTGCACCACGGCGTTGACCGCCCGCATCCGGCGTGCCAGTGGACGGGCGAGCGGTGCCGGGAGCCGGAGCAGGCTGCCCGGGTCGGGCAGGCAGGCGGTGAGCAGCCTGGCTCCGTGGCCGGACAGTTCGCCCATCGTGGCGTCCAGCTCCAGCGTGGTGCGGCGGATGTCGAAGCCCGTGCGCAGCGTGTCGTTGCCGCCGACCACCACCGCCGCCAGCTGTGGCCGCAGCGCCAGCGCCGCAGGTAGTTGACGGTGCGTCAGATCCGTGGTGAGTGCCCCGCTGTACGCCAGGTTGGTGAACTCGACGTCCCGTCCTGCGGGCGCCAGTGAGCCGGCGAGGACGGCGGCCCAGCCGCGCCGGACCTCGCCGACCTGGTCCCCGACCCCCTCCGTCAGCGAGTCCCCGAGCGCAACGAAGCGCAGCAGTTCGCCTGCCGCGGACCGCTCCTCCGCCGCCCGGTCACGTCCGGCTTCCAGCATGCCCGTCCCGACCCCCGTCCACCGCCTCGTCGTTGCGCACGCCGTGTGCCGCCAGGAACGCCGTCACCGCCGCCGGCCAGCCGTACCGTTCGGCCTGCGCCCGGGCGGCGGCCCGTCGCAGTTCCTCCGGCCGTTCCAGCAACTGCCCTACCGCGGAGGCGAATCCGCTACCGGTGTCGGCGGCCGCCACCCCGGCTGGCCCGACCAGGCCGGGCAGTGCGGAGGAGTGGCTGACCGCCACCGGGGTCCCGCAGGCCAGCGCCTCCATCGCCGCCAGTCCGAAGGTCTCCACCGGGCCGGGCGCGAGCACCACGTCCGCGCAGCCCAGCAGCCGGGCCAGCTCCGCGCGCCCGCCCAGGTGGCCGAGGAAGCGCACCGGCAGCCGCAGCCGTGCGGCCCGGGCCGCCAGCCGTTCCCGCAGCGGGCCGGTCCCGGCCACCACGAGGACGGCGGGCCTGCGCCGGGCCCGTAGGGCGGCGAGTGCCTCGATCGCCCGCTCGGGCCGTTTCTCCGCCGAGAGCCGGGAGCAGAGCACCAGCAGCGTCTCCTCCGGGGCGGCGTACCGTGCCCGCTCGGCTGCCCGTGCGCTCGGCGGCAGCGGGTGCATCGTGTCCAGATCCACTCCCAGCGGGGCCCGGACCAGGTTCGGGGTGCCGATCCGCCGGAACTCCGCCGCCGCCCAGTCGGTGGTACAGAGCACCGAGTCGTAGCCGCGGGCCGTGGCCGCGTTGAGCCGGTCGGCCGCCGCGCCCGCCAGCGGGCCGGGTACGCCCCAGGTGCGCAGCACCCCGGCGGCGCTCTCGTGCGAGACCATCACCGAGCGCACCCCGTGGCGCCGTGCCCAGGCGCCGGTCCAGCGCAGCGTGGTGCGGTCGGACACCTCCAGGCGGTCGGGGGAGAACCTGGTCAGTTCGGCGGCCACCGCCCGCCGGTCGGTGAGCAGCCGGTAGCCGCCGCCGGCCGGCAGCACGGGGCCGGGCAGGGTGGCCACCACGCCCTGTTCGGTCTCCTCCTCGGAGCGCCGCTCGCCGGGGACGATGAGCACCGGACGGTGCCCGGCCGCCCGGTACCCGGCGCCCAGGTGGCGCAGCGCGGTGCGCAGGCCGCCGGAGACCGGGGTGACGAAGTTGGCGAGCCGGACGATCGTCAGCGCCCCGCCGTCGGGAACGGAGGTCATGCCGGCAGCTCCTCCGGCAGGACGGGCGCCACCGGCTCGGCCGACGCCGGGGGAGCGGGCGGCAGCGGCCGTCCGTGGTGCTCCGCCACCACCTCGGCGTAGTGCAGCAGCAGCAGGTCCCCGACCGCTTCCCAGGTGCGCGCGGTCACCTCGGCCCGGCCGGCCTGCCCGTACGCGGCCCGCCGCGCCGGGTCGGCGGCCAGCTCGGCCACCGCCCGGGCCACCGCCGTGCCGTCCCGGGGCGGTACCAGCAGGCCGGTGCGGCGGTGGGCGACCAGGTCCAGCGGGCCGCCGGCCGCCGGGCCGATCACCGGTACGCCGCTGGCCATCGCCTCCTGGATGGTCTGGCAGAAGGTCTCCAACGGGCCGGTGTGCACGAAGACGTCGAGGGTCGCGAAGCAGCGCGCCAGCTCGTCACCGGTGCGCCGGCCGAGGAACACCGCGCCCGGCATCGAGGCTTTCAGTCCGGGTGCCGAGGGGCCGTCGCCGACGACCACCACCCGCACCCCGGGCAGCGCCGAGGTCGCCGCCAGCAGGTCGACCCGCTTCTCCGGCGCCAGCCGTCCGACGTACCCGACGAGCACCTCCCCGCCCGGGGCCAGCGCCCGGTGCAGTGCCTCGTCCCGGTGCCGGGGGTGGAACCGCGCCGAGTCCACCCCGCGCGGCCACTGTTGCACCCGCGGCACCCCGTGCGCGGTCAGGTCCTGGGCGGCGGGGGTGGAGGGCGCCAGGGTGCGGGCGGCCGCCCGGTGCACGGCCCGGATCCGCCGCCAGGCGGCGGCCTCCCCGAGCCCGCGCCCGGCCCGGTAGGCGTGCGCGTACCCGGCCAGGTCGGTCTGGTACACGGCCACGGCGGGCACCCCGAGCCGCGCCGCGACCTGCATTGCGCGCGCGCCGAGCACGAACGGGCTGGCCAGGTGGACGATGTCCGGCCGGTGTCCGGCGACCGCGGCCGCCAGCTGCCGACTGGGCAGGGCGATCCGCACCTGCGGGTACCCCGGCAGCGGCATCGACGGGATGCGCACCACGGGAATCTCCCCCGCCGCGGCACCGCCGAAGGCCTCCGGCGGGCACTCGGCGCCCCGGGCCGGCGCGGGGGTGACGACAAGGGGCTGGTGGCCCCGGCGGACCAGATGCTCGGCCGTCCGCAGCACGCTGTGGGCGACTCCGTTGACCTCGGGCGGGAAGGATTCGGTGACGATGACGACGCGCATGCCAGTGTTCTCTCCGCATCCGGCATGCACCCGGCCAAAGGGATCTGTCGTACAGACGAACGCGGGTCGGCGATTTGCACCACCGACCCGCGCTCCGGAGCACGCCCGTCAGACCGACCCGGCGGTCTCCTTGAGCTCCGCGTACGGCGCGAGCTTGCGGATCGACTCGATGCTCTTCAGACAGTCGTCCTTGCTCTCCTGCGGGTCGCCGGTCACCACGATCGCCCCGTTGCTCGCCTTGAGCCGGAACCGGTGCATGCCGCCCTCGTCCACGTACAGCTCGAATTTGCCAGCCATGCCAGAAACAGCCTTCCGCTCGGATAACCCCCTCGCACCGCACCGTAGGCTCAAATCCCTTACGCGGCACGTCAGATGACCCATCCGGGTGGACCGGATCGGGTACGGGCGGGGCGGTCGGGTCAGGCGCGCGGCTCGCCCGCTCCGGCGGCCAGTCCGGTGATGGTGGCGGTCAGGATGCGGGCGAGCCGGGGTTCGACCTCGATGACGGCGTGGGCCAGCCGGGGATCGGTGCGGTAGAGGGCGGCGACCTCGCTGCCCGGGTTCGCGATCTGCCACATGGCACCGGCCAGTGAGACGGCGGTGGCGACCAGGTCGACGACGTCCTGCTCGTCCAGTGCGGGCAGCTGCTCGCGGACGGCGGCGCCGATCGGTTCGCGGGCGGCGTGCGTGGCGAGCTTGAAGTCGCGTACCGCGGCGAGCGAGACGTTGCGTTCGAGGTTCAGCGGGGCGTGGGCGAGCAGGTCGCAGAACATGCCGCGGGCCGCGAGGGTGGTGGCGAACGCCCGGGCCACGGTGGCCGGGCCCGGATCCGCGCTCTCCCGCAGCCGCGCGGTCAGCGCGTCCGACCACTCCGCCCAGCCCTCGGCGGTCAGCCGCAGGAAGATCTCCTCGCGGGTCTCGAAGTACCGCAGCAGCGCCGACTTGTGCATCCCCACCGCGGCGGCGATGTCGGTCAGGGTGACGTCCCTGATGCCGTGCTCGGCGCCGAGCGACCGGGCCGCCGCCAGGATCGCGGCCTCGCGCCGGCGCTTGGCCTCGGGCGAGCGTGCGCGCTGGAACTCCGATGCGTCATCCACTCGCCCATGGTAGGGCAACGGCGTTGCCGTAATATCGCAACGCCGTTGCACTAATAACGCAACGGTGTTTTACTAGCGGCATGGAGCGGAACAAGGAACAGACCTGGTTCATCACCGGCAGCTCACGCGGCTTCGGCCGCGCCCTGGTCCGTGCCGCGCTCTCAGCCGGCGACCGGGTGGCCGCGACCGCCCGCCGGCCCGAGCAACTCGCCGATCTTGCCGAGGAGTTCGGTGACCGCATCCGCCCGATCGCGCTGGACGTCACCGATCCGGCGGCCGCCCGTGCGGCCCTCGCCGAGGCGCACGCCGCCTTCGGCCGGATCGACGTGCTGGTGAACAACGCCGGCTACGCCAACGTCTCGCCGATCGAGACCACCGAGGACGCCGACTTCCGCGCCCAGTTCGAAACCAACTTCTGGGGCGTCTACCACGTCACCAAGGCCGCGCTCCCGCTGCTGCGCGAGCAGCGGGGCGGACTGGTCGTGCAGTTCTCCTCGATGGGCGGGCGGGTCGGCGGCTCCCCGGGCATCGCCTCGTACCAGGCCGCGAAGTTCGCCATCGACGGGTTCAGCCGGGTGCTGCGCGCCGAGACCGCGCCGTTCGGCGTGCGGGTGCTGGTGGTCGAACCCAGCGGCTTCCGCACGGACTGGGCCGGCGCCTCGATGGTCGTCCACGACGTTCCGGAGGCCTACGACGAGACGGTCGGCGCCGTGAACAGGCGGCTGCGCCAGGGCGGCGACGGCGCCGCGGGCGACCCGGTCCGTGCCGCCGAGATCCTGGTCCGGGTGGCCAAGCGGCGTGACATCCCCCATCACCTGCCGCTCGGGGTCAACGCGGCCGAGGGCTCGATCGCCATGGACCGGCAACTCCTGGCGGAGGACACCAGGTGGCGTGCGGTTTCCCGCTCGGCCGACTTCGCCGAGGCCTACCCGGTCGCCTTCCCGCCGGACTCGACCGACTGACCGGTCCGATGCGCACGGCACTGCGGCCCGGCGCGGGGTGAGCGCCGGGCCGCAGGGGCCGCCGGGTTCAGCAGTTGTTGAGGATGCCGGTGAGTGCGCTCTTCTCGGCGCTGTCCACGCTCAGGCCGTAGTACTGCTTCACCTGCACCCAGGCGCGGGCGTAGGTGCAGCGGTAGGAGGCCTGGGGGAGCCACTCGGCCGGGTCGCGGTCGCCCTTGGAGCGGTTGCTGCTCGCGGAGACCAGCAGCAGCTGGGGGCGGGTGACGTCGTTGGCGAAGGCCTGGCGCTGGGAGGTGGTCCAGGCCCAGGCGCCGGAGGCCCAGGCCTCGGAGAGCGGCACCAGGTGGTCGACGTCGAAGGAGGAGGCGTTGGTGGTGGTCGCGTTGTCGTAGGGCGAGGACCAGTTGCCGCTGGTGGCCTTGCAGGAGGTGTCGGTGGCGACATTGCTGCCGTCCCGCTTGACGATCCACTCGCGGGTGTCGCAGGTGCCGCTGATGGTGATCCAGGCCGGGAACAGCGTGCGGTCGTAGGTGTCGCCGTGGGTCTCCGCGGTGGCGGGCATCGCGGCGAGGTAGCTGCGGGCGGTGGCTGCGGAGATCGGGGTCGGCAGGGCGGCTTGGGCAGGGGTCCCGGCAGTGACCACGGTCACGGCGGCGAGGGCGGCGGCGGCCGGTATGCAGGACAGGAATCGGCGCGCGGGTGCGGAGGGGGCCATGGCGGACGCTCCATCATCAGATCGGATGAACTGCTGAATTGCGTGCGCCAGTGTGGCGACCCGGTCACCTACGCGGGTAGATCCGGGAAGTGAAATCCTCGTGCACATCGGACGTGCACCGGACAAGTCCGGCGCACGTCACGGTGGTTCGCGAGATTCACGGCGATTTGAGGGGGTTCACGGGATGGCCCCCGGGCATCCGGCTGCCGCCGGGGATTCAGTCGCGGCGGCGGCCCGCCATCCAGACGTAGACCAGGATGCCCGCGAACAGGAACAGGACTCCCTGGTAGACGGCGGCGTAGCCGGCCCCGGCGAGCAGCCAGAGCGAGAAGCCGAAGGCGCCCAGGCCGAGGACGGCGTCGCGCACCAGCCGCCCGCGGTCGACCTTCTCGCCGGCCCCGCGCACCAGCCAGTACAGCTGGGCGGCGGTGGAGAGCAGGTACGGCACGGTGGCGGTGAAGGTGGTGACCAGCACCAGCATGTCGAAGGCGCCCTTCGCCCCGCTGGCGAAGTTGAGCACGGTCAGCGCCGAGGCCAGCGCCACGCTGACCAGCACGCCGAAGGTCGGCACCCCGCGCCGCTCCTTGCCGAAGGCCGCCGGGAACAGGCCGTCCTTGGCGGCCGCGTACGGGGCCTGGGCGGAGAGCAGGGTCCAGCCGTTGAGGGCGCCGGTCATCGAGACCAGCGCGGCGACGGCGATCACCGTGCCGCCCCAGGTGCCGCCGAACATGGCGTCCACGGCGTCCGAGAACGGCGCGGCGGAGTGGACGAGCTGCTGGTGCGCCACGGTGCCGAACACCGCGATCGTGCCGAGCAGGTAGACCACCGCCGCACCGGTGGTGCCGAGCACGCTGGCCCGGCCGACGTTGCGCTCCGGGTCGCGGACCTTGCCGGCGCTCATCGCGGCCGACTCCACACCCAGGTAGCTGAACAGCAGGATCGCCGCGGCGGCGCTCATCCCGCCCGCCCAGCCCTGGCCGCTGGCGTCGAAGGGCCCGAGGTTCTTCGGGTCGAAGAAGAACAGGCCGCCCACCGAGACCAGCAGCAACGGGATGAACTTCAGTACGGTGGAGACGAGTTGGACCACCCCGATGTAGCGGGTGCCGGCCAGGTTGGCCAGCGCGGGCAGCCACTGGAAGGCCAGTGCGGCGGTGATCTCCAGCGGGATGGAGTGGTGGAGCGGCAGCAGCACGTCCAGGTACCCGACGGCGGCCACGGCGAGGGCGGCGTTGCTGACCCAGGTGGTGATCCAGTACGACCAGGCCGACAGGAATCCGGCGAAGTCCCCGAAGGCTTCACGGGCGTAGACGTACGGCCCGCCGGTGCGCGGGCTGCGGCGGGCCAGCTGCCCGAAGACCAGCGCCAGCGCGATCGCGCCCACGGTGAGCACCGCGAAGGCGACCAGGCTGACCGTCCCGAACGGGGCCACGGCGGCCGGGATCATGAAGATGCCGCCGCCGATGATGTTGCCCATCACCAGGGCGGTGGCGGTCACCAGCCCGAAGCGGCGGCCGGTCTTCTGCGGCGTAGGGCCGACCGGTGCGGAGCCGGCGGGCGGGGAGCCGACCTGCGCCGGGGTCTCCGGGCCGCTCGGTCGGGCCGCCTGCCGGGGTGCGGCGGGACTGGTCTGCATGAGGGTGGTGCGCCTTTCGTGGTGCTGCTCCTGCTCCTGCGCGCGTTCGGTGGAGCGCCCTGGAGCCACCGTTCATGCTCGGACCGGGTGGTACCTTGCGCCAAATCGACGGGATTTGTTCAGTTCGCCCGGTTCATCACCGCAAGTCTTGCGGTCACGGGGCGCCCGGACGGGCACTCGTCCGGTGCCCCCCGCCCGGCAGTTCGACCGGATTCACGGATGTGCGCCCAGGTTCGTCCGGCTGGGGGAGTTGCTTCACCCGAATGCCTCAGCCCGGTTGCGGCGCGCGCCCGAAGGTGCGCGTTCGTGTGCAAACGTGGGCGCGGCGCCTCCCCGGTGGGGCGCCGCCCGGCCCGTCGGGCGGCCGAACCGGCCGGTCGGGGCGCGGGTTGAGGACCAGAGACGAACCAATAAGGACATCAGATGTCGCTTCGTGGGAAGATCCGCAAGCTCGCCGTGATCGTCGCCGTGGCCGGTGCCGTGGTGGCGGTCCCGACCTCGGCCATGGCGGGGGGCTTCGGTCCGACGCAGTCGGAGGGGCAGAGCCTGGAGTCCGGCTCCGCGGGCGTCGGCCTGGTCGGCCCGCACGCCACCTGGCTCAACTTCGCCGAGCACAGCGAGAGCGACTGCGGCTGCTGATCCCCTCGGCACCGGAGCCCGGAGGCCGTCCGTCGGCCCCCGGGCTCACGACTGTCCCGCGCCGGACGGCTCCCGCGCCGCCTCCGGGCGCCGCCCGCCTCCCCGGGCCCGGACCGTCGCCCGGTCCCGCAGTTCCTTCAGCACCGCGATGTCCATCGCGTGCCCGGTGCCGTCCCCGCCGTGCTTGCGGTCCGGGGTCTCCACCACCAGGGGCACCCCGGCCGTCTCCGGGTGCTCGAACAGCTCGCGGAACGGCTCGGAGCCGATCATCCCGGCGCCGATGTTGGCGTGCCGGTCCTTGCGGGCGCCGACGACGTCCTCGGAGTCGTTGGCGTGGATCAGCCGCAGCCGGCCCGGACCGGCCGCGGCGGCCAGGGCGTCCAACGCGGCCGTCACCCCGCCCGGCTCCGCCAGGTCGTGCCCGGCCGCGAAGGCGTGGCAGGTGTCCAGGCAAACTCCCACCTTCGGGTGATGGTCCAGCGCCTCGACGTACTCGGCCAGCTCCTCCAGCCGCGAGCAGAGCGAGCTGCCCTGGCCCGCCGTCGGTTCCAGCAGCAGCCACGGCGCGTCGTCGCCCAGCCCGTCCAGCTCCTCCAGCAGCGGCCGGACGTCCGACCGGACCTGCGCCATCGCCTCGGCCCGGCGCGAGCCGCCGCCGGGCGCGGCGCCCACCGCCGAGCCGGTGTGCAGGACGACGCCGAGCGCGCCGATGGCGTGGCCGCGGCGCAGCGAGTGCCGCAGCGAGTCGGCCGAGCGCTCGCGGGTGGCCGGGTTGTCCGAGCCGAAGTTGATCAGGTACGGGGCGTGCACCCAGGCCGGGATGCCCTGGCCGGCGCAGGCGGCGCGGAACTCCTCGTCCTGGGCGGGGTTGCCCGGGGGAGTGGCCCAGCCGCGCGGGTTGGCCACGAACACCTGCACCGTCTCCGCGCCGACCCGGCCCGCGTACGCCAGGCCGGTGCCGGCCAGCCCGCGACCGGCCACCGGGACGTGGGCGCCGATCGGGTTGCGGACGGCGGCGACGGGCGGTAGGGGCGCGGTGGTCATGGCCCCGAGCATGCCACGCACCCGGACCCGGGCGTCGGGCGGGCCGGTCCTGGTCCCGGAGGTCCGGATTGCGACGAACCGGAGAAAACGATCATCCGCCGACCGGAGGAAACGATCCTCTGTGCTCGATCGAGTGAATCCGGCCCGGAAACCGGGGCTCGCGCCACCCGTCTCCGTCACGATCCATGACCAGTCGGACCTCGCGACTCCTGAGGAGGCAGCCGTGACCACCGTCGAACCGGTCGAGACCGTCGACCTGCGTGCCGACCACCTGATCCGCGACCCCTTCACCGCCTTCGCCGAGCTGCGCGAGCGTGCCCCGCTCGCCCGCGCCACCATCCCCGGCGTGGAGCCGTTCTGGATCGCCGTCCGCTACCAGGACGTCCGCACGGTGCTGTCCGACCCGCGCTTCGTCAACGACGTGAACGCCGTGAACGGCCCCGTCACCGCCGACGGCCCCGTCACAGCCGGGAGCCCCGCCACCCCGGGCGGCCTCGCCGTCCCCGCCGTCCTCGCCACCGCGGCCGGCACGGCGGACGAGGCCGCTGCAGCCCTCCCCGCGCACCGCACCGAGCAGGTCTGGCGCGCCCGTGGCATGCCGCCCGAGTGTGCGGAGTACCTGCGCGCCGGGATCTTCGGCGCGGACGGCGCCCGGCACCGCCGGATGCGCGGTCTGGTGCACCCCGCCTTCACGGCCGGCGCGGTGGAGCGGCTGCGGCCCCGGATCGAACGGCTCGCCGAGGAGTACGCCCGGGCGCTGCCCGAGCACGCCGGCCCGGACGGCGTGGTCGACCTGGTCGCGAACTTCGCCTACCGGTTGCCCGTCACGGTGATCTGCGAACTGCTCGGCATCCCCGAGTCCGACCGCCCGCAGTGGCGCCAGTGGAGCTCCTACCTCGGCCGGGGCGCCGGGCCCGGCCTGGACGAGGCACTGCGCGCCATGGTGGCCGCCGCCCGCGAGCTGGTCGAGCGCTGCGGGGCCGAACCGGCCGAGGGCCTGCTCTCCCGGCTGGCCGCTGCGGAGGGCGACACCCTGACTCCGGTGGAGACCGTCTCGCTGATCCTCAACCTGATCGTGGCCGGCCACGAGACCACCGCCATCCTGATCGGCAACGGCACGGCCGCGCTGCTCGCCCACCCCGAACAGCTGGCGCTGGTCCGGGCGGATCCGGGCCTGCTGCCCGCAGCCGTCGACGAGCTGATGCGCTGGTGCGGTCCGACCATCGGCGGGGTGCCGCGCTACGCGACCGAGGACCTCACCCTGGCCAGCACCCCGGTCCGCAAGGGCGAGGCGGTGATGCCGATCCTCGCCGGGGCCAACCACGACCCGCGGGCCTATGCCGAGCCGGAGCGCCTGGACGTCTGCCGGGCCGCCACGCCGGACCGCGCCGGGCACCACGAGGCGCACCTGGGCTTCGGCCACGGCACCCACCGCTGCCTGGGCGCGGCGCTGGCGCACCAGGAGGCGGTGGTCGCCTTCGGCGCGCTGCTGCGGACGTACCCACAGCTGGCCCTCGCGGTCGGCCCGGAGGCCGTCGAGCGCGGCCCGAACCCGGCCGCCTGGCACCTCGCGGCGCTGCCCGTCCGCCTCGGGCAGCAGGCCCCGGCCGCCGGCTGACCCGGACCGCCGAGCCGCCGCCCGGCGCCGCCCGACGCGCCCGACGCGCCCGACCACCCGCCCCCGCGCCACCCCGGCCACCCGTCGCACGCCACGCCCGACCGTCCACCACCGCGCCACGCCGAGCGACCCGCCTCCGGTCGACGCGCCGTCAGTCCCGCAGCCCAGCTCTGGTGGCGGGCCCACCCGGCCGCCCATACGGTCGACACGGCCGCACCCACCAGCCGTCACCGCCCGCGCACAGCGCGTCAGCCCACACCGCTGGACCGTGCGGGAGACCACGACACCAGCACGTATTCCGTGCGCGCCGAAAGAAACAGGTCACCGCCCATGCCCACGCGACGGGTCCACCACCTGGCCGCGGCCACTGCCGCCGCCACCGCCCTGACCACCGCCCTCGCCGCGCTGGCCGCCGCCCCGGCGGCCCGCGCCGACATCGGCGACCGGCTGCACTTCGTCCAGCCCGGCCAGTCGATCCAGCGGGCCGTCGACGCCGCCCAGCCCGGCGACATCCTCCAGCTGCTCCCCGGCACCTACCGGGGCAGTGTCCGCATCACCACCCCCGGCCTCACCCTGCGCGGCTCCGGCGCGGACAGCGTGATCACCCCCGGGGCCGGCACCGAGAACGCCTGCGCCACCGCCGGGCACGGCATCTGCGTGGTCGGCACCGAGGAGCACCCGCTGTCCGGCATCACCATCGACAGCCTCGCCGTCGCCGGCTTCCGCAAGAACGGCATCGACGCCAGCGGCACCACCGGCCTGACCGTCAGCGGCACCTACGTCCACGACAACGCCCAGCAGGGCATCAGCCAGGAGATGTCCACCCGGGCCGTCATCCGCGGCAACCGCTCGACCGACAACGGCCAGTCCGGCGTCTTCCTCGCCAACTACGCCTACCGCGAGGGCGGTTCTCCCGACACCGGCGGCACCGTGGTCGAGGGCAACCGGCTGACCGGCAACCGGATCGGCGTCACCGTCCGCCGGCTGCGCGGGCTGGCCGTCCAGGACAACGGGATCAGAGGCAACTGCGCCGGTGTCGTCGTGGTCGGCGACGAAGGCGTGCCCCGCGCCGGGGACCTCGACGTCCGGCGCAACACCGTCGTCGCCAACAACAAGTTCTGCCCGCCCAACCCGCGCCTGGGCGCCATGCAGGGCGCCGGGATCGTGCTCACCGGCACCGAGGACACCCGGGTGACCGACAACGAGGTCCGCGACAACACGGGCACCTCGGACTTCTCCGGCGGCATCGTCCTCTTCAAGAGCGTCGTCGGCGCCCCCAACGCCCGCGCCGTGATCACCGACAACCGACTGAGCGGCAACGGCCCGGCCGACCTCGCCGACCGCGACACCGGCGCCGGCAACACCTTCGCCCGCAACACCTGCGAGCGCTCCGAGCCGGCCGGTCGCTGCTGATCCCCGGCCCCTCGCCGCCCGCTGCCCCAGGAACTCCCAAGGACCCGAGGAACCCAGCCATGACCACCGCACCCGCCCACACCAGTCCCCAGCCCGCGATGCGCCTGCGCGAGCTCGTCTTCGGCGCCGCCTGCGCCGCCGCCGTCCGCGCGGCCGCCCGGCTCGGCGTCGCCGACGCGCTCGGCGACACCCCGGCGACCGTCACCGACCTCGCCGCCGTACTCGACACCGAGCCCCGACAGCTGCGCCGTCTGCTGCGCGCGCTCACCTGCTACGGGATCTTCGTGGAGAGCGGCGACGACCGCTTCGAGCACACCGAGATGTCCCGGTTGCTGCGGGAGGACGCCCCCAACTCGCTGCGCTACATCTCCCTCTGGTGCACCGAGCCGTGGACCTGGGAGGCCTGGCCGAGACTTGACGAGGCGGTCCGCTCCGGCCGCAACGTCTTCCCCGAGCTGTTCGGCAAGGAGTTCTTCGACTACCTGCACAGCGACGCGGGTGACTCGGCGAAGGTCTTCGACAAGGCGATGACCACCTCCAGCCGGCAGTCCGCCGAGGACTTCGCCGAGTACCTGGACCTCACCGGCATCGACTCGGTGGCCGACATCGGCGGCGGCCAGGGCCACGTGCTGGCAAGTCTGCTGGAGAAGCACCCCGCGCTGCACGGCACCCTGCTCGACCTGCCCAAGGTGGTGGCCGGCGCCGACCCCCGGCTCCAGAAGGGCGGCGTGTTCTCCGCCCGGGCCCGACTGGTGCCGGGAGACTGCCGGGTGGAGATCCCGGTCCGTGCCGACCTCTACATCATCAAGAACATCCTGGAGTGGGACGACGACAGCACCCGCCGCACCCTCACCAACGTGGTGAAGGCGGCCGGCTCCGGCGCCCGCGTCGTGGTGGTGGAGAACCTGGTCGACAACAGCCCCTCGATGCGCTTCACCACCGCCATGGACCTGATGCTGATGCTCAACGTGGGGGGCGCCAAGCACTCCGAGGAGAGCATGGTCGGGCTGATGACGGAGGCCGGGCTGACGGTCGTCGCGGTCCGCCCGGTCAACCCCTACCTGCACGCCTTCGAGGCCACCGTGAACGGCTGAACCACCGCCGTACGCACGGACGACCGCCGGTCCCCGACTCACGGGGCCGGCGGTCGTCCGCGTCAGCCGGGTCAGGCCTTGTGCGAGGACTCCAGGTGCGCGAAGACCACCACGTTGTCCCGGTAGTCCCGGCGCTTCTTGTCGTAGGCGCCGCCGCAGGTGATCAGCCGCAGCTGGGCGTCCGGCACCTTGCCGTACACCTTCTGGTCGGGGAAGGCGTCCTTGGCGAAGATCTCCACCGAGTCCACCGAGAACACCGCGACCGTGCCGTCCATACGGTTGACCTCGACCTTGTTGCCCGGCCGCAGCAGCTTCAGCAGCAGGAACACCGCCGGGCCCTTGGCGGTGTCCACGTGCCCGGCGACGATCGCGCTGCCGCGCTCGCCCGGGGTGACGCCGTCCCGGTACCAGCCGACCAGGTTCTTGTCGTCCGGTGGCGGCGCGTTGAGCCGACCGGCCGGGTCCAGGGTCAGCTCGGTGAACGGCGCGTCGACGGCGATCTGCGGGATCCGCAGCCGGGTCGGTTGGGCGCGCCCCAGCACCGGCGCCTGCGGCACGGCAGCTGGTGCTGCCGGTGCTGCCGGCACTGCTGGTGCTGCCGGGACCGGGTGCACGGCATCCGGCGGCCCGGGGACGGCCGGTGCGGCGGCAGCCGGGGGAGCCGGCTGGCTCTCCGCCCGGTTGGTGCCCGGCCCGGTGTCCACCGAGTTGAAGATCAGCAGTAGTCCGACCGCTGTCGCGCCCATCCCCACGCGCAGCAGTCGGGGAATTCCAGTGGCGGAACCGTCCGTCATTCCTGTCCTCCGCTCAACCGGTTCCACGACGGGCCCGCCGCCCCCGGCTCGCCCGCCCCGTCTGGGGTGGCGCCCGGAGGCGGCGGGAGCAGGACGTCAGGCGTCAGACGACCGCGCCGGAGGTACGGCGGCCGCGGCGCAGGGCGTACGCGCCGACTCCGAGGCCACCGAGCAGCAGCACCGCGCCGGAGGCGAGCCCGCCGCCGGTCGACGCCGTACCACCGCCACCGGCGTGCACGCCGCCGTGCGGGGACTTGTTGTCCTCGCCCCGGCCTTCGTTGCCGCGGCCTTCGTTGCCCCGGCCCTCGTCGCCGCGTCCCTCGTTGCCGCGGCCTTCGTTGCCGCGTCCCTCGTTGCCGCGGCCTTCATTCCCGCGGCCTTCGTTGCCACGGCCTTCATTCCCGCGGCCTTCATTCCCGCGGCCTTCGTTGCCACGGCCTTCATTGCCGCGTCCCTCGTTGCCACGGCCTTCATTGCCGCGTCCCTCGTTGCCACGGCCTTCGTTGCCACGGCCCTCGTCGGAGCCCTTGTGTTCGTTGCCGCCCTTGTGCTCCTCGTCGCCCCCGGAGGCTTCGGACTTCTCCTGCCAGGTGAGGTTCTTGTCCTGGGTTGGGGCGCCGTCGGCGAATGCCATGGGGGTACCGACGGTCAGGACGGCGGCGACGGCCGCCCCGGTGAGCAGCGTGCGTGTAGAACGCATGAGGATGATCCTTCCGGCGCGCAGGACCGCGACCGCCGGCACGATGCCGGACAAAGGGACCCGCGGAGGAGGCGCCTGATTTACCGTCACCCACTGCGCGGCCGCCTGCCACCGGAGCGTGGCCGTAGCGGCACGGAGCGTGCGCCCTTTGGGTGGAGTCCCGGGTGTGTTCACTCGGGTGCCGAGCGCGATCCGGGTGAATCCGATCCGCTCCCCGGCCGGTCGCGGGGCGTCCACGGGCCGGAGCGCATACATGGGCCCGCCCCCGGCGCACTGCCGGGGGCGGGCCCATCGGGGAGTCGCCGGATCAGCGGTCCCAGCGGTAGAACTCCCGCGCCATCGCGTCCTTCGGCTCCCGCCAGGTGGCCGGGTCGTATGCCTGGACGTAGGCGGTCAGACGGTCGCTGACGGTCCGGAACTCGGGGTGCCCGACGACCTTGGCGACGGCCGGGCCCGGCGGGCGGTCCGCCTCGATCAGATGCAGGTAGACGTCGCCGAACTGGAAGAGGCTGCGGCCGGTGACACCGATCAGGTGCGGCAGCTCGCCCTGGTCCGACTCGGCGAACACCTCGGCGATGTCCGGCGCGGCCTCGGGCTTCATCCGGGCGACGATCAGCGCCCGGTGGACGCCGGTCACAGCTCCGCCGCCCGCTTCTCGACCTTCTCCCGGATCAGCTGCATCTGGACCTTCGAGTTCCGGTTGATGTGCTTGACCATGCCCTCGGTGTCGACCGGGGCGGTCGGCTTCATCGCGAAGTCCTGGATCCAGCGCATCTTCGTGCCGGCCGGCACCTCCGCGTACTCCCAGCGGATCTCCATGAACTCGAACGGGCCGGGCTCGACCCGGCGGGCGCGCACCGAGAGCGCGTCCCGGTCGGTCTCCCGCTCGGAGACCCAGCTCCACACCTGGCCGTTCTCGTCCGGGTGCATGGTGAGCCGGAACCGGACGAGGTCGCCCCGCCGGTCCAGCACCTCCACCGAGGCGTACTCGCTGAACAGCTGTGGCCAGTTCTCCAGGTCGTTGGTGATCTCCCAGACCAGGTCGAGCGGGGCGGCGATGACGATCTCGTTGTCGGTGTGTCCGGGCATCTCAGGCACCAGCCTTCGCGGTGAGGGAGGAGTTGACCAGTTGCAGGAACTCGGCCGGGGTCTTGGCCGACTCGGCGCCCGAGGTGACCTTGAGGCCGTGCCGGTTCTCCAGCTCGCCGACCACGCCGAGCAGGCCGAGCGAGTCGATGCCGAACGCCTCGAACTCCGCGCCCGGCCGCGCCAGGTCGCCCGGGTCGACGGCGACCCCGGCCCGGACCTGGAGGAGGGTGGCGAGCTCGGGATAGTTGAGGGTGCTGTTCACAGGGTGTCCCTTCGAAGATGTGACGGGTGGTTCAGGGTTGCGCGCGCCGGAGCACCAGCGCGGAGTTGGAGCCCATCAGCCCGCGGCTGAGCACCAGCGCGGTGTTCAGCTCGGTCGGGCGGGCGCGGTCGGTCACCAGGGCGAGGTCGTGGCAGACCTTGGTGACGTTGGGGGTGGGCGGCACCAGGCCGTCCTCCATGGCCAGTACGGCGGCTGCCACGTCGAGCATCGGGGCGCCGCAATAGGCCCGCCCCGTACCGGTCTTGGGTGCGGTGACCGGGACCTGCTCGGCAGTCGGGCCGAGCGCGTCGACCAGCGCCAGGGCCTCGGCCCGGTCGGCGGCCGGCACCCCGAGGGCGTCCGCGAAGACCACGTCGATCTCCTCGGGCGCGACGCGGGCCTCGTCCATCGCGATCCGGATCGCGGCCGCCAGTCCCTCCCGGGACTCCTCCCAGCGGGAGGCCCCGGTGAAGGTGGCGGCGTGCCCGGCCAGCAGCGCCCGGACGCTGGCGCCGCGCAGGCGGGCCGTCCGTTCGTCCTCCAGCAGCAGCATCGCGCCGCCCTCGGCGGGGGAGAACCCGCAGGCCTGCTCGGTGAACGGCAGGTACGCGCGCTCGGCGTGCTCGGCCAGGCTGATCTCGGGGTAGCCGAGCTGGCAGACCATCGAGTACGGCGCCAGCGGGGCCTCGGCGGCGCCGACCACCACCGCGTCGGTGCCGCGCTCGATCGACCGGGCGGCGTGCGCGAGGGCGTCCAGCCCGCCGGCCTCGTCGCTGGCGACCACCCCGCACGGGCCCTTGTAGCCGCCCCGGATCGAGATCTGGCCGGTGCTGGCCGCGTAGAACCAGGCGATGGACTGGTACGGGCCGACGAACTTCGGTCCCTGGCCCCAGAGTTGTTGGAGCTCGCGCTGGCCGAACTCGCCGCCGCCGGAGCCGGCCGCGGTCACCACGCCGACCGCGAAGGGCTGTTCCGGGTCGGGCCGGAACCCGGCGTCCGCGACGGCCAGGTCGGCGGCGGCCATCGCGTAGTGCGTGAACCGGTCGGTCTGCACCAGGAAGCGGTTGTCGATCGCCGACTGCGGGTCGAACCCGTTCACCTGGCCTGCGATCCTGAGCGGCAGCCCCGTGCAGCCCTCGCGGGATATCCGGTCGAGGACGCTCACGCCCTGCCTGGTGGCCTTCCAGAAGGCGTCGGCTCCGACCCCGTTCGGCGCCACCACGCCGAGGCCGGTGACCGCGGCCCGGCGGCCCTGCTGACGTGACGTCATGGAACTCACCCCGTTCTGTTGAGCACGACGGCGGACTGGAATCCGCCGAATCCGCTACCGACCGAGAGGATGTGGCTCAGCGGCAGCTCGCGCGCGGTGCGCGGCACGTAGTCGAGGTCGCACTCCGGGTCCGGAGTCTCGTAGTTGGCGGTCGGTGGCACCACGCCGCGGGCGAGCGCCAGGGTGCAGGCGACGACCTCGATGGCGCCGATGGCGCCGAGCGAGTGCCCGACCATCGACTTGATCGAGCTCATCGGCGTCTCGAAGGCGTGGCCGCCCAGCGAGCGCTTGACCGCGGCGGTCTCGTGCCGGTCGTTCTGCTTGGTACCCGAGCCGTGCGCGTTGACGTAGTCCACCTCGGTGCGGTCCACCCGGGCGTGGGCGAGCGCGTGGTCGATCGCCCGGGACATCTCCAGCCCCTCCTTGGTGAGGCCGGTCATGTGGTAGGCGTTGCCGAAGGTGGCGAAGCCGCCGATCTCGCCGTAGATCCGGGCGCCGCGGCGGCGGGCGTGCTCCAGCTCCTCCAGCACCAGGACGGCGCCGCCCTCGCCGAGCACGAAGCCGTCCCGGCCGGCGTCGAAGGGGCGGGAGGCGTGCTGCGGGTCGTCGTTGCGTTCGCTGGTGGCCTTGATGGCGTCGAAGCAGGCGACGGTGATCGGCGAGATCGGGGAGTCGGAGGCGCCGGCGACGCAGATGTCGGCGCGCCCCTCCTCGACCGCCTGGAAGCCGTAGCCGATCGCGTCCAGGCCGGAGGTGCAGCCGGTGGAGACGGTCTGCACCGGGCCGTGCGCGCCGGTCCGCTCCGCGACCGCGGAGGCCAGCGTGCTGGGCGCGAAGGCCCGGTGCAGCTGCGGCTCGGCCTGCCGGTGGTCCACGTCCCAGCGGGCGCCGGCCGAGCTCACCAGGGCGTAGTCGTGCTCCAGCCGGGTGGTGCCGCCGACGGCGGTGCCGAGCGAGACGGCGACCCGCCACGGGTCCTCGGCGGCCAGGTCCAGACCGGCGTCGGCGATCGCCTCGTCGGCCGCGACCATCGCGAACTGCACGTAGCGGTCGGCCCGTTGGATGTCCTCCGGGCCCAGCCCGTGGGCCGCCGGGTCGAAGTCGACCTCGGCGGCGATCCGGGAGCGGAACCCGGTGGGGTCGAAGAGCGTGATGCCCCGGGTCGCGGTGCGGCCGGAGGTCAGCAGGTCCCAGAACGCCGGGACACCGACCCCGCCGGGTGCGACCACGCCGATCCCGGTGACGGCGACGCGCCGGGTCACGAGCCCACCTTGGCGTGTTCCGGCGGCCCGGAGGCCGCGGTCCCCTCGGTGCTCACGTGGCCGAGGTCGGGGCGCGGGGCGAGCGGGCCGAGGTGGAAGACCATCCGGGCCTCGGTGTCGCCGACGTTGCGGAAGCGGTGGCGCATGTTGATCGGGATCATCAGGCCCTGGTCCGGCTTGAGCGGCCGGGTCTCCCCGTCCAGGTCCACCTCCAGGTCGCCGCAGACGACGAACACGAACTCCTCGGAGTACGGGTGGTAGTGCTCGCCGATCCGCTCGCCGGGCTTGACGATCGCCAGGCCCATGAAGCCGCTGGTCGCGCCGCAGGTGGTCGGGGTGAGCATGGTGCGCAGCTCGGCGCCGTGGCGGCGGTTCTCCGGCGCTTCGTGGACGCTGACGATCCGTGGGTACTGCGTGGTCATGGTGGGCTCCTCCGGGGGCCGTGAGGTGACGGAACGTCAGTTGGTGGTCGGGTCGGCGGAACGGCGGTCGGTGACCGGGTTCATGGCGCGGGCGGCGAGGAAGGCACCGAGCCCGGCCGCGGTGCGCAGGTCGCCCTGCGGGCCGAGGTCGAGCAGCCCCGCGAGTACGGCCGCCTGCCGGTCGTCGGCCACGCCCAGGGCGGCCGCCGGGTCGGCCTCGGCCGGCACCCGCAGGTCGACCAGGCGCACCACCACGTCCTCGCGGTGGAAGACGGTGGCCGCCGCGACCGGTCCGGTCGGGTCGGCGGTGGCCAGGTTGTCGTGCTCGGCCAGCAGCTCGGCAACGGCCTGCCCGTGGCCCGGACGGACCGGGTAGAGCACGGCGTGCCGGTGCAGCCGGGCGGAGTTGGGGGAGCTGGCGATCGCCTGGTGCCGGGCGGGCAGCGCGGCCTTGGCGAAGAAGGCCCGGGCGGCCTGCGGGTCGCCGAGCTGGCGGGCCTCCTCCAGGTGCGGGTTGAGCGCCTCCTCGACGGCCCGCACCTCGGGCTGCATCGCCACGTGGCGCAGTGCGTCGCCGAGGTCGCCGATCACCTCGACGGCGCGGACCACCCGGTTGCCGAGCATGAACAGCGAGGTGCGGCGCAGCCGGGTGTGCTCGTCCACCTCGGCCCGGGGGGAGGCGTAGCCGGAGAGGATGCGGGCCACCTCGGGCTCGCTGCCCGGCTTGACGGTGAAGGTCAGCGCGTGGCGGACCACGCCGTCCGGGCCCGGGTCGGCCTTGGGCGGGCCGGCGTGGCCGGCCGGGGCGGTGCGCGGCAGGCCGGGCGGCACCTCCATCGGTGCCCGGGTGCCGGTCGAGCCGGCCGCCGAGGTCTCGCGCAGCACGGCGTAGCGAAGCGAGCGGAAGCTGTCGCTGACGCAGCCGTGCATCGGCTTGACCATCTCCCGGTGGGCCGGGCTGTCCACCCACTCCAGGAAGGTCTCCTGGTCCTCCCACTCACTGGTGATCAGCCACTGGCGCGGGTCGTTGATCGACTGGCACAGCTGGTCCCTGACGTGGCCGGGGACCGAGGCCACCTGGTGGCGCAGTTGCTCGTACACGTCGAGGAAGCGCTGCTGGGCGCCGTCCTGGATCTCCAGCATGAGCACCACCCGCAGCCGGGTGTCGACCTCGTCCTGTTGCTTCGGCTGGGGTTCGGACAGAGTTGTCATGATCCACTTTCTGCTCTGGGCCGCACGCTGCGGGCCGTGTCGGCCGTGCCCGGCGGGTGCTCCCCGGCCTGGGAGGGCGGTGCGACGGCGGTTCGGCCGGGCGAGTCGGCGCCAGGCCTGAGGTCGATCGTGGGCGGCGCACCGGGCGCGGCGCGAGATTTGCGGGCCATCCGGGCGAAGGGACGGCACGGGCCCCCTCGCGCGGGGGCCGGCGGGGGATGGAAGAGCGGGGCCCCGGCTGAGCGGGCCCCGTCGAGGGCGGCGCCGAGCCCAGTCGCCGGGCCGCGGAATCCCCTGACAGGGCGGAGCAATTGATGAATCCGAAGGTTGACGACCGGGTGCCGGTCCTGATCGTGGGCGGCTCGCTGGTCGGGCTGTCGGCCTCACTCTTCCTCGGTCGGCTCGGGGTCAGACACCTGCTGGTCGAGAAGCACGCCGACACCTCGCATCACCCGCGAGGGCGCGGCAACAACGTCCGCACCATGGAGCTGTACCGGGTGGCCGGGATCGAACCGGCGATCCGCGAGGCGGCCTCGATCCTGGCCCCCAACCACGGCATCCTCCAGGCGCCCTCGCTGACCGGCGCCGAGCAGGAGTGGCTGTTCCGGGAGATCGACCCGGGCGGCAGGCTGGCCCGGTTCAGCCCCAGTTCCTGGTGCCTGTGCAGCCAGAACGACCTGGAGCCGGTGCTCCTGCGGGCGGCCCGAGAGCTCGGCGGCGGCCTGCGGTTCAGCACCGAGCTGGTCTCCTTCGAGCAGGACGCGGCCGGCGTCACGTCGGTGCTGCGCAGCCGGGAGAGCGGGGAGGAGCGGGTGGTGCGCTCGGAGTTCCTGATCGCCGCGGACGGCCCGCGCAGCCCGGTCCGGGAGCGGCTGGGCATCGGCCAGACCGGCAAGGGCGAGCTGTTCCACAACGTCAGCATCACCTTCCGGGCCAAGCGGCTGGCCGAGGTGGTCGGCGACCGGCACTTCATCGCCTGCTATCTGACCAACCCGGAGGCGGACGGCGCACTGCTGCCGGTGGACAACCAGGAGGAGTGGGTCTTCCACGCGCCCTGGCACCCCGAGCACGGCGAGCCGCTGGAGGCCTTCACCGACGAGCGCTGCGTGCGGCACATCCGCACCGCCGTCGGGCTGCCGGAGCTGGACGTCGAGGTGACCGGCCGGGCGCCCTGGCACGCCGCCGAGCGGGTGGCGGAGCGGTACGGCACCGGGCGGGTCTTCCTCGCCGGGGACTCCGCCCACGAGATGTCGCCGACCGGGGCGTTCGGTTCCAACACCGGCATCCAGGACGCCCACAACCTGGCCTGGAAGATGGCCGCCGTCCTGTGCGGCTGGGCCGGGCCGCGGCTGCTGGAGACGTACGGGCAGGAGCGCCGCCCGGTGGCCCTGGTGACCGGCGAGCGGGCCTCGGCCCGCTCCGCCGAGCACAGCCACCCGGGCTACTCGGTGGTGCCGGGCGTCGGCCGGCAGGCCGGGGTGCTGGCGGTGGCGCTCGGCTACCGGTACCCGGTGGGCGCGGTGATCGGCGCGGACCGGAGCGGGCCGGTGGTCCCCGAGCAGTTCGAGGCGGCGGGCGAGCCGGGCAGCCGGGCCCCGCACCAGTGGCTGCTGCGGGCGGGGGTCAGGCTCTCCACCCTGGACCTGTACGAGCAGGCGATGGTGCTGCTCACCGGCCCCGAGGGCGGCGCCTGGCAGGCGGGCGCGCGGCGCGCGGCCGACCGGCTGGCGGTCCCGCTGGACGGCTACCGGATCGGCGACGGCGCCGAGGACGACCTGGCCCCGGAGCCCGGGGCGGACTTCGCCGCCCTGCACGGCATCGGCCCGCAGGGCGCCGTGCTGGTCCGCCCGGACGGCTTCGTCGCCTGGCGCTCGCCCGGCCCGGCGCAGGACGCGGAGGCCGAGCTCACCACGGCGCTGCGGACGGTGCTCAGCCTCTGACGCATGCGCAAGGGCCCGCCGGTCGCACGGCCGGCGGGCCCTTCCTGTCGGTCGTCGGTGCTCAGTGGCCGCCCTCGTCGACCACCTCGACGTCGGAGACCTCGTGCTCGATCGCCTCGGCCGGCAGCGCCACCCGGATCGCCCAGAAGTAGATGACCAGCGAGAACACCGCCACCAGGGCCATGTCGTCCCACATCGGGATGTTGCCGGTGCCGTCCCCGAAGCTGCCCTGCCAGGAGATCAGGCCGAGGCCCACCAGGTAGGGCGGCAGCCACTGGGCGGACTTCCAGCTCAGCCGGGGCGCGTTCGGCAGGCCCTTCCTGATCGCGTACGCGGCGTAGCTGCCGAGGAGGACGTAGCCGAGCACGATCGCGATGCCCAGGCGGGAGAGGGTGTGCCAGCCGGACCAGTAGATGATCAGGCTGGAGACCACGAACGCGGCCGGGGAGATCAGCTCGCCGGCCGGCAGCCGGTAGGGGCGCTCGCGTTCGGGCAGCCGGCGGCGCAGCGCGCCGAAGGCCAGCGGGGCGCCGGCGTACATCAGCACGCTGGCGGAGGTGATGAAGCCGACCAGCTCCTGCCAGCTCGGGAAGGGCAGGAAGCAGATCACGCCGGTGACGAAGGCGATGGCCAGGCCGAACCACGGCACGCCGTTCTTGTCCAGCTCCTCGAACTTCTGCGGGGCGTAGCCGTTGCGGCTCAGGCCGTAGGAGATGCGCGAGGTCGAGGTGGTGTAGATCAGGCCGCTGCCGCCGGGGGAGATCACGGCGTCCATGTAGAGCACCCAGGCCAGCCAGCCGAGGCCGACCACGGTGGCGAGGCCCGCGAAGGGGCCGTCGATGCCGGGGAAGTCGAGCTTGTCCCAGCCGTTGGCGAAGGCGCTCAGGGGCAGCGCGCCGATGAAGACGATCTGGAGCAGGGTGTAGATCAGGCTGCCGATGGCGACCGAACCGAGCACGGCGCGGGGGATGTCGCGCTTGGGGTTGCGGCTCTCGCCGGCGAGCTGGATGGCCTGCTCGAAGCCGAGCAGGGCGAAGATGATGCCGCTGGTGCTGATCGCCGCGAGCACGCCCTTGGCGCCGAACGGCGCGAAGCCGTGCGAGGTGAAGTTGGAGCCGTGGAAGTTGGTCACGGCCAGCACGAAGATGGTGAGCAGCGGGACGAAGATCTTCAGCCAGGTGGCGATGTTGTTGGTGCGGGCCAGGACGCGCACACCGAGGAAGTTCACCGCGACGAACACGGCCATGAGGACGGTGGCGACGGCGAAACCGCTGGCGGTGAGGGTGTTGTTGTCGTTGAGCAGTCCGCCGGCCCAGGGCCAGTGCCGGGCGTAGCCGATCATCGCTTCGACCTCGATCGGCGCGACGGTGGCCGCCTGGAGCCAGGAGAACCAGCCGAAGGACATCCCCGCGAGGCCGCCGAAGGCGTAGTGCGGGTAGCGCGCGGTACCGCCCGAGACCGGGAACATGCTGCCGAGCTCGGCGTGCACGAGCGCGAGCAGCACGATCGCGACCGTGCCGATGCCCCAGGACAGCACGGCGGCCGGGCCGGCCGCCACCACGCCCTCCTTCGCGCCGAACAGCCAGCCGGAGCCGATGATCGAGCCGACCGAGGCCCACATGAGGCCGACGAGGCCGACGTGGCGGCGCAGCGACCGTTGGGGGGTCCCGTCGGGGCCGGTGCTCTGGCCGGGCGGGGAGGAGACCTGGTTGAGGGAAGCCATGAACGATCTCTCTGTGGGTGGGGGCTCCGAGGTGGGTGGAGCGCGGAGAGTTGCCACACAGTAGGTCTATTCATAGAGGTCTGCACAGATTTCATTACTGAATGTTTACGTTCTTTGCCGGATATCCGTGCAGGTAGGGGGCCTTCCGCTCTCGTGCGCATTACGTGACTCGCGAGTAGGTTCAGCACTTGAGCGTGAATTGAGCTTCGCTGCCGACTCCCGGCACTATGGGGCACCCATTCGTTCGTGGAAGTGGCGGGTATCGCACGGTGATGCTGCCGATACCCGCCGCGGCGCCGCACCGGGCGACCCGCTGCGCATCACACCGGACCGCCGAGTGGCCGCTGCTGGGCCGCTCGGCGGACGTCGCTCACAGGATGGGTGCGTAAACTTGTGGAAGACTGCTCATGTCGGTGCCCCGGCCCGATTACGGCGGGCCGGGGCTCCACGTTATGCCGTTGTGTCGTTATGCCGTTGGATCAGCGCTTCCCGCCCTCGCCGTAGCCCTCGCCGCCCTCACCGCGGCCTTCGCCGTAGTGGTGCACGACCCGGAAGCTGCCGACGACCCCGTTCTTGACCTCGATGCCCTCGTGGTGGTGGAGGTGCTTCGGGCGCACGCCGTCGCTGGAGCTGCGGGGCCCGACGGTGGCGATGGGGGCGCCGTTGTCGCAGACCGCGCCGCTGAAGACCTCGACGGTCCGGTGGCTGTCGTTGCGGATGTTCAGCGTCTTGGCACCCAGGCCGCTGACCACGGTGATGCAGCCGAAGTCGTCGGCGGAGTACGAGCGCTCGTTGACGTGGATCACGCCACGGTGGTGGCGCTTGTGCTCCCGGTGCTCCCGGCGCTCCTCGCCCCTGCCCTCGTTGCCCTTGCCCTCGTTGCCCTTCGAGCCGCCGTCGAGCGGCGCCAGGGCGGGAGCGGCCGCCGGGGCAACGGCTGCCGGAGCAACCGCCGCCGGAGCGGCCATCGGGGCCGCCTTCTGAACGACCGGGGCCGCCTTCGCCACGGGCTCGGGAGTGGCCGACGCGTAGGTGATACCGGTCACGGCGACGGCCGCCGACGCCGCGAGGACAATGGCGGTGGTCATCTTGTTCATGGACCTTCTCCTGTTTCTGGACTGGATCGGCTTGGTGCCGACATGAATGAACGTACCTACTGGCTAAATGACTGTCATATCAATCCGTGCCAAATGGTTGACGCCTAGGGCCGAACGGGTGGTCAAGTGCGTCATCGAACTGCCCTCAGAATCGATTCGGCCGGTTGTAAATACTTCTCAAATCGCCTGACAGTCGGGGGAGTTGACGGCGCGGACTGGATCGTTCAGGTGGCGCCGAATCCTGCTCACTCATTTGGAGTGCTGCCGGCCTTGTCGGCGGCGGCGGGGTCGGAATGACGGGGTGCCACATTGCGGGTCGCCGCTGTTCGCGCCGAGGGCCTGTGCCGGGTCGGGTGGCCGAGCCGTGGCTGCCGGCTGCCGCCGTCCGGGAGGGCGCCGGGCCCGGCCTGCCCGCGCGGCCCGCCCTCGGTGCCGGTGCTCGCTTGCCTGGCCATCAGTAAAACGAATTCACTTGGCAGCAGGCAGAGTTGACTGTTTGCCTGGCTTCTTCCACCAGGCCTGACGGGTCGACGTCGGCTCCGCGCGGCAGGACGGCGATGCACTCGCCGTCCACCTGGTCCGGCGCGGTCGAGCCGGCCGTCCTCGCGGGCGCCGGCTGGAGCGGCCCCACCCTCTGGGTCCGGGGCGGCGGCTCGGCCCGGGTCGGCACCCGCGCAGTCACCACCGGCCCGCTCTGCCTCCTCCCGCTTGCGGCCGTCCCGGGCGTCCACGGCGTCCTGCCGGCGGGCTCGGCGCTGCTGTTCGCGGCCATCGCGGCACCGGGGCGGGAGGAGCGGATGACGGCCGGCCCCCGGCGGCCACCCAGGCGGGCGCCCTGTGGTCGCCGGGGGCCCGGTGGCGTGCTGTGGTGGTCCGCATGAAGAGCTCACTCCCGGCCCGGGTGGCCACCGCGACCGCCTCCGTCCTCCTGTTCACCGCCGCCGTCGGGACCGTGGTCGCCGTCGCCGGACCGGCGGCCGCGACCGGGCGCCGGGACGTCACCGCGGACCAGTGCCGCAGCGCGGGCGGGCATGTCGAGGGCAGCGGCTACTGCGTCGGCGCGGCCGGCGACGACGCCTGGGGCCAGCCGATCGACGGCCAGGCGATCAACCCGGACCCGCGGCCCGGGGAGGAGTGAGCGCGGTCGGGCGCCCCGACCCCGGACAGGGGAGCGGGGCGCCGGGCCGATGCCGGTCAGGGCACGGGCCGCAGGGTGACGGGGGCCGGGGTGAGAGCGCGCAGGACGAGGTCGATGTGCACCCGGGCGGCGCCCGCGCGGTACAGGGCGGCGGCGATCGTCCGTAGCTCCTCGGGGCCGGTGCAGGCGAGCCGCAGTTCGAGGTCGGCCTCGCCGGCCAGGGCAAGGCCGCTCCGGACGGCCGGGAACTCCGCCGCGAGGCGGTCGAAGTCGAGCGGGACCGGGCCGTGGCTGATCCGGGCGATCGCGTGCAGCGCCCGGGCCGGCTGAGCCCCTCCCGCCGGAGCCGGACCGCCCGGGACGAGCTGGAGCGGGGCCGTCACCGGTGCTGGAACCGGACGGTCGGTGCCGGGGCGGGCGGTGCGGCGGGGGCGGCACCGGGCGGGGCGGTGACGCACGGGACGGTGACGGAGGGAGCGACCAGCCGCGGGTCCACCACCAGGGTGTCGATACCGAGCGGGACGGTGAGGTCGCGGAGGGCGGGCTCGCCGAGTTCGATGTGGCCCTGGTCGGGCCCGAGGAGGGCGACGAGGGCCTCGGGGCTGGAGAATCCGACCGCGCAGCGGCGGCCGTCGCGCAGGTGGAACAGGCGGAGTGCGGTGGTGCCTCCGGTGCCGGAGGCGGTGACCGGAACGTGCCAGACGACGCGGGCCATGCGGGTGCTCCCGAGTGGGGTGGTGGTGCCTGCCGGGACTGACTGCCTCGACGCTAGGACGGCCCGGCCCGGGTGCCGCCGGTCCTGACGCGGCGTTGACCGAATGGGGACGTGCGTTGACGCAGTCCTGACGCCCGGCTCACCCGACCGGACCGCACCACCGGTCGAGCGCTCCGCTTGCCCCGCGCCCCGAGCCGGACGACCGTGGAGTTCGTCCCTGCTCACGCCCCCGTCGGGACCGCCGTCACTACCGCCGGAGCGCCCCCGACGCGAGGGCCGCAGCGCCCGTCGACCGGGCCGGTGTGCGCCCTGGGGCGGGGGGAGGTGGAGCCGGGGGCCCGTGACGAGATATCTTGACGTCAAGACGTTGGAGACGTGAAGCGGAGTACCGATGACTGACTCGACCATCATCTATACGCACACCGACGAGGCTCCGGCCCTGGCGACCTACTCGTTCCTGCCGGTGGTCCAGGCGTACGCCTCGACCGCGGGTGTGCGGGTGGAGACCCGCGACATCTCCCTGGCCGGGCGGATCATCGCGAGCTTCCCGGAGCGTCTGACCGAGGCGCAGCGGATCGGCGACGCCCTGGCCGAGCTGGGAGAGCTGGCCAAGACCCCGGGTGCCAACATCATCAAGCTGCCGAACATCTCGGCCTCGGTGCCGCAGCTCAAGGCCGCCATCGCCGAGCTCCAGGCCCAGGGCTACGCCCTGCCGGACTACCCGGACGACCCGCAGACCGACGAGGACAAGGACGTCCGCGCCCGCTACGACAAGGTCAAGGGCAGCGCCGTCAACCCGGTCCTGCGCGAGGGCAACTCGGACCGCCGCGCCCCGCAGTCGGTCAAGAACTACGCCAAGACCCACCCGCACCGCATGGGTGCCTGGACGGCCGACTCCAAGACCAACGTCGCCACCATGGGCGAGAACGACTTCGCGAGCACCGAGAAGTCCGCCGTGATCGCCGCCGACGGTGCGCTGCGCATCGAGCTGCTCGGCGAGGACGGCACCACCACCGTGCTGCGCGAGAAGGTGCCGGTGCTGGCCGGCGAGGTCGTCGACGCCTCGGTGATGCGGGCCGCCGCCCTCAACGAGTTCCTGGCCGCGCAGGTCGCCCGTGCCAAGGCCGAGGGCGTGCTGTTCTCGGTGCACCTGAAGGCCACCATGATGAAGGTCTCCGACCCGATCATCTTCGGCCACGTGGTCCGCGCCTTCTTCCCGAAGACCTTCGCCAAGTACGGCGAGGTGCTGGTCGCCGCCGGCCTGAACCCGAACAACGGCCTCGGCGGCATCCTGGCCGGCCTCGACAACGTGCCGCACCTCGGTGCCGAGATCAAGGCCTCCTTCGAGGCCGAGCTGGCCGAGGGCCCGGCCCTGGCCATGGTCGACTCCGACAAGGGCATCACCAACCTGCACGTGCCGAGCGACGTCATCGTCGACGCCTCGATGCCGGCCATGATCCGCACCTCCGGACACATGTGGGGCCCGGACGGCGAGGAGGCCGACACCCTCGCCGTGCTGCCGGACAGCAGCTACTCCGGCGTGTACCAGGCCGTCATCGACGACTGCCGCGCCCACGGCGCCCTGAACCCGGCGACCATCGGCTCGGTGCCGAACGTCGGCCTGATGGCCCAGAAGGCCGAGGAGTACGGCTCGCACGACAAGACCTTCGAGATCGACGCCGCGGGCACCGTCCGCCTGGTCGACACCGAGGGCAACGTGGTGCTGGAGCAGGCCGTCCAGCCGGGCGACATCTTCCGCGCCTGCCAGACCAAGGACCTGCCGATCCAGGACTGGGTCAAGCTGGCCGTCACCCGCGCCCGCGCCACCGGCGTCCCGGCGGTGTTCTGGCTGGACGAGCACCGCGCCCACGACGCGGTGCTGATCGAGAAGGTCAAGAAGTACCTGCCGGAGCACGACACCACCGGCCTGCAGATCGAGATCAAGTCCCCGGTCGAGGCCACCAAGTTCTCGCTGGAGCGCATCCGCCGCGGCGAGGACACCATCTCGGTGACCGGCAACGTGCTGCGCGACTACCTGACCGACCTGTTCCCGATCCTGGAGCTGGGCACCAGCGCCAAGATGCTGTCGGTCGTCCCGCTGATGGCGGGCGGCGGCCTGTTCGAGACCGGCGCCGGCGGCTCCGCCCCGAAGCACGTCCAGCAGCTGGTCAAGGAGAACTACCTGCGCTGGGACAGCCTGGGTGAGTTCTTCGCGCTGGCCGCCAGCTTCGAGCACCTGGCCAGCAGCACCGACAACGCCCGCGCCCAGGTGCTGGCCGACACCCTGGACCGCGCCACCGGCACCTTCCTCAACGAGGACAAGTCGCCGAGCCGCCGCCTCGGTGGCATCGACAACCGCGGCAGCCACTTCTACCTGGCCCTGTACTGGGCCCAGGAGCTGGCCAAGCAGACCGCCGACGCCGAGCTGGCCCAGGCCTTCGCCGGCCTGGCCGCGGCGCTGACCGAGCAGGAGTCGGCCATCGTGGACGAGCTGATCTCCGTCCAGGGCTCGCCGGTCGACCTCGGCGGCTACTACCAGCCGGACCCGGCCAAGGCCGCCGCCGTGATGCGCCCGTCCAAGACCTTCAACGAGGCGATCGCCAACCTCGGCTGAATCCAGCCGAGTTGAGGCACCGGGAGGCCCCCGGGTCCGTCCGTACGGACCCGGGGGCCTCCTCCGTGCTCAGGCGTCGGCCGACCGCCGGCGGCCGAGCAGGCCGTTCTCGTGCAGGAGGACCAGCTGCCCGCCCCAGACCAGCACGGTGGCGACCAGGCAGGCGAGTGCGACCAGGATGCCCGTACCGATCCTGACCGGCCGGTGCTCGGCCACCTCGCCGGTCGAACCGTCCGCCCAGACCTGCTCCTGGTGGCCGTCCGGGTGGTTCCCGCCGGGGGAGCGCCGGACCTGCTCCCAGTCCTGCCCGGCGGCCGTCCAGTGGTAGGTGCAGCTGTAGACGTCGACCGCGCCGATCGGTCCGCGGTCGGTTTCCAGGGTCTCCGAACCGGAGACGTGGCAGCCGCTCAGGGTGGCCGTCACCGCCCGGTCGCTGCGCATCCAGCTCCGGATGTCGTACGTGGCGGACGCCGTCATCAGGACGCCGAGCAGCGGTGGCACGAGCAGGAAGAGACCGACGCCCACGACCGCACCGGGGGTGAGCTCGTCCCGCAGGAACGGCCCCGAGGCCGCCGCGCCCGTCAGCAGGGCGGCCCCGAACGCCCACCCGTGCCAGGACAGCCACCCCGGGTCGTCGAACACCCACTGCCAGGCGGCCGTCCCGCCCACCGTCGCCGCGACCAGGACGGCCGCCAGGCCCACCCGCACGCCGGCCCGTTGCAGGGCGCTCCACTCGTACACGCTCGGTGCCCCCTCCGCACTCGTCTCCGTCCCCATCCTGACGGAGGGGTGCGACGTGATCCAGATCCCGGCTCCGGGACCGGCCCTCAGGCGCGGCCGAGCAGGGCGAGGGCGGTGCCGACGGCCTCGCGCAGCAGGAGGTACGGGCCGTGCGCCAGCGGGCCGTCCGCGCCGAGCACGGCGGCGGGGGCGCCGGCCCGGCGGGCGGCCAGCGCGGAGCGGACGGTGTGGAAGCCGTTGGTGACCACCGTGCAGCGGTAGCCGGGGCGCTCGGCGGCCATCAGGGCGGCGCTGAAGCGCAGGTTCTCGGCGGTGTTCACGGCCCGCTCCTCGCGCCGGATCCGTTCCTCCGGGACGCCCCGGGCGACCAGGTAGCGGGCCATCGCGGCGGCCTCGGTGCAGTCCTCGTGCGGGCCCTTCCCGCCGGTCACCAGGACCAGCGGGGCGTACCCGGCGGCCTCCTCGACGGCGAAACGGTCCAGCGCGGCGTCCAGCCGGGCCGCCAGCGGGGGCGCGGGCTCGCAGCCGTCCAGCGCGGCGCCCAGGACCACCAGGTAGTCGGAGCCGGCCGGCGCGGGCCGGCGGCGGTGGTACAGCGCCAGGCCGAGGAAGCCGAGCAGCCAGAGCAGGACGTACCCGCAGAGCAGGACGGCGACGATCGGCAGGACGTGCATGTCCGTTCGAACGCATCCGGCGGAACGACCGTTCCGGCGCCCGGTGGAACCCCCGTTCCGTGGTGGGCCGGAAACGGCGGAACCCCCGTTCCGGAGGTGGAACGGGGGTTCCCGGGAACGGGGGCTCCGCGGTGGGCGGCGGTGGGCTCAGCCGGCGTCGGCCACCGGGGCTGCACCGGTGGCCGGGGCGGCCGGGGCCGCGCCCGCGCGCCGGTCGCGCTTGTGCAGGGAGGCCAGGTAGGCGTTGTACGCCTCCAGCTCGGCGTCGCCGGAGCGCTCCTCGGCACGGTCGGTGCGGCGGGCCTGCCGCTGCTCGGAGCCCATCCACTGGTAGACGAGCGCGATCAGCACGATCGCGGTCGGGATCTCGCCGAACGCCCAGGTGATGCCGCCGGCCAGCTTCTGATCCTCCAGCAGGTTCGTGCCGGGCGGCGCGCCCTCCGCGGTGAAGGTGGTGACCAGCGGGTGGCCGGCCATCATCACCGCCACGCCGAAGAAGGCGTGGAACGGCATCCCCATGAACAGCTCGATGATCCGCATCACGTGGCCGGGACGGTGCGGGCCCGGGTCCACGCCCATGATCGGCCAGAAGAAGGCCAGGCCGGTGAACAGGAAGTGCACCATCATGAAGATGTGCCCGAGGCGGTACTGCATCAGGAAGTCGAACAGCGGGGTGAAGTAGACCCCGTAGAGGCTCGCGATGAACATCGGGATGGTGAACGCCGGGTGCGAGATGATCCGGACGTACCGGCTGTGCAGCAGCGCCACCAGCAGCTCGCGCGGCCCGCGCGGACGACCCTTGCCGGCCGGGCGCAGTGCCCGCAGCGCCAGCGTGATCGGGGCGCCGAGCAGCAGCAGGATCGGTGTCAGCATGGAGAGCACCATGTGCTGGATCATGTGCGCGCTGAACAGCACCATGCCGTAGTCGTTCAGCCCGGTGCAGGTGACCAGCAGCAAGCTGGCGACACCCGTCGCCCAGCCGACCATCCGGCCGATCGGCCAGCGGTCGCCGCGCCTGTACAGCCGCACCACGCCCGCCGCGTACAGCCCCAGCACGACCAGGCCGCCGAGCAGGAACACCCAGTCCGGGGACCAGGTCCAGACGTTCGACAAGGTGAACGGGCCTAGCTGGGTCATCCCGCCGTGGTGGTGCATTCCTGACATTCCGTCGCCCATCGGCGGGTCCTGCTTTCCGTCCTCGTGGTCCCTGGTGCGGGTCCGGTTCGCCCGTTTTGCTTGACATACAGCCTAGGTGGGCCTTACCTCGGGCCACCCCCCGCCCCCTCCGTACGGGTGCCTCCCCACCGGGGCGCCTCCTGGCTAGACTGACCGGCCGGTCGGCAGGGAGGTTCGGAGATGGCGGCGGAACACGGACCCGCGGCGCGCCCCACGGTCGCGCTGACCGGGGCGACAGGCTTCATCGGCTCCGCCGTGCTGGCGGCCCTCGCGGCGCGCGGCGTCCCGGTGCGCGCCCTGGCCCGCAAGCCGCCGCAGAGCGCCGTACCGGGCACCGCCTGGGTGCCGGGCGACCTCGCCGACCCGGTGGCGCTCACGGAGCTCTGTACGGGCGCCGGGGCGCTGGTGCACCTCGCCTCCCGGGTCGACGGCGGCGCCGAGGAGTGCGAGGCGGTGAACGACCGGGGCACCGCCGCGCTGATGGCGGCCGCCACCCGCGCCGGGGTGCGGCGGATCGTCCACCTCTCCACCGCGGCGGTCTACGGCGAGGGCCCGCACGCGGGCATCGAGGTGGACGAGGTGCCGCCCGCCCCGGTGTCCGAGGCCAGCCGCACCCGGCTGCTCGGCGAGCGCCACGCGCTGGCGGCCGGCGGGCACGTGCTGCGCCCCGGGCTGGTGACCGGGAGCGGCGACCGCTGGGTGGTGCCCGCGCTGGCCGAGCTGGTCCGCCGGGTGCCGGTCCGCTGGGAGGGCGGCAGCGCCCGGCTCTCGATGGTGGACCGCACCGATCTGGCCCGGCTGATCACCGTGCTCGCCCTGGACGGGCACGCCGCCGCGCCGGGCGTCCACCACGCCTCGCACCCCGAGCCGGTCCGCGGCGGCGACCTGCTCGCCGCCCTGGCCGCCCTCGGCCTGCTGCCCGCCCCGGACGGCCCGGCCGTGCCCTGGGAGGAGTGCCGCCGGCTGTTGGCCGCCGCGCCCGGCCGGGTCTCCGAGCGGCAGTTCGGCCTGATCGCCCGCGATCACTGGTACCGCAGCGAGCGGATCTGGCGGCTCGCCGCCTGCCCGCCCGGTCCGGGCCCGCTGGCCCGGCTCCCGCAGGCCGCCGCCTGGTACCGCGAGGCGCTGGGTTAGGCCGGCGGCACGGCCGGGACCAGGGTGTCCTCGTTGCGGCGGCCAGCGGCCGGCGGCGATGGTGCGGGCGGTGGCGTCGGTGATCCGGCCGACGGCGGCGCGGGCGAAGTGAGAGCCATCCGTGCACGTGCGGTCGCCATCGACCGGACAGCGTGGCCGCCGGAACGGCGCCGCCGTGCCGCCCGGGGATCGGGCGGCACGGCGGCGTTCGGGGCGGTGCGGGGTCAGGCCGTGAAGTAGCCGTTCAGGTCGGCGATCACGTGCGTGTCACCCCACTGGTTGAAGAGCGCCACCCGGCCGTCCACCACTGGGACGACGACCAGGTCGGCCCTGGTCTGCCCGGCCGTGAAGGTGAGGTTCGCCGCGTCCGGGCGGGCGGTCCCGTGCGGGTGGACGGTCAGTCGGCTGTCCGCCGTCGGCTCGGTGACCGTGACGTTCAGGACCACGGCGGTCACACCGGTGGCCGGGGGACGTGCACGTGCGACGGAGCGCGGGTTCCGGCGGACGCGCGCCGATGGCTTCCAGGTCGCGGACGCACGTCGACGGTGTGTCCGGAACGTGCTCGACAAAGGAATACTCCTGACGTCAGGAGGCACAAGGGCATGTCCTTTCGGCCAACGTTGGGCGAGCGGACTTTGCCGGTTAGGACAAACCCTCCGAGCAGTCGTGGCTGAGAGTCTGTGGCGCATGGGCATCTCAACAACATTGTCCGAGGTCGTGGGCTTGGCGGTACGCCCGGGAGACCCGGGACTGTCCGTCGGGATCTACACCGACGGGAAGCTGATCCACCATGCATCGGCGGGGCTGGCGAGCGTGGAGTTCGAGGTGCCGGTCGACACCCGGACACGGTTCGACATCGCTTCCATGAGCAAGCAGTTCACCGCCGCGGCGGCGTTGCTGCTGTGCCGGGACGGGCGACTGTCGCTGGACGACGACATCCGGACGCACCTGCCCGAGCTGAAGTTGGCGGTGCCGGTGACCGTCGGTCAATGTCTGCGGCACACGGGCGGTCTGCGGGACTGGCTGGCCCTGACGACGATCGCCGGCCGCCCGCTGACGAGGATCACCCAGGATCAGACGCTGGCCTTCGTGGCAGGGCTGACCGAGGTCGACTTCGAACCGGGGACCGCGTTCTCCTACTCCAACACGGGGTACGTCCTGGTCGCCTCGCTCGTGCGGCGGCTCACCGGTCGCACCCTGGGGGAGTTCACCACGGACCGGATGTTCACACCGCTGGGCATGAACGAGACCGTGTTCCGCGAGGACAGCCAGGAGCCGTTGCCGCGATTCGCCTACGGGTACGATGTCACCCGCGGTGCCGTCCGGCGCGCAGACACCGAGGAGTCCGCGGTCGGCGACGGCGGCCTGGCCACCAGCGTCGCCGACCTGGCGCCGTGGTTCGGGTTCCTGCAGGACGGCCGGGTCCTGGGCACCGACATCCGCGACGGGCTGTTGCGGCGGGTCGACTCCGGGGACGGGGAGGAGTGGCCGTACGCGCTGGGTCTCTACCACACGACGATCGCGGGCCACCCGGCGTTCGGCCATGCCGGCGGTGTCCCCGGGTACCGGTCCCAGCTGCTGTTCATGCCGGACGCCGACCTCGGCGTGGCGCTGCTGAGCAACAACTCCTCGATCGACTCCCCGAAGCTGGCCACTCAGGTGCTCCGGCTGGCCGCCGGGCTGCCCGAGGACGATCCCGTCGAGCTGATGGCGGACCCGGTGGCCGCCGAGCCCGCTGCTCGGCTGACGGGGGACTGGCTGGATCCGCGATCCAGCCTCACCCTGCGGATCGACGCCGTGGGCAACGGTCGGATCCGCATCTACGGTGCGCCGCCCGCCGGCGAGTTCGCACCGGCCGTCGACGGCAGCTGGCAGGGCCTGGAGGACAGCGCCGGCTTCTGGCTGCGGGCGTCGTCCGGCACGATCAGGATCGGATCGGTGTATCGCCCCGGCCGCGCCACGGAGTACTGGCGCTGTCCCCCCACGGCTGCCGGTGCCACGCTGCCTCCGGCCGTCTATCGCAGTCCGGAGCTCGGCATCCTGGCGACGGTCACCCGGGACGGCACGCTCGAACTCGGCCTGGAGTTCGTCGGGACGATCGAACCGGCACCGGACGGCGCGTTCCGTGCGGGCGGCCTGATCAGCCTGCGCCCCAGCGGCGACGACCTCCTGATCAGCACGCACGGTGTCCACCGGATGCGCTTCGTCAGACAGCCCGACGACGCCGCCCCCCTGGGACCTCTCCCCGGCCCCGACCTCGCCACCTGACGGCCCCCAGTGGTGCAGTACGCGATCCTGGAGTCGCCGGCGACGAGGGACGAGAACGGCAAGGTCGTCCCGCAGTCGGCGGAGTCGTGGACCGAACCGGACCCGGTCACGTACGTGTTCAAGCTGCGCAAGGGCGTGGTGTTCTCCGACGGCTCTCCGATGACCGCCGAGGATGTCGCGTTCTCACTGGCGCGGCACACCGATCCGAATCGCGGAGGTCGGCATCGACGAGCCGCACGTGGCCCAGCGGTACCCGTTCCAGCTGTCCGGCGGGATGCGGCAACGGGTGGCGATAGCGGCGGCGCCGGCCGGGGATCCCGAGCTGCTGATCGCCGATGAGCCCACCACGACCCTCGACGCCACCGTTCAGCACGAGATCATGCGGCTGCTCGCCAGGATTCAGGCGGCCCGGGGGACGGCCGTGCTGCTGATCACGCACGATCTGCGCGTCGCGTTCGCGCTGTGCGACCGGGTCCAGGTGATGTACGCCGGCCGGGTGCTGGAGGCGGGCCGCGGCCAGGCCATCGCCGTCGCCCCGGGCCACCCGTACACCGCCGGGCTGGGGCTGGTCGGCCTGCCTCCCGCTTACTCCGGGTTGCGGCCGCACCGGCTGTCGGGCGGTCAGAAGCAGCGGGTCGCGATCGCGCGGGCGCTCGCCGTGCGTCCCGCGCTGTTGATCTGTGACGAGCCGACCGCCTCGCTGGACGTGTCGGTCCAGGCCCACATCCTGGAACTGCTGCGCCGCGTCAACAACGAGCTGGGCACCGCCCTGCTGTTCATCACGCACGACCTGGCCATGGTCCGGCAGATCACCGACCGCACCATCGTGCTTCTGCACGGCCAGGTGGTCGAAGCGGGCGACACCGAGAAGGAGCTCGACAACCCCGCCCACGCGTACACCCGCCGCCTGGTGGCCTCCGTGCCACCGGCGCCTACCGGAAAGACAGCCCATGCATGACCTGATCATCTCCGGCGGCGAGGTCCACGACGGATTCGCCTCCGACCCCGTCACCGCCGACGTCGCCGTCACCGCCGACCGCGTCATCGCCGTGGGCAAGGACCTCGGGGCGGCCAGACGGACCATCGACGAGACCGGACTGGTGACAGCCCCCGGGTTCGTCGATCCGCACAGCCACTCCGACAGCGTTCCGTTCCTGCCCGACGCGCAGCCCTTCAAGCTGATGCAGGGCGTCACCACGGAGGTCGTCGGCAACTGTGGCTTCTCGCTGCCTCCCGAGGCATGCGAGGGCAACGTGGACGCGCTGCGCGCCAGGCTCCTCGATCCGCAGACCCGGGCGGCGATCAGAGCGACGGCCGAGGGACCGGGGCCGGGGACCGGCGGCGGGTTGTGGCGGGAGGTCCACCCCGAGGACATGCAGATCCTTAGGCACACCGATCCGTCGGTGAAGGGGCGTCGGCTCGCCGACGTGCCGGCCGGACGGGAACCGTGGGACGTGCTGTGTGAGCTGCTGATCGCCGACCCGCACGCGTACGTCGTCTGCCACACCATGGACGAAGGCGATGTGCGGGCGATCATGGCCGATCCGCTGGTCGCCATCGGGTCGGACAGCGACATTCCGATCGGCCCGAACCATCCCCGTACCTTCGGCACCTTCCCCACCTTCCTCGGCGGCTATGTGCGGGACGGCGGCGTGGTGGATCTGGCCGAGGCGATCCGGAAGGTCACCTCCGCCACCGCGAGCCGGTTCGGGCTGTCCGACCGTGGCTGGATCGGCCGCGGCTCGGTCGCGGACCTGGTGGTCTTCGACCCCGCGCGGATCGGCCACGCCGGGACCTACGAGCATCCCGAGCTGCGGCCGACCGGAATGACACATGTGTTCCTGGCCGGTGAACAGGTGATCGCCGACGGTGAGTTCACCGGAGAGCGCCGGGGCCGGATGCTGCGATCGGAGCGGCGATGACAGCCCCCGCCGGGATCACCCTCGGGGTCGTGCTCGACAGCCTGGGAACCGATCTCCTACGGCCGCTCGCGCTGCCACAAGGCCGGGCGGTCGCCGTCGGGGCGCCCACGATCCATGACACCGACGCCCCCGGGACAGGGCTGACCGACGCGATCGTCCTGGTACCCGGCCGGCTGACCGCTGACGTACTGGAGTGGGCTGCCGAGCACCACGCCAAGGCGGTGGTCATGCGAGTCGGCACCACGGACACGGCAGCGCTGACACAGGCAGCCGAACGGACCGGGGTGGCGCTCCTGGAGCGCAGTGCCGAGATCTCCTGGGGGCAGCTCTACACCTTGATCGACGCGCTGCGTGCGATCACGAGCCCGGTATTCGAGCCGAACAGGCATCGGTCCACCGACCTGTTCGCCCTGGCCAACGACATCGCCGTACGCGCCGGCGGCGCGGTGGCGATCGAGGATCTGTCCATGCGCGTGCTGGCCTACTCCACGGTCCCGGGCCAGCTGGTCGACGACCCGCGTCGTGACGGGATCCTCGGCCGCCGGGTGCCGGACCACCCGACCCACCCCGAGGAGTACGCCGCTGTCCTGCGGTCCGACACCGCGGTTTGGAGCTACGAGCCGAAGGAGTACCGGCCGCGCCTTGCCATCGCCATCCGGGACGGTGGCGAGGCGCTGGGCACCATCTGGGTGCTCCAAGGTGATGAGTCCCTGGCGGAGGAGGCGGCAGATGTCCTCGCCGAGGGCGCGCGGCTGGCCGCGCCCCACCTGGCCCGGGTCAGCCTCGCGGCGGATGCCGAGCGCCGGCAACGAGCCGAGCGCCTGGGCTGGTTGCTCCGCGGCCTGGGGGTGACCCGGGAGCTCGCCGACTCGTTCGGGATACGCTTCGACGCCCCGGCGACCGTGCTGGTGATCGGCCGCTTTGGCGACCCGGCCGGTCACGCGCGAGGCGTGTCGCTGGATTCCGCCGCCGAGTACGTCGGCGACCTGCTGCGGATGGGGCTCTCCGCCTACCGGCTGGGAGCCGCCGCGGGAGCGCTGGACGGTCAGGCCGTGGCGGTGGTCGACACGGCGTCCGACGCGCCCGTGATCCAGCTGATCATCGCGACGGTGCTGGCTCGGGCGAGGGACACCCTGGGCGGCGGCTGGCGGGCGGGGATCAGTCGCACCCTTCCCGGCCTCGCCGACATCTCGACAGGGCTGAGCCAGGCCAGGCAGGCACTCAAGGTGGTGTGCGGACCGTTCGGCAAGGCGGAGATCGGACGGCACGACGAGCTGGCCGCCCCGATATTCCTGCGGGACGTGTACGAGGCGCTCCGGTACCGTCCGGCCCTGGACGCGGAGCCTCTGTCGACGGTGCTCGACCATGACGCCCGGCACGGAACGGAGTACGAGAAGACGCTGCGCTGCTGGATCGCCGGGCACTACGACGTGCCACGGGTCGCGGAGGCCATGACGCTGCACCCCAACACGTTGCGGCACCGGTTGCGCCGGCTGGCCGAGCTGATCGACATCGATGATCCGGACCTGCGGTTGGCGCTGGCGCTGCAGCTGCGGCTACGGCTGCCGGACATCGGCACAAAGGAGGCCAGGTGAACTTCGGCCTGGACGCCAATGGCCCGGGGAGGTCCGCCGAGCAGACTCGTCACATGGTCGAATTTCCTTCCGCCGTCGCGGAACGGGCGGACGTCCGAATCCAGTTGCTTCGGACCGTACCCGAACTTCAGCAGGCCGACGCGGTGCTGCGTACCGTGTGGAACACCCCGGACATCGCCGAGCCACCGTTGGCCCTGGACGTGATGTGCGCGCTCGCGCACACCGGCGGCTACGTCGCGGCGGCGTATCTCGGGACGGCGATGGTCGGCGTGACCGCCGGGTTCCGGACCGTCGGGGACAGTCTGCACTCGCACGTGGCCGGCGTGGTGCCGGGAATGCACGGGCGCGGGATCGGCACGGCGATGAAGTCGCACCAGCGGGAGTGGGCCGCCGAGGCGGGCCTGTCGTCGATCTCGTGGACGTACGATCCGCTGATCCGCCGCAACGCCTACTTCAACCTGCACCGGCTCGGGGCGGTCGCGGAGGCGTACCTGCCCGACTTCTACGGGCCGTTGGACGACGGCATCAACGACGGCGACGACTCCGACCGGCTGTTCGTCAGTTGGCCGGTGCACGTGACGCCGCACGCACCGGCACCGTTGCCGGACCTGGCCGCGGCGGAACCCGTGCTCGAAGCGGACGGCAACGGCGAGCCCGTACCGCGCGCCGCGACCGGCGGCGTACTGCGTTGTGTCACCCCGGTGGACGCGGAGTCCCTGCGGCGAAGGGATCCGGCCGCCGCCCGGCGCTGGCGGTCCGCGATGCGCGAGGCGCTCGGTGGCGCCCTGGAGAACGGTTATCGGATCGACGGGTTCGACCGGTCCGGGTGGTACGTCCTGCGACGGAAGGAAGTATCGGAATGAAGCTGCAGCAGGTGGAGTTGCGTGAGGTGGCCCTGCCCCTGGTCGCGCCGTTCCGGACCTCACTGGGAACCCAGGAACACCGGAACTCGCTGCTGGTCAAGGTGACCACGGCCGACGGAGCCGTCGGCTGGGGCGAGTGCGTGGCCGACGACGATCCGACGTACAGCGCCGAGTACCTGGCCGGGGCCCGGGAAGTGGTACGTGAGTTCCTGCTGCCCCGTTTGTCCCGGGCTCCCGAGCTGACCGCGGCGCTGGTGCCCGAGCTGCTCCGGCCGATCAGAGGGAATCCGATGGCCAGGACGGCCGTCGAGATGGCGGTACTGGACGCCGAACTGCGGACCGCCGGCATCAGCCTCGCCCAGTACTTCGGGGCGACGCGGACCGAGCTCGCGGTCGGCGTGTCGGTCGGCATCACGGACACCGTCGATGAGCTGATCAGCGCCGTCGACGGCTATCTCCGCGCGGGCTACGCCCGGATCAAGCTGAAGATCGAACCAGGCTGGGACATCGAGCCGCTGCGAGCGGTCCGGGAGACGTTCGGCCCGGACATCGCCCTGCAGGTGGACGCCAACACCGCCTACGGTCCGGCGGACCAGCCCCACCTGCGCCGGCTCGACGCCTACGGGCTGACGCTGATCGAGCAGCCGTTCGCCCCGGACGACCTGCTCTCGCACACCCGGCTGGCGGCTCGCATGGACACCCCGATCTGCCTGGACGAGTCGATCACCTCGGCCCGGGACGCGGCCACCGCCATCCGGCAGGAGGCGTGCTCGATCGTGAACATCAAGCCCGGCCGGGTCGGCGGGTACCTGGAAGCCCGCCGGATACACGACCTGTGCCTGGCGAACGGCGTACCGGTGTGGTGCGGCGGCATGCTGGAGACCGGGCTGGGACGGGCGGCCAACCTGGCGCTGGCCGCGCTCCCGGGCTTCACCCTGCCCGGCGACATCTCGGCCTCGGCCCGCTACTACACCCGCGACATCACTGACCCCTTCGTCCTCCACGACGGCCGCCTGACCGTCCCCACCCGCCCGGGGATCGGCATCGTCCCCGACCCCGACGCCCTGCAAGCCGCCACCACCTTCACGGAGCTCCTCGCTGTCTGACCAGTCGTAGGGCCTCGGGCACCGCCGTGTGGTGCCCGAGGCAGGGGACTCCTCCCGTGTCCAGGCTCGTCGTCGTGACGAACAGGTATACGCCGCAGCACCTTCCTGCGGACGTCATCTGGGAGCGGCTCGCCGAGACATACGCGAGGGTCGCACGCTGAGCCACGTTCGGTATGTCACGGAGCTGTCGACAGCAAGGGGTCATGACGCTCGGTGAGGAAGCGCACCTTGACTACGAAGTCGACCTGGGCCCCGTGGATGGCTGAACCCCAGTACGGGAGGGGTTGGCGGGCGGTGATCCCATGGCCGTGCCCAAGCGCAAGACGTCTCGCAGCAACACCCGGCACCGCCGCGCCCGGTGGAAGGCGAGCGGACCCCAGCTGGTGGCGATCACCGTCGACGGGCGGGAGCACCTGGTGCCGCGCAACCTGGTCCGCGCGTATGAGCGCGGGCTGATCAAGCCATGAACGCGAGGGGCCGCAGCGCATGCGCTGCGGCCCCGAACCCTTCTCCGGCCAGGACACGGTGGGAGCGGTGTCGTCGATCACGAAGCTGGCCTGCAGCCGGCTGCCCTGGTGCTGGTGAATTTGACGGTGTCCGTCTGGCTGGCGAAGGCCGAGAGAGCGTAGCTGCGCAGGGTGCGGTGTTCGCCACGTCGAGGTTACTGAAGGCGGCCAGGCGGGTGGAGCCGGCCTGGACGGTCAACTTGTCGTACGCGGTTGTGCTGGTGGTCTCGCTGGTATCGATGTGCAGGTAGAAGCTGAGGGTGGCCATGCAAACGGCCGGGATGGTCACCGGCGGGGAGAGGGTGTAGTCAGGCCTTCGGGACCAAGGTGTTCTCGTTACGGACGCCGGCGGCGAAGTCGTCGATGTTGCGGGCGGTGGCGTCGATGATCTGGCCGACGGCGGTGCGGGTGAAGTACGCCTGGTGGCTGGTGACCAGGACCTGGGGGAAGGTGACGAGGCGGGCGAGGACGTCGTCGGTGATGCCGTGGATCGAGCGGTCGGTGAAGAAGACTCCGGTCTCCTCCTCGTAGACGTCGAGGCCGACGCCGGAGAGGCGGCCGGCGCGGAGGGTCTCGACGAGGGCGGCGCTGTCGATGAGGCCGCCGCGGCTGGAGTTGATGAGGATCGCGTCGTCCTTCATCCGGGCGAGTGCGGCGCCGTCGATCAGGTGGTGGGTGGACGGCAGCAGGGGTACGTGCAGGCTCACCAGGTCGGCGCGGGAGAGCAGTTCGGGCAGCTCGGTGTACGTCATGCCGAGCTCCAGGCAGGCCGGGTTCTGCGCGATGTCCCAGCCGAGCAGCTCGGTGCCGAAGCCGGCCGCGATGCGGGCGAAGCACTCGCCGATCTTGCCGGTGCCGATCACGCCGACGGTCATGCCGTGGACATCCCGGCCGAGCAGGCCGTCGAGGCGGAAGTCGAACTCGCGGGTGCGGTTCGCGGCGCGGTTGAGGCGCCGGTTGACGGCCAGGGCGAGGGCCCAGGCGTGCTCGGCGACGGAGTACGGGCTGTAGTGCGAGACCCGGGCGACGGTGAGGCCGAGTTCGGCGGCGGCGTCGAGGTCGATGTTGTTGAAGCCGGTGGAGCGTTGGGCGATCAGCTTGGTGCCGCCCGCCGCCAGGACCGCGAGCGTCTCGGCGTCGAGGACGGCGTTGACGCTGCTGCTGACGGCCGGGTAGCCGGCGGCCAGCGGGGCGGTGTCGCGGTTGAGGAACACGTCCAGGCAGCGCAGCCCGTGCCGGCCGGCGAAGGCCTGCTCCAGCAGCGGCCGCTCGTCGGCCTGCACCCCGTACGCGAGGATCTCCATGCCCGGTCCCTCCAGTCGGCTCCTGCGGCCACGCTAGCGGGCGGGGCCGGGCGCGGGCCACCGGACGTCCCGGATGTGCGCAGGCCCCCGGAGCGCGCGGTGCGGTCCGGGGGCCTGCGGGAGGGCGCAGGGCGGTCAGATGACCGTCTCGGCCTCCAGGTAACGGTTCTGCGGCACGGTCTTCAGCTCGGCGACCGCCTCGGCCAGCGGCACCAGGTTGATGTTGGTGCCCTGCAGCGCGGTGATGTGCCCGAAGGCGCCCTTGTGGACGGCCTCGACGGCGTGCCAGCCGAAGCGGGTGGCGAGCACCCGGTCGTAGGCGGTCGGGGTGCCGCCGCGCTGGGTGTGGCCGAGGATCACCGGCCGGGCCTCCTTGCCGAGGCGGTGCTCCAGTTCGCGGGACAGCTGGGTGGCGATGCCGGTGAACCGCTCGTGGCCGTAGATGTCCTTGGTGCCCTCCTCCCAGTGCATGGTGCCGGGCTCGGGCTTGGCGCCCTCGGCGCAGACCACGATGGCGAACTTCTTCTGCCGGTCGAAGCGCTCGCGGACGACGGCGGTGAGCTTCTCGATGTGGAACGGGCGCTCCGGGACGACGATGGCGTGCGCGCCGGCCGCCATGCCCGCGTTCAGCGCGATCCAGCCGGTGTGCCGGCCCATGACCTCGACGACCATGACCCGCTGGTGGGACTCGGCGGTGGTCTTCAGCCGGTCCAGCGCCTCGGTGGCCACCGAGACGGCGGTGTCGAAGCCGAAGGTCACGTCGGTGGCGGCGATGTCGTTGTCGATGGTCTTCGGCACACCGACGATCGGCAGGCCCGCGTCGCTCATCAGCTTGGCGGCCTTCAGGGTGCCCTCGCCGCCGATCGGGATGACCGCGTCCAGGCCGAGGTCGGAGCAGTACTTCTTGGCCCGCTCGACGCCGTCCCGCAGGTGGCTCGGCTGGACCCGGGAGGAACCGAGGATGGTGCCGCCCTGGGCCAGGATGCCGCTCACCGAGTCCAGGGTCAGGGGGCGGTGGTGGCCCTCCAGGAATCCGCGCCACCCGTCCTCGAACCCGATGATCTCGTCGCCGTGGTCGACCACCCCCCGGTGGACCACGGAGCGGATCACCGCGTTCAGGCCGGGGCAGTCACCGCCGCTGGTCAGCACTCCAATACGCATTAGCTTTGCAACTCCCGAGCAGAACCGAGGAACGGCCGGACTACAGGCTGGGACGACGAGCCGACACCGTAACGGGGCGCTCCCGCACCGTGGTGGCGGGGAGGTGGCCGTGGGGTGAAGGACCGGCCGATCCGGACAGAACGCCCGAAAACGGCCGCGAAGTCGAGCATACGGCCCCTGGTCCGGCCGGGCAGGAGCCGACGCGGGAGCGGCGCCGTCGGCGCCCCCGCGCGGAATTGCAGCCTGCTGCCGAGGAGGGTGTGCAGTAGGCAGCCCCCATTGTGGTACGTCCGGGGCCGCCCGCGGACCGGGTGACCGCATGGCGGGCACCCGACCGGGGCGTACGGATGTACTACTGGGGGCGCGTCGCGGCCGCGATGCGCTCGGCGCGCAGCGCGTCGTACCAGGTGGTGTCGGCCGGCGGCAGGGCGCTGACGTCCAGCGCCAGCTTCAGCAGCATGTCGGCCACGGCGGGGTTGCGGGCCAGTACGGGGCCGTGCAGGTAGGTGCCGAACACGGTGTCCCGCCAGGCGCCCTCGGTGCCGTCACCGGTGCCGTTGCCCCGGCCGACGGAGACGTTCGCGAACGGCTGGACGCCCTGGCCGAGGTGGGTGACGCCCTGGTGGTTCTCGAAGCCGGTCAGCTGCGGCAGGCCGAGCCGGGGGTCGACGTCGGCGAGCACGTCGCCGACGCAGCGGGCGCCCTCGCCGCGGGTGGTCCAGACGTCGAGCAGGCCCAGGCCCGGCTCGCGCTCGCCGAGGTCGTTGATGAACTCGTGGCCCATGATCTGGAAGCCGGCGCAGACGCCGAAGATGATCGCGCCGTTCTCGGAGGCCCGCACCAGGCCGCTGTCGGCGCGCAGCCGCTCGGCGGCCAGGCGCTGCGGGCGGTCCTCGCCGCCGCCGATCAGGTAGATGTCGCCGCTGGTGGGGATCGCCTGGTCGGAGCGGACGTCGATCCGGGTCACGTTGAGGTGGCGCTGGCGGGCCCGGCGCTCCACGACCAGGGCGTTGCCCCGGTCGCCGTAGGTGCTGAGCAGGTCCGGGTAGACCCAGACCACGCGCAGGCTGCTCTCACTCATCCTCGAAGGCCTTCCGTCACGTAAAGACTGGTGTGCGGGCGCGGCATCAGCCGGCCACGACCTTCCGCAGCTGCTGGAAGGCGGTGTAGTTGGCGATGGCCTCGATCCGGCCGGGCGGGGCCATCCGGACGGCCTGCTCCAGGGTGTCGACCACGTGGAACTGGAGCCCGGCGACCTCCAGGCGGACCGCCAGGTCCAGCTTGCGCTGGCCCATCACGAAGACCGGGTGCCCGGCGAGGCGCTCGTAGTCGACGTCCCACAGCCAGGAGGTGTCGGTGCCGTCGGCGTCGAGGGCGTTGACGGAGAGGATCACCGGAGCGGGCGGGCCGTCGATCAGCGAGAAGGTCTCCAGCCAGCCGGCCGGGTTCTTGGCCAGCAGCAGGCGGATGTCCCGGCCCTGGTACTGGACCACGTCGTAGCGGCCGGCCACGGCGGCCACCGAGCGCATCCGCTCCAGGGCGACCTGCGGGGCGACGCCGAACACGGCGGCGACGGCGGCCGAGCTGGTGGCGTTGGCCAGGTTGGCCCGGCCGGGCAGCTGGAGCTGGATGGGCCAGGCGCCGCGCTGCGGGTCGATCACGTGGGTGCCCTGGAGCGCCCAGTGCGGGTTGGGCCGGCGGAAGCCGCAGTCCTGGCAGAACCAGTCGTCGCCGGGGCGCTGCATCACACCGCCGCAGGCGGGGCAGGACCAGGCGTCCTCCTTCCAGGCCTGTCCGGCGGCCACCCAGACCACCTTCTTGCAGGAGGAGGCGGCCCAGGTCACCAGCGGGTCGTCGGCGTTGGCGATGACCACGGCCTCGGTGTTCTGGAGGCCCTCGCGCCACTTCTCGGCCATCATCCGGGTCTCGGCGGCGCGGTCGAGCTGGTCGCGGGAGAGGTTGAGCAGGGCGATCGCCTTGGGGCGGGTGTCGCGGGCGACCATCGCCAGGTACTTCTCGTCGACCTCGATCACGCCGAAGCGGGCGTCCGTGCCGCCGGCCAGGGCGGAGGTGATGCCGGCGGGCATGTTGGCGCCCAGGGCGTTGGAGACCACCGGGCCGGCGGCGCGCAGCGCCTCGGCGATCAGGCGGGTGGTGGTGGTCTTGCCGTTGGTCGCGCTGACCAGGACGACGTCGAGGTGGTCGGCGAGGGTGGCGAGCAGGTCGGGGTCGAGCTTGAGGGCGACCTTGCCGCCGATCACCGAGCCGCTCCCGCGCCCGGCCTTGCGCGACACGGCGGCGGCGACCCGGCCGGCGGTGACCGCGATCTTGGCGCGGGCCGGCAGCGAGGCGTCGCGTGCGCCTGTGGGCTCCGATTCGGTGCCTGCCATGCTCAGTGGTTCCTCCTTGCTGCGGCACCGCCTGCGACCGGATAACGGGCCGTCGGGCGGCGGGGACGGGGGTCAGCCTACCGACTCCGTCGCCCGACCGGACGATCCGGACCCCGCGCCGCCTGCTGCGACGCGCTCGCGGGCGCTGCTGAGGGCCCGTCAAGGAGGGCGGTGTACGGAGCGACCCCTTACTGCTTGACGACGCTCCACGGGTGCCGCCGGGTTCCCGAGCCGTCCGGTAAGGATCTGGTGAAGAAATGATCAGCGGTCCGGGCGGTGGGTGCAGCCGGCCGGATTTCCGGCGGCCAGCGTGGCGGTGATCACCAGGGTGCCGTCGTCGGCCCGGAAGTCCAGCGGCGCGTCCAGCCGTCGCATCGCGGCGATCAGCCCGGTGTTGGTGCCGTGGGTCACTGCGTAGACCGTCCGGACGTCGGCCGCCCGGGCGGTCGCCGACAGCTGCCGCAGCAACGCCAGGCCCAGCCCGTGCCGCTGCCAGGCGTCCTCGACCAGGACGGCCAGCTCGGCCTCGCCGTCGTCCCACATCAGGTGCCCGAGCGCGACGATCCGCCCGTCCGGGGCGGTCACCGCGAGGCTGCGGCCGTGCCGGGGGTCCAGGAGGTGGTCCAGGTAGCGGCCGGCGTCGCGGACCGGGCCGTGGTAGCGCAGCCGCAGCGCGGCGGGGGAGCAGCGGTCGTGCATCGCCAGCGCCGCCGCCCGGTCGGCGGGCCCTGCCGGACGCAGCAGCAGCCCGGTCCCGTCCGGCAGGGACAGCCGGGACGGGGCCTCCGGCGCCTGGCCGGTGGTGCGGGTGGCGGACGGGTGCGGCCGGGCGGTCCGGTACGGGCCGCCGGTGAGCGCGGGCAGCCGGGTGGCCTGGCCCTCGGGCGTCGCGCACCTGCGGTCGGACCTGCGGAAGGGCCGGTGCCAGAGCCGTTCGGGGCGCGTGCGTGATGCCTTCATGCCGCCGACGCTACCGACGGTGCGCTTCCGTTCGGTTACGTGATCGTGAACGTGCGAATGCCCGTGTCGCGGTCGGGCGGTGGGACGCCGGGCCGGGACGGGTTCGGGACGGCGGGCCGGCCGACCGGGACGGCGTCGGCGCAGGTCCCGACCGGTGCCTCGTGCGGCCGGGACGGCGGGCGGCCGACGGTGGACGGCGTTCCCGGCGCTCAGGGCAGTCGCGAGACCTGGTAGTGCGCGATGGCCCACCCGTCGTCGGAGCGTTGCAGCAGGACGCCGAGGTTGACGGTGAGGGTCGGGCGGTCGGTGAAGGCGAACTCGGTGCCGAGGTAGCCGAGGAGCAGGCCGTCGGCCGGCCGGCGGGTCTCCAGGACGCGGTACTCGGCGGTCATCCCGAGCGGCTGGGACTCGTAGTAGGCGGCGACGCCCGCGCGTCCGACGCTGTAGGGGTGCAGGCCTTGGAAGACCGCGTCCTCGGTGAAGAGGGCGGCCACCCGGTCGGGCCGGTGCTGGTCGACGGCGGCCTTCCAGCGGTCGAGCACGTCGCGCAGGATCGCCTCGTCCTGGGCGTTGGTCCGGTTCATCGCTCTGCTCCGGGAGTCGAAGGGAGGGGGCGGGGCAACGGGGGCTCAGCGGCCGGCGCTCATGCCGCCGTCGACGTGGAGGATCTCCCCGGTGACGAAGGCCGCGTTCTCCAGGTAGAGCACGGCGTCGACGATGTCGGCGATCTCGCCCAGGCGGCCGACGGGGTTCATCCGGGCCAGGTGGTCGTGGGTCCCGGGGGCGTGCATCGGGGTCCGGACGTTGCCGGGGGAGACGGCGTTCACCCGGATGCCCCGGGTGGCGTACTCGATGGCCAGGGACTTGGTGGCGGACTGCAGGCCGCCCTTGGTCAGCGAGGCGAGCACGGAGGGGACCCGGGTGTCGGCGTTGTCGACCAGGCTGGTGGTGATGTTGACGATGTGTCCGCCGCCCTGCGAGAGCATCTGACCGACGGCCAGCTGGGTGAGGTGGAAGAAGCCGGTCAGGTTGACGCCGGTCACGGCGGCGTAGTCGGCGGGCGTGTAGTCGGTGAAGGGCTTGGCGACGAACAGGCCCGCGTTGTTGACCAGGGTGTCGATCCGGCCGAAGCGCTCGATCGCGGCGGAGACCAGCCGTTCGGCGGTCGCCGGGTCGGCGATGTCGCCCGGGACGGAGAGGACGCCCTCGTCGTCGGCGGGGGCGATGCCGCGCGAGGTGGCGACCACGGCGTGGCCGAGCTTGCGGTAGCCGTCGACCAGGCCGGCCCCGATGCCCTGGGAGGCTCCGGTGATGAGGGCGACCTTCTGCCGCGGCACTGACTGGGACGTGGGCACGACCTACCTCCGGTGGGCGCGGCCGGGCATCGGCCCGGTGGCGGGCGCGGGATCGGTGTCGGCCACGGTTGCGGCCCCGTCCTTTCGGGGCGTCCGCCGGCCGACCCCTCGACGGTAGGCCGGGCGCCGTGGTCGGGCAACGCCGAACCGCCCCGGCGCCGGGACCGGCTTCCTCCCTCCTGGAAGGCCGGGTCTGCCAGGCCTGGTCGGGGGCCCTGCCGCTGCCGGTCGTGGCGCCGGGCGGGCGGCGGACGGACGATGAGGGGGGCGGCGGAGCCCCGGTCCTGGGGGGCGATCCCGCCGGAACCCCCTGAGAACGGAGCCGTGCCGTGAACGAGTTCCTGGTCGAGATCACGACCGTCGTGCCCGAGGGCACCCCCGCCGAGGAGGTGGACCGGCGGCGCGCCGCCGAGGCCGTCCGCGCCCGCGAGCTGGCCGCCGCAGGCCACCTGGCGCGGCTGTGGCGCCCGGTCGGCGAGCGGCGCAGCATCGGCGTCTGGCGGGCGGCGGACGAGGCGGAGCTCCGTGGGAAGGTGCTCGGCAGCCTGCCGCTGTGGCCGTGGATGACGGCCACGGTGACGGCACTCGAACCGCACCCCAACGACCCCGGGAGCCGCTGACCGGCGGTGGGCCGCCCGCCCCGGCGCAGCGGTCTACCGCAGCAGTTCCGACGCCGCGGCCTTGACCTCGGCGAGCAGGAGGTGGAGGTCGGCCTCCGTGGTGGCGGCGTTGAGGAGGCAGGCACGGAGCATCTCGGCGCCGCCCAGGCGGGCGCCGGTGACGAAGACCCGGCCGCGCCGCTGGACGGCGACGGGGAGGTCGCGGTTGAGGGCGTCGCGGGCGGCCTCGTCCAGACCGGGCGCACGGTGGCGGAATGCCACGATCGAGGTCTGCACCTCGGTGAGCAGCTCCAACTCCTCGTCCGCCTCGACGAGTTCACCGAGCCGGCGGGCCAGCGCGGTGCACCGGGCGATGTCCCGGGCGAGGCCGTCGCGGCCCTTGTGGGCGATGGTGGCCCAGACCTTCAGGGCCCGGAAGGGGCGGGTCTGCTCGGTGCCGTACTCGGAGAACCAGCCGAGCGCGCCGGCCGCCTCGTCGCGCAGGTAGGACGGGACGAGGCTGAAGGTGCCGCGCAGCTCCTCGGTGTCGCGGACCAGCGCGCAGCCGCAGTCGACCGGGACGCCGAGCCACTTGTGCGGGTCGAGGGCGAGCGAGTCGGCGCGCTCCAGGCCGGCGTAGCGGTGGGCGATGGCCGGGTCGAGCCGGCCGAAGGCGCCGTACGCGCCGTCCACGTGCAGCCAGAGGCCCTGGTCCTCGCACAGGTCGGCGATCGGGCCGAACTCGTCCACCGCGCCGGCGCCGACGGTGCCGGCCGAGGCGACCACCAGGAAGGGCAGCAGGCCGGCCGCGCGGTCGCGCTCGATCGCCGCCCGCAGGTCGGCGGTGTCCAGCCGGCCGTCCGGGCCGGTGGCCACGGTGCGCAGGTGCCTGCTGCCGAGGCCGAGGAGTTCGGCGGCCTTGCGGACGCAGGAGTGGGTCTCGCCGGTGACGTAGCCGACCAGCGGCGGGAGTCCGGCCAGGCCGTCCTCGCGGACGTCCCGGCCGGCGAGCCGGGCGGCGCGGTTGCGGGCGGCGGCGAGGCAGACGATGGTCGCCATCGAGGTGCCGGAGGTGAGCAGGCCGCCGCCGGCCGGGTGCGGGAAGCCGACCAGCTCGGCTATCCAGCGGACCACGGCGCGCTCCAGGTGGACGTCGGCGTGGTCGCCGCCGGCCGAGCTGGGGTTCATCGCGGAGGCGGCGAGGGTGGCGAGCACCCCGGCGGGGGCGGGGGCGGAGTTGACCCAGCCGAAGAAGCGAGGGTTGCCGTTGCCCATCGGGTACGGCAGGACGTCCCGCTCGATGGCGCCGATCAGCTCGTCGAGCGGGCGGCCCCCGGCGGGCAGCGGGGCGTCGAGCAGGGCCTGGCGGGCGGAATCGTCCATGGGCTGCCAGACCGGGCGCCCGGGCAGTTCGGCGAGGTAGTCGGAGACCAGGTCGGCGGTGGCGTGCGCGGCACTGCGAAAATCGGTGCCGGGGAAGTCCTCGGTGGTCATGGCGTGCTCCAGGGAGGCCGGGGGACTGGCTGGGCGAGGCGCGGCTTCCTTGGCGCACCCTGATCAGGCGATGATCGGGCGATCGTACGCATGAGGGCCCTCGCCGTGCGGCGAGGGCCCTCATGCTGAGACCGGGAGCGTCAGTCCAACGTGCTGGACAGGCCACTGGCCGAGCGGCAGTAGCCCTGCATCTCCTTGTCGGTGATCTTGGCGCAGAGCCGTCCGGCTGCGCCGCCGTCGGTGTAGTTGACCGTGTAGTAGCTGACCAGGCCCTCGGCGCAGGCCTTGCGCTGCCAGCCGTCGGCGGCGGTGGCGCACTGCTGCGCCGCCCAGTCCTCGCGGTCCAGGTTGTACTTCATGGTGCGTGAGCCGACGCCGCGGCTGCAGTCCACCGCCCCGCCGCCGGCCTTGCCGTTCAGGCACCACTTGAGGGCCTCGGCGTAGACCTCGGGGTGGTTCGGGTAGTCGTGCGAGGACAGGTAGAAGGTCGGGGCGTAGAAGTAGCAGGCGGACTGGAACAACGCCGGCTGGTCCTTGCACGGGTAGAGCGGATCCTGGGCGAGCTTGTCGGCGGGCAGGTTGGCCTTGGCCTGCTCGTCTTCTTCGTCCGGGCCGAAGAGCTGCATGAACAGGCCCTCGGAGCAGCGGATCCGGTTCTGCTCGGAGGGGAACTTGTTGCACAGGTCGCGCGCCTTGGCGACGTCCTGCTTGACCACGAACATGGTGCCGTGGCCGACGCCGTGGATGCAGGGTCCGGCGTTCTTGGGCGCGCAGAGCTTGAGCAGGTCCGTCTCGGGCTGGGTGGAGGCGTTGAGCATCTCCTCGACCGCGCCGTGCAGGTAGCCGGCCGCGCAGGTCTCGTGGGGGAAGGAGATGACCTTCTGGAAGTCGGCGTTGAAGCGCTTGACCGCCGCGTGGCCGAGCTCGTGCGCGATCGGGTGGCAGAAACGCACGGTGTACGGCTTCTCCTTGGTGATCTTGTCGAGGTCGGCCAGGGCGACGCCGGGGTCGGTGGCGTCCATCTCGGCCATCAGCTTGTTGCGCAGCGTGGAGCGGGTCCACACCGCCGGGTCGCCGGTCGGGGTGGCGCTCGCGGGGCCGGCCGCGGAAAGCCGGGCGCCGGCGGCCCCGGGGCCGCCGGCGCCCGGGGTCGCGGTGGCCGCCGCGGGCGACCAGTCGGTGACGGCCACCGATCCCAGGCCCAGGACGCCCAGGAGCAGGGCGGTGAGAATCGCGAAGACTCGCGGCTGCATGACGGGATCCCCCGGCGGATCGAGGTGAACGTTTCGCTTCCATCCTGACGGTACGTGAGCGGTAATCCACGAGTTCGTCCGCCATTCGGGAGGTGTCGGCGACGCTACCTCACCCCGGGGCCTCCGGGCCTGCCGGGATGGTCCCGCACAATCACCCGGACGGAGTACGAGGGCGCGGGCGTCGGCGGCTGCGCCGTCCGGGTGGTGGTGCCGGGCGCCCCGGTGCCTCGCGGGTGGCGGCGCGGGCGCTCCGCTCTCCGTTGTCCGGGGCTCGGGCGCTGAGGAATCCGCTGCTCACAGCTCCAGCGTCACCCGGTACTCCGTCAGCCAGGCGTCGAAGTCCAGTGCGAGGTCGACGGCCAGTCGGACGGACTGCGGGTCGGTGTCCGGGGCGAGCGCGTCGGCGAGGCGCCGCCGGTCCAGCAGGTCCAGAGCCGGGGACGTGCGTTCGGCGGCGAGCCGGGCCAGTCCGGCGCGCAGCTTCGCCGGGTAGTGCGGGTCGGTGGTGACCGGGTACGGGCTCTTCGCCCGTTCGGCGACCGCTTGCGGCAGCACGTCCCGGACCGCGGCGCGCAGCAGGCTCTTCTCCCGTCCGTCGAAGGACTTCATCGCCCACGGGGTGTTGAAGACGTACTGGACCAGCCGGTGGTCGCAGAACGGCACCCGTACCTCCAGGCCGTTGGCCATGCTCATCCGGTCCTTGCGGTCGAGCAGGATGCAGACGAAACGGGTCAGGTTGAGGTACGAGATCTCGCGCATCCGCCGTTCCAGTGAATCGGCGGCCGGAAGGTGCGGGACCTCGGCGATCGCCTCGCGGTAGCGGGCCCGGCGGTAGCCGTCCAGGTCGAGCTTGCGGAGCAGTCCGGCGTCGAGGAGGTGCTCGCGCGGGGTGGCTCCGCCGCCGGCGATGTCGGTGAGGCCGAGCGCCCAGGGGAAGTCCTCGACGGCGATGGTCTTCGGGTCGTGGAACCAGCGGTAGCCGCCGAAGAGCTCGTCCGCGGACTCGCCGGACAGCGCGACGGTGGAGTGCCGGCGCACGCCCCGGAAGAGCAGCAGCAGCGAGGTGTCCATGTCGCCGACGCCGTTCGGCAGGTCGCGGGCGCGCAGCACGGCGGAGCGCCGGGACGGGTCGGTCAGGTCGGCCGCGTCCAGCTCGACGACGCTGTGGTCGGCGCCGACGTGGTCGGCGAGCAGCCGGGCGTACGGGCCGTCCTGGGTCTGCCGGACGTCGTCGGCGTGGAAGTTCTCGCTCTGCCCGGCGAAGCCGACGGAGAAGGAGCGCACCGGCCCGGCCCCGGCGGCGCCCAGCGTCCGGGCGGCGAGGGCGGTGACGGCGCTGGAGTCCAGGCCGCCGGAGAGCAGCGAGCAGAGCGGGACGTCCGCCTCCAGCTGGCGGTGCACGATGTCGTCCAGCAGGGCCCGGACGGTGGCGACGGTGGCCTCCAGGCTGTCGCCGTGCTCGCGTGCCTCCAGCGCCCAGTAGCGGCGGACCGAGAGGCCCTCGCGGCGCACCCGGACGACGTGCCCGGGCCGGACCTCGTGGACGTCCCGGTACGGGGTGAGGCCGGGGGTGCGGGTGTAGCCGAGCAGTTCGCGCAGCCCGTCCAGGTCCACCACCGGGCGGACGGCGGGGTGGGCGAGCAGGGCCTTGACCTCGGAGCCGAAGACCACGCCGTCCGGGGTGCGGTGGTAGTACAGGGGCTTGACGCCCATTCGGTCGCGGACCAGCAGCAGCTCCTCGCGCCGGACGTCCCAGACCGCGAAGGCGAACATGCCGTTGAGCCGCTCGGCCAGGTGCTCGCCCCACTCCAGGTAGGCGCGCAGCACGACCTCGGTGTCGCTGTGGGTGCGGAAGCGGTGCCCGGCCGCCTCCAGTTCCGCGCGCAGTTCGCGGTGGTTGTAGACCTCGCCGCTGTAGGTGAGCACGGCCAACGGCCGGCCGTCGTGCTCGACCGTCATCGGCTGGATGCCGCCCGCGATGTCGATCACCGCGAGCCGGCGGTGGCCGAGCGCGGCGTGCGGCTCCAGGTGGACGCCGCCGGCGTCCGGGCCGCGGCGGAGCTGGGTGGCCGTCATCGCGTCGAGGACACCCCGTTCGGAGGTGAGGTCGCGCTCGAACGCGACCCATCCGGTGATCCCGCACATCAGCAAGCCTCCGGTCTTCCGCTTCGTGTTCAAGGGGTCACGCTACGTGCGGAGCCGACGCCGCTTCAAGGGGCTTTCGAGAACGGGGGCGAACGGGTGGCCGGTTGACCGTCGACTATGGAGGAAGTGTGAAGGTGGGCTGAAAGTCGTAATGTCTGCCCGATTTCGGGCAGGAACTTTGGCTTCGGCGGGCCGCCCGACCTAGGCTCCTCACTCGTGCCGAGCTCACCCCACCCTCACGAAGACCTCCTCGCCCACCTCACCCGGACCAGCCCGCTCGGGCCCCGGGAGGCGGCGCGGGTCGTGGCGGAGGTGCTGGCGTACTTCTCCGAGAGCACCGAGGAGTACGTGCGCCGCCGCCACACCGAGCTCCAGGCACGCGGTCTGACCAACGAGCGGATCTTCGCCCGGCTCGCCGAGGAACTGCCGCAGCGCCGGGTCTCGGCGCCGGAGCTCTCGGCCCGCCAGCTGCGGCGGATCGTCTACGGCTGAGCCGTCGTTCCCGACCTTCCGAAGACTTCGAAGAGGAGACCACGCATGTGCGGAATCGTGGCCTACATCGGCCCCAAGGACGCGACCCCCTTCCTGCTGGAGGGGCTGGCGCGGCTGGAGTACCGCGGGTACGACTCGGCCGGCGTCGCCGTCACCGGGCGCAGCGGCGGGATCAAGCTCCGCAAGGTGAAGGGCCGGGTCGCGGACCTGGCCGCCGCCGTGCCGGCCCGGTTCAAGGGCACCACCGGCATCGGCCACACCCGCTGGGCCACCCACGGCGTCCCCAGTGACGCCAATGCGCACCCGCACCTGGACAACGCCGAGCGGATCGCCGTCGTCCACAACGGCATCATCGAGAACGCCGACGAACTGCGCGCCAAGCTCACCGCCGACGGTGCGGTGTTCCGCTCCGAGACCGACACCGAGGTGCTCGCCCACCTGATCGCCGCGCACGTCGCCGACGGCGTCGAGCTGGAGGACGCGGTGCGGGCCGCGCTCGGCCGGGTGGTCGGCACCTACGGCATAGCGGTGCTCGACTCCGAGCAGCCGGACCGGATCGTGGTCGCCCGCAACGGCAGCCCGATCGTGCTGGGCATCGGCGAGAAGGAGATGTTCGCCGCCTCGGACGTCTCCGCGCTGGTCCGCTACACCCGCCAGGTCGTCCACCTGGAGGACGGCGAGCTGGCCACCGTCCGGGCCGACGGCTTCCGCACCTTCACCGCGGACGCCCGCACCACGCACCGCCAGCCGTCCACCGTGGACTGGGAGGTCGACTCCTACGACACCGGCGGCTTCGAGCACTTCCTGCTCAAGGAGATCCACGAGCAGCCCGGCTCGGTCGAGCGCACCCTGAGCGGCCGGCTCGACGAGCGCTTCGCCACCGCGCACCTCGGCGGCCTCAACCTGGACGCCCGGGAGCTGCGCGAGATCCGCCGGGTGAAGATCCTCGGCTGCGGATCGGCCTACTACGCGGGCGAGATGGGTGCGCAGCTGATCGAGGAGCTGGCCCGCATCCCCGCGCACAGCGAGCCCGCCTCGGAGTTCCGCTACCGCAACCCGGTGATCGAGGCGGACACCCTGTACGTCGCGGTCAGCCAGTCCGGCGAGACCTACGACACCCTGGCCGCCGTCCAGGAGATCAAGCGCAAGGGCGGCCGGGTGCTCGGCGTCGTCAACACCGTGGGCAGCGCTATCGCCCGAGAGTGTGACGGCGGTATCTACCTGCACGCCGGTCCGGAGGTCTCGGTCGCCTCCACCAAGGCGTTCACCTCCACCGTGGTCGCCTTCGCGCTGCTCGCCCTGCACTTCGGGCGCATCCACGACCTGTCGCCCGCCGACGGGCGCCGGATCGTCTCGGCGCTCCAGGCGCTGCCGGACCAGATCCGCGAGGTGCTGGAGCAGAGCGAGGCGATCGCCGCACTCGCCGCCGAGTACGCCGACTCGGCGGGCATGATGTTCATCGGCCGGGTGCGCGGCTACCCGGTGGCCCGCGAGGGCGCGCAGAAGCTCAAGGAGATCTCCTACGTGCACGCCGAGGCCTACCCGGCGAGCGAGCTCAAGCACGGTCCGCTGGCGCTGATCAGCCCCGAACTGCCCACCGTGGCACTGGTTCCGGACGACGAGCTGCTGGACAAGAACCTGACCACGCTGGGCGAGATCAAGGCCCGCTCCGGGCGGGTCATCGCCGTCGCCCACCGGCGGCCGGAGGAGAAGCTCGCGGACCACTGCATCCTGGTGCCGAAGAGCGAGCCCGAGCTGGACCCGCTGCTGCTCAACATCCCGCTCCAGCTGCTCGCCTACCACGCCGCCGTCGCCCTGGAGCGGGACGTGGACAGGCCGCGCAACCTCGCGAAGAGCGTGACGGTGGAGTAGGACCCTCCGGGAAGGGCGCCCTCGGAACGGGCGTGTGCATCGGACTCGCGGGTCCCGGTCGCTGTGCGGACGGCCGAGGCCCGCGTCCCGTTCGACTTGGCCTCGCCGGGCGGCCGACCCGGCGAGGCGGTCCGGTGGACCGGCCCGGTCCGGCGGGCTCAGGCGGCGGGCCGGCGGAACTGTTCGATCAGGGCCGCGTAGCCGCTTCCGGCGTGGCCAGCGGCGATCGCGAGGTCGACCAACTCCCGGTAGAAGTGCGGGAGTTCGGCGTTCACGCCAAGGGCTTCACTCTCCTCGGCGAGGTGGCGCAGGCCGCCCTGGTGGACCGCCAGGGTCGCGTCCTCGGCCGGATACTCGCCCGCGTCGATCTGCGGGGCGTACGCGGTGACGTAACCGGCCGCCACGTTGATCATGGTTTCGGCGAGCGGGGCGAAGACGGTCGCCGGGACCCCGGCCGTGCCGAGCAGCGCCGCCCCGTGGAGGAAGCTGTTCAGGATGCCCCACATGATGCCGAGCAGTGACATGTCGTACAGCGGCGACAGGCCGTGGTCGGCGTCGAGGTAGACGGTGCCCGCCGGGCCGAGGTTCCGCAGCGTCGCCTCGTGCGCCCGGTAGGCCTCCTCCGGCCCGCTGTACAACAGGACGGCCCGCTCGGTGGCGATGTCCGGCGGGATCGCCATGATGACGCCCTCGACGTAGGCCAGGCCGCGCTGCGCCGCCCAGGCGGCGGTCTCCCGGGCCTGGGCCGAGGTGCCGGTGGTCAGGTTCACCACGACGCGGTCCGCGAACGTGCCCGCCGGCAGGTCGAGCAGCTCGCGGACGGCGTGGTAGTCCGAGACGCAGACGACCACCAGCGGGCTGGCCCGGACGGCCTCCTCGACCGAGCCGGTCCGGGCGGCGCCCCGGGCGAGCAGTTCGCCGGCCTTGTCCGGGGTGCGGTTCCAGACGGTGGTCGGGTGCCCGTTCGCGAGGAACGCGGCGGCCAGCGCCCGGCCCATCAGGCCGAGGCCGATGACCGTGACCGGGGCCGGGGCGTCCGTGGGGTTCGTCATGGGATTCCTTCCGTACGGTGTGCGGTTGGCGATGCCTGGATCCTCGCGGTTCACACCGGTGTGAAGGTCAAGTCGGCTGGGATGCCGGTTCGTTGGCGCCGTGTCGGACCCGCCCGGAACCGCCCGGACCCGCTCGGACCCGCCCGGACCCGCCCGGACCCGCTCGGACCCGCCCGGAACCGCTCGGAACGGATCGGAGTGGCTCGGGGCGGCTCGGAACCGTTCAGAACACCGAGCACCCGGAGAGGGTGGTCAGAGTGTCCAGGGCGGTGACCGCGGCGACGGAGTTGCCGGCCTGGTCCAGGCGCGGGCCCCAGGCGCAGACGGCGGCGCGGCCGGGGAGTATGGCGAGGATGCCGCCGCCGACGCCGCTCTTGCCGGGCAGGCCCACGCGGAAGGCGAACTCGCCGGCGGCGTCGTAGGTGCCGCAGGTGAGCAGGACGGCGTTGATCCGCTTGGCCTCGCTGCGGGACATCAGCCGGGTGCCGTCGGCGCGCACGCCGTAGCGGGCGAGGAAGGAGCCGGCCAGCACCAGGTCACGGCAGCTGGTGGCGACGGCGCAGTGGGCGTAGTAGTGCTCCAGGACGGTCTCGACCGGGTTCTCCAGGTTGCCGTGGCTGGCGATGAAGTGGGCCAGCGCGGCGTTGCGGTGGCCGTGTTCGGCCTCCGAGGCGGCGACCGCCGGGTCGGTGTCGAGCAGCGGGTTGCCGGACTCGCGGCGCAGGAACTCCCGCACCGCACCGGAGGCGTCGCCGGTCATGGTCTGGAGGCGGTCGGTGACCACCAGGGCGCCTGCGTTGATGAACGGGTTGCGCGGGATGCCGTGCTCGGTCTCCAGCTGCACCAGGGAGTTGAACGGGTTGCCGGACGGTTCGCGGCCGACGCCCTGCCAGAGCGTGTCACCGCCGTAGGCCACCGCGAGGGCGAGCGAGAAGAGCTTGGAGACGCTCTGGACGGAGAACGGCTGCTCCCAGTCCCCGACGCCGTACAGCTCCCCGTCGACGGTCGCGACGGCCATGCCGAAAGCCTCCGGGTCGGCGGTGGCGAGGGCCGGGATGTAGTCGGCGACCCGGCCCCGGCCCGTGGTCGCCCGGGCGGCCGCCTCGGCGGCCTCCAGCAGCACCGGCCAGTCCAGGATCTCCCCGCCGGGCACACCGTTCAACGCTTCTCCTCCACCGGCACCGACTGGGGACACGACCGGGACCGGGCGCGCGGTGCGGGTGCGTCCGGTCCGACCAGGATTATCCGTGTTTCGGGCGGGTGGTTCGGGAGGGGGTGGGTGGTCGGCCTCGTGTGGCGTGGTGCGGAGCCGTGCGGCGTGGTGCGGAGCCGGTGTCGCTCGGGGCCGGTGTCCGGAGTCCCGCGGGCCGGCTACGGCGCGTTGGTGGGGGCCTGGACGGGCGGGCCGGTGAGCAGGGTGCCGGTGTCCGAGTACGGCCGGCCGTTGGGGACGCAGCCGTGCAGCCCCTTGATCTGCTGCATCATCACCGGTGCCGGGGCGCCCGGGCCGGGGCAGTCGACGTGACCGTAGCCGAGGATGTGGCCGACCTCGTGGTTGACGGCGAGCGCGTGGTACGGCTCGGGCTTGCCCTGGTAGAACTCGGACAGCTCGGTCCAGCGCTTGAGGTTGATGACGACCTGGTGGGTGACGCCGCAGTTCACCCAGCCGCCGGTGTCCAGGCCGTACTGGCCGCAGATCCGGTCGGTGGACTTCGGGGTGGCCAGGTAGACGGTGAAGTCCACCGGGTCGGCGGGCATCCGCTGGAACGAGGCCGTGCCGCCGGCCGCCCAGCCGTGCTTGACGTCGCCGAGGACCGCGTCGACCTCGGCGGCGAACTGCGCCGGGCTCTGCGCGATCCCGTCCTCCACCCGCACCTTGTAGCGGTACAGGCGCTCGCCGGTGCCGAAGCGGGCGGAGCCACCGGGCGCGGTGGTGAACGCCAGCCCGTCCCGGTCCTCGCCCCCGCCGTTCCACGGTTGCCACCAGAGCAGCCCGGCGGTCAGCGCCGCGACCAGCGCGAAGGCGAGCACGCCGTGCCGGGGCTTGCAGCGGCGGAGCCGCGCGAGCGCCCTCAACGGCCCGCTCCCGCCGCGTCCAGGTGGCCGTACACCCCGCGCATCCGCCGGCGGCGGGCGGGGAGCGCCAGGCGGAAGGCACGGAAGGCGCGCAAGGCGGCGGTTCCGGCGCGCAGCGCCTCCGCGCCGGGCGCGCGGCAGACCCCGGCGAGGCGGGCGAACTCGCCGCGTAGGGCGGAGTGGGCCGTCAGAAGGGCGGTGATGCCCGGGCGGGCAGGAACGGGGGCCAGGGTGGACATGGCGGAAGTGCTCCAGGACGGGGTCGACGGGCCGTGGCGGCCGATCGGCGGCCGGGCCGTCGCCCGGTTGCGCGAAGGGGTTGTACCCGGAGGAACGGGACGGGGCGGGGCGGCGGTTCAGGAAGTGGCGTGCACCACGGCGTGACCCCTGTCGGACGGGAGGTCCGGTCGGTTCCCGGAACCGCTCGATGGTGTCACCCGGGCGGCGTGTCCCTGGGCGGCGCCGTCGGATTCGGGTGTCGTAGGGCGGGTCGGCCCGTCCGGGTCGATTCGTCGGGGCCGGTCCGCCCGGGTCGGCCCCGACCCGTCCGGAACGCCATCGGAGGCGCCGTCATGTCCATCACCGCCGTTTTCACCGTCGACGGCATGAGCTGCGGCCACTGCGAGAAAACGGTCAGTGCCGGGCTGGCCGCCCTGCCGGGCGTCACCGACGTCAGTGCCGACGCACCGAGCGGCCGGGTCACCGTGGCCTCCGCACAGCCGCTGGACGAGGCCCTGGTCCGCAGCGTGGTCGACGGGGCCGGGTTCACCTTCGTCGGGCGGGCCTGAGGGCGGTCCCGGGGTACGGGCGTGAAGGGTCGGGGTGAGGGGGCGCGGGGCCCGTCGGTCGTCGCCGACGCTGCCCCGCTGCCGTGCGGACCGGGCTCAGCCCATGCTCTTCGCGCCGTCCAGGGACTCACGGATGATGTCGGCGTGGCCGGCGTGCTGGGCGGTCTCCGCGGCGACGTGCAGCAGCACCCGGCGGGCCGACCACTCGGCGTCCGCCTCGAACCACGGGGCCTTCGGCAGCGGCTGAGTGGCGTCCAGGTCGGGGAGGGTGGCCACCAGCTCGTCGGTCCGGCGCGCCACCTCGGCGTAGGCCGCGAGGACACCGGCCAGCGTCTCGCCGGGCAGCAGGCGGAACTCGTCCGCGCGGCGGGCGTAGTCCTCCTCGGTGAAGCTGGTGAAGTCGGGCATCGCGGACGGGCCCTGCACGATGAACTCCGCCCAGAGCCGCTCGACGGTGGTCACGTGCTTGATCAGGCCGCCCAGGCACAGTTCGCTCGCACAGGACCGCAGGCCGGCCTGCTCGTCGGTGAGGTCCCGGGTGGTGAAGCGCAGGAAGTGCCGCTGCTTCTCCAGGGCCACCAGGAGGTCGGCGCGCTCGCCGGTGAGGTTCTCGGTGGCGGCGGTGGTGGTGGTGGTCGCGCTGGTGGTCGTGCTGGTCATGGTTCCGGCCCTTCGTTCGGTTCCTGCTCCCTCGGACAAGAACAACGCTACGGGCCATTGCGGTCACTTCCTGTCCTCAATTCCGGGGAGAATCGATGCATGGCGAACACCAGCACCCGAACGCTGCGACTGCTCTCCTTGCTCCAGACCCACCGGTACTGGCCGGGCGAGGAACTGGCCGAACGGCTCGGCGTCTCCGCCCGCACCCTGCGCCGCGACATCGACCGTCTGCGCGAACTCGGCTACCCCGTCGAGGCGCAGCGCGGCGTCGACGGCGGCTACCAGCTGGCGGCAGGCGCGGCGCTGCCGCCGCTGGTCATCGACGACGAGGAGGCGGTGGCCCTCGCGGTGGGCCTGCAAGCGGCCGCCGAAAGCCCGGTGGAGGGGGTCGCGGAGGCCTCGGTGCGGGTGCTGGCGAAAGTGGTCCAGGTGATGCCGGCCCGGCTGCGCCGACGGGTGGAGGCGCTGCGTGCGATGACCGTCCCGGTGGACTGGGGGACGCAGGTGGGCGCGGGTGTCGACCCGGACGCCCTGACGGTGGTGGCGCTCGCCTGCCGGGACGGCGAGCGGGTGCGGTTCTCCTACACGGCCGCCGACGGGCGCGGTACGGAACGGCACGTCGAACCGCACCGGCTGGTCTGCCTGAACCGCCGCTGGTACCTGGTCGCGTACGACCTCGGCCGGGCGGACTGGCGCAGCTTCCGCCTCGACCGCCTCAGCGCCCCGTCCGGCAGTGGCGCACGCTTCGCCCCGCGCACCCTGCCGGCGGCCGACGCGGCGGAGTTCGTCCGCGCGGGCCTCAACGGCATGCCCCGGCCACACCGGGTGGAGGCCCTGATCGAGGCGCCGGCCGACCACGTCCGGGCCCGGGTCGGCCGCTGGGGCACCGTGGAGCCCGTCACCCCGCACCGCTGCCACCTGCGGATGACCGCCGACTCGCTCGACTGGCCCGCCATGGCCCTGGGCTCCCTCGGCGCCGAGTTCCAGGTGCTCGCCCCGGACGCCCTGCGGATTCTCCTCGCGGAATGGAGCGCCCGCTTCGCCCGAGCGGTGACGGAGGACGAGGCGTAGGAAGCCGCCGTCGGGAGCCGCGGCACCCCCGCCTCGCCGGAGCCTGACGTGTGCCGGCCCCGTCATGGCCGGGTGACGGCGGGGGAGTGGGGAGTGGGGAGTGGGGCGTCGGGCGGGGTTCGGTCAGGGGGCGATGGCTTCGAGGGTGGTGCGGAGGTGGGTGAGGACGCTGGGGAGGGTGGGGAGCGGGGGTGTGGCGAGGGCCAGGCGGAGGGCGTTGGGGTGGTGGGGGGTGGTGGCGAAGGCGTCGGCGGTGGAGATCAGGATGCCCTCGGCGGCCAGGGCGGCGGCTGCGTGGTTGGCGCGCTGGTGGGGTTCGAGGGTGAGCCAGACGATGTAGGAGGTGGGGTGGGCGGTGGTGGTCAGGCCCGCCAGGGCGGTGCGGGCGATGGACTGGCGGGCGGCGGCGTCCGTGCGGCGTTCCTGCTCCAGGCGGGCGACCGTGCCGTCGGTGAGCCAGCCGGTGGCGAGGGCGGTGATCAGGCCGGGGGCGCCCCAGGCCGCCGTGCGCAGGCTGGTGGTGGCGGCCCGGAGCAGGTGGTCGGGCAGGACGGCGAAGCCGAACCGCAGGCCCGGTGCGACGCTCTTGGAGAGGCCGGCCACGTAACAGGTGCGTTCGGGGGCGAGGGTGTACAGGGGCGGGGGCGGTGCGGCCTCCAGGAAGGCGTAGGTGCCGTCCTCGATCAGGGTGAAGCCGTGCTCGGCGGCGAGCCGGACGAGGCGCTCGCGCTGCGCCGGGCCGAGCACCCAGCCGAGCGGGTTGTGGACGGTCGGCTGGGTGTACACCGCCCGCACCGGCCGGGTGCGGCAGAGGCGGTCGAGTGCGTCGAGGTCCGGGCCCGCGGCGGTGACCGGGACGGGGGCCGGGTCCAGCCCGTGGGCGGTGGCGAGCAGCTTGATGCCCGGGTAGCCGAGGGCGTCCACGGCGAGGACGTCCCCGGGGCGGGTGAGCGTGCGCAGGACGCAGTCCAGGGCCTGCTGCGCCCCGCTGGTGAGCAGGACGTTCTCGGGGGCGGTGTCGATCCCGCGGTCCAGCAGGTGGGTGGCCACTGCGGCCCGGTCGTGGCGGTGGCCGCCCGGCGGGTGCTGGCGCAGCAGGGCTTCGGCGTCGCCGCAGGAGGCGAGCGCGCGCAGGGCCTGCCGCAGCTGGTCGCCCTGCCCGGGGGCGAGCGGCTGGTTGAAGGAGAGGTCGGCCACCCGGGGAACCGGGAGTGCGCGCGAGGGTTCGAGGCCGTCGTAGCCGGAGCGCAGCCGGACGAAGGTGCCGCGGCCCTGTTCGCCCACCACCAGCCCGGCGGCGGCCAGTTCGGCGTAGACCCGGGTGGCGGTGGCGAGGGCGATCCGCCGTTCGCGGGCGAGGGTGCGGTGGGTCGGCAGCCGGGTGCCGGCCGGGAGCGCGCCGGAGCGGATGGCGGCGGCGTACTCGTCGACGATGGCCTTGTAGGAGGGCCGTCGCACGGATCACCTGCCGTTCCCGGGAGTGGAGGCGCGCTCCGGGGCGTACGGGCGTGCACCGGAGTGTATCCAGGACAATAAGTGGATTGTCCTGGGCGGGTGTTCCTAGCCTCGTCACATCCAGCAGCGAGGCCAGGAACGGAGCACGCGCCCATGACCATCCGCAGCGAGCGGGACCGGCACGTCGTCACCCTCACCATCGACCGGGAGAAGAAGCTCAACGCCCTCGACTACCCGACGATCGACGCACTGCTCGCCGAGCTCGACCGGATCGACGCCGACGACACCGTCCGTGCCGTGATCCTCACCGGCGCCGGGGGGCGGGCGTTCAGTGCCGGAGCCGACATCCCGTCGTTGGCGGCCAGCATCGAGGGCGGGCCCGAGCGGGCGCTGCGCGAGTTCGTCCGGCGCGGGCACACCCTCACCCGGCGGATCGAGGAGTTCCCCAAGCCGGTCATCGTGGCCGTCAACGGCCTCGCGTACGGCGGTGGTTGCGAGATCACCGAGGCCGCACCGCTGGCCGTCGCGGCCGAGCACGCGACCTTCGCCAAGCCCGAGATCACGCTCGGTTTCCCGCCGCCCTTCGGCGGCTCGCAGCGGCTGCCGCGGCACGTCGGCCGCAAGCGCGGCCTGGAGCTGATCCTCACCGGTGACCCCATCCCGGCCGCCCGCGCCGCCGAGATCGGCCTGGTCAACTCGGTCGTCCCGGCGGATGAACTGCTGGACTCGGCGCGGCACCTGGCCGAGCGGATCATCCGGCACGCGCCGACCGCCGTGGCCGCCTGCCTGCGGGCGGTGACCCGGGGCATCAACCTGCCGATCGACGAGGGGCTCGCGGTGGAGGCGGCGGCCTTCGCGGCGACCGTGCCGACCGACGGCGTACGGGACGGGATCCGGCGCTTCCTGGACCGCTCGTCCCCCGCCTCGTCCGCCTGAGGCGCACGGGCTGAGGCGCACGGGAAAGTCGTTGCCCGCAGCGGCCGGGCGAGTGATCATGGCGGGATGTCGGATCTGCTTGCGCGCGTGACCGCCTTCCGTGCCGCCTTCGCCCGTCGCCAGGCGGCGGATATCCGCGAACTTCCGGATTTTCCCGGGGTGTTCGCCGTTCGGGACGCCGAGTTCGTCCGTTCCGAGGAACACAACCAGCTGATCGTCGAGGGCCCGGGCACCGACCCGGCGGTGCTGCCCGAGCTGGCCGCCCGATGGCTGGGGCGGCGCCGCCGCTACTGCATCACGGTGCTGGACCCGGAGTCGGGCGAGCGGGCCGCCCCCGTCCTGGCGGCGGCGGGGTGGGAGCGGGAGAGCGTGGTGACCCTGGCGCGGCCGACGGACGGCTGTGTGCTGCCCGAACCTGCGGCGCTCCCTGTGGAGTTGGGCGAGGTGCGGGAGGCGGTGATGCGCCAGCACCGGGAGTGGAGCGAGGACGAGGAGCTTGCCCGGCAGCTCACCGACCGCCGCACCGCCCGGCTGCGCGGAGCCGAGCGGGTGCAGTTCCTGGCCGCGCGGACGCCGGCCGGCGAGGTCGCGGCCTGGAGCGATCTCTACCTCGAACCGGCCGTCGGGCTCGCCCAGTTGGAGGACGCTGTGACCGGCTCGCAGCACCGCGGTGCGGGGCACGGCGACACCCTGCTCGCCTCCGGCCTGGCGCTGGCGGCCGAGGCCGGCATCCCGCAGCTGTTCCTGCTCGCGGACGCGGTGGACTGGCCGCGCGCGTGGTACGGCCGCCGGGGCTTCGTGGAGATCGGGTGCAGTCATTCCTTCTACGGCTTCTACGGCCGGTGAGCGCCTGAAGCCCGGAGGGGTGGTCGCGATCGCGGGGCCGTGGGCGCGGATCGGCAACCGCCCGAGCACGGCGAGGGACCGGCCCGCCCGCGCGCTGCTCCGGCCGAGGGAACGGGCGGCCGGACCCGGACCGAGCCGGAGCCCGGACCCGCGGGGAGACGGGTGAGCGCGGCGCCGGGCGGGCGCCACCACCTGCGGGCGGCGGGACGGGAAGCGGGTGCGGAGCCTGCGCGATGGTTTCCCCGGCGGACTTCGCCGCACACGGGGAGGTGCGGCGGTCAGGCCGTACCGGACCCGGCGGGCGGTGTGGCCCCGCGGCCGCAGTGGGCGGCGACGGTGTCGGCGAAGGCGCGGGCGAGCGGGAAGAGGTTCTCCCAGTCCCGGACGGCCCAGCCGGCGGTGAGGGCGGGCAGGTCGGGCAGCGGGAGCAGCCGCAGGCCGGGGTGGCCGGGGCCCTGCCACTGCGGGAGGGCGGGGACGACGGCGTGGCCGAGGCCGAGTTCGGCGAGCAGGATCGCGGTGTCCCAGTCCGCGACGCTGGTGTCGAAGACCGGCCGGATGCCCGATTTCCCCAGCCAGGCCTCGACTTGGGAGCGGGAGACGGAGTTCTGCGGCAGCCCGATCAGCCGGGCGTCCTGGAGGTCGGCGGGCGAGATCCGGGCCCGGGTGGCGAGCGGGTCGCCCGCCGCGACGGCGAGCACCCAGGGCAGGTCGACCACCGGCCGCTGGTCGATGCCCCGGGCCGGGACTCCGAGGGTGATCCAGGCGAGGTCGGCCCGGCCGGTGTTGAGCGACTCCAGGCAGCTGCGGCTGGAGACCTCGGTCTGGAACTCCAGACTGACCTGGGGGAAGCGCCGCCGGAAGTCCACCACGGCCGCGGACATGAAGTGCCGGATGCTGGTGGCCCCGGTGGTGATCCGTACGGACCCGCCCTCGCCGCGTGCGAGTTCGGCGATCCGGTGCAGCGCGTGGTCGATGCTGCCGAGCCCGGCGGCGATCGCCGTGCGCAGCAGGCTCCCCGCCTTGGTGGGGACGACCCCGCGCGGGTGGCGTTCGATCAGGGCGAGGCCGACCTCCCGTTCGAGCCGTTTCACGTGCTGGCTGACCGCGGACTGGGTGCAGTTCAGGTCGCGGGCGACGGCGCTGAGCGAGCCGGCCCGGCAGACCGCGGCGAAGACGCGGAGGTCGTCAATGGTCACGGAGATCCAAGGTATCGCTTGGGGGTTTCCCAGTAAATCGGCGGATTGACTTGGGTGTTCCGCGGGATCGATCATCGAACCAGGGCCCAGGGCGGCAACCCGCCCGCTGTCCTCGCGGCGTTCCGGACGCAGTGGCGGGGGCACGGGCGGGTGTCGACCCGCATGGATGTGCAAGAGCGGTGCAAGAGCGGTGACGTACGACGGCGGGGAGTGGGCATGCGGTACGCCGATGGTCCTGGTGCGCAGTGCGAGGTGTTCGTCGCGGCACCGGTGGAGCGGGTGTGGGAGCTGGTGACGGACATCGGCCTGCCCGCCCGGCTCAGTCCGGAGCTCCAGCGGGTCGCCTGGCTGGACGGCGCGGACCGCCCCGCGCTGGGCGCCCGCTTCGAGGGGCACAACAGTCGCGAGAACATGTCCGACTGGCGGACGGTCTCCGAGGTGACGGAGCTGACCGGGCCGACCGACGGGACGGCACCGGCCGAGCCGGGCGCCCGGCGGGTCTTCGCCTGGGGCGCGATGGACGCGGACGGCCGCTACGGCGCGCCGGTGTCCGACCTCACCGGGGCACTGGCCCGGTGGCGCTTCGAGCTGACCCCCGAGGACGGCGGCACCCGGCTGCACCAGTCGGTGGTGATCGGCCCCGGCCGCAGCGGCGCCAGCCTGGTCATCGACGCCAGGCCGGAGCTGGAGGAGAAGATCGTCGAGTTCCGGCTGAACGAGCTGCGCACCGGCATGACGACCACCCTCGAAGGCATCAAGTCGCTGGCCGAGCAGGGGGACCGGGCCCGGCCCGAGCGCTGATCCCGAGCCCGCGAGGCGGGACGGGCCGGGCGACCACCGAGCACGGCACGTCCATCGGGCCGTGCCGTCCGAACGGGAGGAAGGGTGTCATGGCACGTGTGAACTGGGCGGGCTCCGAGGTCATCTGGGTGGGACAGCTCGGTCGGCTGCTCGCCGTGGTGCGAGAGGCGGACGGTGCGCGGATCCTGCACATCGACGACTGGTCCACGGTGGTGGACGACCGGACCGAGATCCACCACCAGGGCGGTGGGCGGCGCCGCCGGCTCACCGTCCGTCAGCCCGGTGAGCAGCCGGTCGTGTTCCGCTACCGGCTGTCGTGGCTGGTTCCGGTGGAGATGTTCCTGGACATCAGCTATGACCGGTGGGTGGACGAGGAGAACGATCCGGGGCTGCTGCTGGTCGATCTGCTGGGCGGAACGGACGACTGGAAGTAGCCGAAGCCCTGATGGGCCGGGAGGCCCGGTCAGCCCGCCACCCGGGCGCCCGGGCGGCGCAGCGCGGCCCGGGCCGGCAGCACGCCGGCGAGCAGGGCCAGGAGCAGGCAGACGCCGACGGTCAGGGCCATGGTCGACCAGGGCAGGGTGAGGTCGACCCGGGTGCCGAGCCTGGCGGAGAGGCCGGAGCGGATGCCGGCCAGGGTGACGACCGCGATCAGCAGGCCGAGCGCGGCGCCGATCCCGACCGCGAGGGTCGACTCGGCGGCGACGATCCGCAGCACCTGCCGACGGGTCGCGCCGGACAGCCGCAGCACCGCGAAGTCCGGGGCCCGCTGGGCAGTGGCCATCAGCAGGGTGTTGGCGACGGCGAGGCAGCTGTAGCCGAGCGACATGCCGATCAGGACGACCAGGAAGATCCGGACCAGGGCGTTGTCCTCGGAGGTGGTGCGGGAGGCGTACTCGGCGCTGCTCAGCGCCTGGGCGCCTAGCGGGGCGAGGGTGGCGGCCGAGGTGGCGTCGGCCGTGTAGACGACCGAGGTGAGTGCCGAGGGGTCGTGCGCCCGGACGGTGCGGGTGGTCAGCAGCACGCTCGCGGTGGCGGAGCCGTCGGTGATCTCGGCGACGACCGTGACGTCCACGGTGCTGCCGTCCTCGAAGGTGACCGGAACGCGGCGGCCGGTGGTCCAGCCCAGCCAGGCGGCGGTGCCGGCCTTGACCACCATGGTGTGTTCGCCCGTCAGGCCGTCCAGGGAGCCGGAGGTGACGGTCATCCGGGTGCGGGCCTTGCGGAACGCGGCCTCGCTCATCCCCACCGCGCCGACGTGGTCGGTGCCGCCGGCGTAGAGCCGGGTGGGCAGCAGCGAGGCGCCACCCGCAACGGCGGCCACGGCGGCGTCGGAGAGCCCGGGCGTGCCCTGCGGGGTGACCACCGAGGCGGCCTCCTGCCGGACGGTCTCGTCCAACGCGTAACCAGTGGCCCGCAGTTGGAACAGCCCGGCGATCAGCACGGCGAAGCCCACGGTGACCAGCACCGGCGCGGCGGTGGAGGCCGTGCGCCGGACGGCGGTCAGCGCGCTCTCCCGGGCCATCGTGACGGTGGCGCCGCGCAGCCCGGCCAGTGGCCGGCAGACCGCGCGGACGATCGGCGGGATCACGGCGGGCGCGAACAGGGTGAGGCCGACGATCAGCGCCATGGCCGCGTACAGGGCGTTGTTGATCATGCTGTCGGACTCGCTGCCGGCGGCGACCACCACCAGCCCCAGCCCGAGCGCGGTGCACACCCCGCCGGCGATCCACCGGCCGCGGGACATCGGGCGGTGTTCGACGGCGGCCTCGCGCAGCGCCTCCAGCGGAGCCGTCCGGGCCGCCCGGCGGGAGGCAGACCAGACCCCGAGCAGCGCGACCACCAGGCCCAGCGCGAAGGAGCCGAGCAGCGGCAGCGCCTGGAACCGTACGGTGAAACCGGCCGGCTCCAGGCCGCCCTCGACCATCAGCGCGCCCAGCGCGGGTGCCAGCAGTGCGCCGAGCAGCACGCCTGCGCCGCCGGCCGCAACGCCCACCGCGAGCGACTCGGCGTACACCATCCGCGCGATCTGACGCGGGGTGGCGCCGACGGTGCGCAGCAGGCCGAACTCGCGCCGTCGCTGGACGACCGCGAAGGCGAAGGTGGAGGCGACCACGAAGACGGAGACGAAGGCGGTCAGCCCGGCCATCGCGGTCAGGATCTGCAGGCCGATCCAGCGGGTCTTCTCGGCGCTCCGGTCCTCCAACGCGGTGAGCGCGGCACCGTGCAGCACCGTCCCGTCGCCGCCCACGGCGGAGGCCGCCGCCGCGGCAACGGCCGGAAGGTCCGCGCCCGGCGCGGTGACCAGGCCGATCGCCCGGACCCCGGGGGCGAGGGACTCGGCGGCGCGGTCGGAGAGGTAGAAGGACGGCGAGTCGACGGTGCCGGACACGGTGTAGCGGTCCGGCCCGGCGGCGGTGAGCAGGGTGACCGGGGAACCGGGCGCCAGCCCCAGCGAGGCGTCCAGCACCACCTGGTGGTCGTCGGCCGGGGCGCTGCCCGCGGTGAGCCGATCGGGGCCGAACGCGGCACCGGACCAGTTGCGGCCGCGCGGCTCCGGGCCCGGGTCGGCGACCGGCCTGCCGTCGATCACGGCCTGGGCGTAGAAGGCGCGGTCCGGCACGGCCCGCGCCACGCCCGGAACGGTGGCCAGGGCCCGCAGCAGTTCCTGCGTGCGCTCCCGGGACCAGGGCCGGCCCGGGGTGAAGGTGCCGTCCGACTGGTCGACAGTGGGGCTCTGCACCACGACCCGGGTGCCGGCGTAGCGCCGGGGCACGTCCGGTTCGGCGGAGGCGAGCACCAGGGCGGTCATGGCCAGGATTGTCACGCCCAGGCCGAGCGCGACGAAGGTGCCGAGGAAGGACGCCCAGCGGGCGCGGACGGTGGCGAGGCTCGACCTGCCGCAGGCCCCGGACGACCACCGCCGGGTGCTGGCGGTGCTGACGTACCTGGGGTCCTGAGGGCGTTGCGGTTGCGCGGTCCTGCCGTGGCTTCAGCCGGCGTCGGCCGTACCGGAGTTGCGGGCGGCCTCTTCCTCCGCCGTGCGCAGTGCCTCGGCGATGGCGCGGAAGCCGCGGCGCCCGGCGTGGGTGCGGGCGGTGACGCCGTCGGCGTCGGCGAGGTACGGGTCGGCGCCGTGGGCGAGCAGGATGTCGACGATCTCGCGGTGGGCCGGGCCGCCGTCGCCGAGGAGGACGGCTTCGAGCAGGGCCGTCCAGCCGAGGTCGTTGACGTGGTCGACGTCGATCGCGGTCTCGGCGAGGACCGCGCGGACGTAGGCGACGTGGCCGCGTTCGGCGGCGGGGATGACCGACACCCCGCCGTAGCGGTTGCGGCGGGTGAGGTCCGGGCCGCCGGGGAGCAGGGCGCGCAGCATCGGGACGCTGCCGGTGATGCCGGTGACCAGCCAGGGGCTGTTCAGCTGGGGGTCCTGCGCGTTGACGTCCGCACCGGCCTCGACCAGCAGCCGGGCGACGGCGACCCGGTCGGCGAAGGCGGCCCGCAGCAGCGGGGTGCGGCCCTCGGCGTCGCGGGCCTCGACGGTCGCGCCCGCGGTCAGGGCCGCGCGGACGGCGTCGAGGTCGCCGCGGTCGGCGGCGTCCAGCAGGGCCTGATCGGCGGGGGAGAGCGGACGGGCGGTCATGGCGGGGACTCCTCGGCGGGGTGGGCGGACTGCGTGATGCTCCCAGCCTGCCGTCGCGGGCGTACGGCGGCGTCGGCGGGGCGGTCGCCCTTGGCCGGCGGAGCGGATGACGGTCGGGTCATCCGATCGGATGACCCGACCGTCGGCGTTCAGCAGGAGAGTGGAGTGGACAGCAGGTCACCACGGCGTCGCCGGTCGCCAGGGTGTTCCCTGTCGGCAGGGCGTGGTCGGTCGCCGGGGCGCCGCCGTCACCAGGACACCGGGTAGCGGACCGGATGCCCGCCGATCCGGCCGGGCAGCAGGCCGATGGCGACCAGCAGCCCGGCGGCCAGCACGAGGAGCGGGAGGAAGGGCACGGGGTGCGGCGCCTGCAGGACCACGATCACGGCGGTGGCCACGGCCGGGGAGTGCGAGAGGTGGGTGAGCATCATCGCGCCCAGTGAGAGTCCGGCGGCGACGGCCGCGCCCCAGGCGGTGCTGCCGGTGACGGCCAGGGTGGCGAAGCCGATCAGGGCCGACATCAGCTGACCGCCGATCAGGTTGCGCGGCTGCGAGATCGGCAGCCCGGGTGCGCCGTGCACCAGCGCGGCGCTGGCGGCCAACGGCGGGATCAGCAGCGGTTGGTCGAGCAGTACGCCCACCCCGACCAGCAGGAGCAGGGCGCCGATGGCGAAGACGGTGGCCCGCAGGGCATGCAGCGGGTGCGGTCCGGGCGTGACGGCGGGCGGTGGCGTGGGCATGCGTGAGCGACTCCGGACGGGGGACGGGAACCCGGAGATGATAAACAGACTGTTGAATGAAAGGTAGGACGTTTTGCCTGTCGGACAGATTCCGTCCACGGAGCCGGATCACCCCGGGAACCAGAGCGAGAGCGAGCACCCCATGACCACGCCTTCCGGCGTCACGCGATCCGATGCCACTCCTTCCGCCACCGTGCCGTCCGTCACGGTCTTCCGGGACGTCCGTCCGTACGGCGCCGACCGGGCCGTCGACCTGATCGCCGTGGACGGCCTGCTGGCCGAGCGGGTGCCGGACGGGGTGGTGCCGGAGGTGGTCGAGGGCGGCGGCCGGATCGTGCTGCCCACCCTGGTGGACGCGCACATCCACCCGGACAAGACCGCCTGGGGCGAGCCCTGGTACAGCCGCCGCCCGGCCGGCTCGCTGCCCGAGTACGTGCAGGGCGACGTCGACCTCCACCGGCACCAGCGCACCCCCGCTCGCCGACCGCGCCCACCGGCTGCTGAGCCACGCCGTGACGCGCGGCACCCGCGCGGTGCGGGCCCACGTGGACGTGGCGCCGGCGTACGGGCTGGCCGGGGTGACCGGGCTCGCCGAGGTGCGCGAGCGGCTGGCCGGCGTGCTGGACGTCCAGCTGGTGGCCTTCCCGCAGCACGGGGTCCGGCGGATGCCCGGCGCGGGCGCGCTGCTCGCGGAGGCGGCGGCGAGCGGGCTGGTCGACGCCATCGGCGGGATCGACCCGGCGGGCTTCGACGGCGCCCCGGCCGGGGGTTCCGCGGGCGAGGGGCCCGCCCAGCTGGAGCTGTTGTTCGGTCTGGCCGAGCAGCACGGACTGCGCCTCGACATCCACCTGCACGACCGGGGCGAGCGCGGCCTCGGCCCGCTGCGCGACATCGCCGCGCGGACCAGGGCGGCCGGACTGGCCGGGCGGGTGGTCGTCAGCCACGCCTTCTGCGTCCCCGAGCTGACCGGCGACCCGCTCGCCGACCTCGCGGCCGAGCTGGCCGAGTCCGGCGTCGGCCTCACCACCGTGGCGCCCTCGGCCCACCAGGTGCTGCCGTTCCGTGAGCTGCGGGCGCACGGGGTGCGGGTCGGGCTCGGCTCGGACGGCGTGCGCGACTCGTGGAGCCCGTACGGCAACGCCGACATGCTGCACCGCGCCCACCTGCTCGGCTGGACCACCGACGCCCGCACCGACGAACAGCTGGCCGACTGCTTCGCCCTGGCGGCCGACGGCGGCGCCGAACTGCTGGACCTGCCGGCCGCCACCCTGAAGCCGGGCTCGCCCGCCGACTTCATGCTGGTGACGGGCGAGTGCCTGCCGCAGGTGGTGATCGACCTGCCGGCGCGTGAACTGGTGGTCCGCGCGGGCCGGGTGGTGGCGCGGGACGGACGGTTCACGGGCTGAGCGTCGCCGCGGGGCGGTGCCGGCCGCCGAGGGCCGCCGCGGGGGCGGCGTGGGTCGGTGCGGGCACGTCGGTCCGAGGATCGATCAGCCCGTGCCGACCAGCGTCGCCGGGAGGTAGCCGGAGGATATGCCCAGCTCCCACCCGTGTGCCTGGACCGCGAGGGCGGCGAGGGCGATCGGGACGACCGGGAGCAGGGTGCGGGGCCAGGCCGTCGCGGGCGTGCTGTCGCGGTGGAGGACGAGGCGGTCGGCGAGCGCCTCCTCGAAGGCGGCCCGGTCGTCCTCCAGCAGGACCCGCAGCAGCCGCTGGTCCGGGCTCAGCCCGCCGGGCGTCGCCCCGCCCGCGGCGTCCAGGCCCCGGGCGGCGGCCGCGCGCTCGTCGGTGTCCGGCTTGCGGAGCGGGACGGGGCCGGGGGCGATCCACGGCGACCGCTCCGTCTCCACGACGAAGAGGTACGAGCCGAGGGCCGCCACCGCGGCCAGGTCCGCGGGCTCGGAGACGGACGCCAGGTCCGAGTGGGGCAGGCCCTCGCGGACCGCGGGCGCGTAGTCCTCGACGAGCAGCGGGCCGAGCATGCGCTCGCGGTGCGGGAGCAGACCGCCGATCAGGCACATCGCGAAGGCCTCCACCCAGGTCGCGGCCGTGGGCGCGAAGTCCACGACGGCACCGAAGCGGACGTCCTCGCTGTCCAGCGTCCTGCCGATGTACGGGAAGGGGACGTCGAAGTCGCCCCGGGGGAAGCAGCCGAGCTGGAGCACGCCGAGGGCGCACTCGGCCGCCGTCCGCAGGGCCGCGCGGGCGTCGGCCCCGGTGAGGCCCCCGTCCTCCAGGGAGAGGGCGGCGACGTGGTCGAGCAGCTCCTCGCCCATCGCGCGGACGGACCCGATGGTCAGGTCGTCCTCCAGGTCGTACCAGTGACCGAGCGCCCGGCCGCGGACGTCCCCCAGGGCGTCGCGGATCCGCTGCCGGACCACGGTGTGGCGCGTCACTTCCCGCACGTGCTGGTGCCTCCCCCGTCGGTGGTGCGGCCCGTCCTGCCGCGAACCGTTGCTGACGGAGAGGCACGCTAGCAGCGACCACTGACGACGCTCAGAGACGGCGGGCCGCGCTGGTCCCGTGGAGGTGGATCAGCGCGTCGTAGGCCGGGCCGATCGCCAGCCGCGGCAGCGGGTCGCTGCGGAACTCCGTCCCGGCGTCGTAGGTCGGGCGGGCGGTGTCCAGCCAGGCGCGGCCGGCCGGCGGGGCGGAGCGCAGGTCGACGTAGTAGTCGCCGGGGCGGACCCGGTCGAGGACGTACTCGTTCATGCCGGCGGTGGCCGGGGGAACGGTGACCGTCTTCCAGTCGGGGGCGAACGGCGAGTCCTTGGTGAGGAACGAGCCGCGGCCGAAGGTGAAACCGATGGCGACGTAGCCCGCGCCGAGGGCGTCGCGCAGGTACTCGCCCTGGGTCCTGGGGTAGAGCTCGGGGTCGCTGCTCCGGTACCCGACATGGCCGTTGTGCGCGGACAGCAGCACCTTCCCGCCGGTACGGCGCTGCCACCAGAGGGTGTTGTCGGTCATCGCCCGGTCGCGGAGGTTCTGCATCGCGGCCACGTCGGCGGTGTCCTCCAGGTTCACGGCGCTGAAGGCGAAGGTCAGGGCGATGCTCCGGGCGTTCTGCACCGCCCACGCGTACGCCTCGCCGTCCTCGCCCCCGGCGGCGGTGACCAGCTCCAGTGTCTGCTGCGCCACGGCGGCGTTCCGCCGCCGTTCGGCGAGCGGCCGCGTGGTGATGTAGCCGATGGCGTCGTCGAACGGGCGCAGGCCGGCGTACAGCTGCTCCAGCCGCGGAAGCGACCCGGGAGCGGCCTCGCGCACGTAGGCGGTCACCCGGTCGAAGAGCTGGTCGCCGATGGCCGGGAAGTCCAGGTCGTCGCCGAGGAAGTGGACCGGGCGCAGCGGGTGTGCACGGTTGTGGTCGCGCATCCAGTCGATCAGGTCGGCGAACTCCTGGCGCTCCCAGGGCGAGGTGCCCATCGTGTCCTTCACCAGCTGCCGGGCGTCGCCGCCGGTGCGGCCCTGGACGTAGTCGTCGATCCGCAGGCCGGCGGACCAACTCGTCTCCAGGGCGAAGGTGGTGAATCCCTTCTCCTCGACGAGGTGGCGCAGCACCCGCTGCTTCATGGTGAAGAACTCGTGCGCGCCGTGGGTGGCCTCGCCGAGCCCCACCACCGTGGCGTCGCCGATCATCGCGCCCAGCGGCCGCAGGTCGGTGGTCCGGCCGGTCGGTTCGGTGGACCTCAAGGGGTGTGCGAGAGCGCTCAGTTCGCGTACCACAGTGGAGGTCTGGCTGTCCGTCCGGTCCGACCGGTTCGCGCTCTCCGGCTGGTCGGCGTTTCCCGGCTGGTCCGCGCGGGCCGCAGGGGCGAGCAGGGTGGTGGTCACGGCGGCCGCGGTGGCGGTCAGCAGGGCGCGTCGGTCCATGCGCCTGTCGCGCTCCTCGCTGCGTGCGGTCATGTCGGGCTGCTCCTCGGTTCGTCGAACCGCCGATCCTCGAAGCGTCGATTCGACGATTCGGAAAGCCGGTTCGATGGGTGCGATCGGTTCACCGACGAAGGCCGGCCGAAGAATCGTCGATCACCGAGGTGCGGCGACGCGCTGGGGAGAGCCACCGGATCCAGCAGGGGGACAACCCCCGGGCGGTCCCGCGCTTCCGGCCGGTGGATCGGAGCGCGGGACCACCGTACGGAAAACGGAAACGGAGTACAACGGAATGCGGGGGCCGGGCGGTTCAGGACGAATGGACGAACTGCTGGTAGCAGGCGACGTCGTACCGGGACGGCGCGCCGGCGTTGCTGTACGCCGGCCGCCAGGAAGTTCCGGCAGGTCCGGTTCGGCGGCCCCGGCTGGTTCGGGGTGGGGTTCGCGAACGCGGCGGACGCGCCACCCAGGCGGAGGAGCCCGGCGAGCAGCCCGGTGGCTGCGGTGCGGAGCGTCGTGCCTTCCTCGGTCGGGCACGTGCGCCGGACCGGGAGGCCTCGCGCCCCCCGTCCAGGGGTACGGGGTGGGCCGCCCGGCGTTCAGGCCGTGTGTCGGGGTCGTGCCGTCGGGCCGGTGGTGCGATACGGGCCGGTGGAGTGACCCGGTCCGGTGCGGGTCGTGGCCCGTTCAGAGCGAGTCGCAGCGGTGGGTGGGGCGGCCGTCCAGGACGGTCAGCAGGACGGGGAGGTCCGCCAGTTCGGTGGCCGGGGTGGTGAGCGGGTCGGCGGCGAACACGGTGAGGTCCGCGCGGTGGCCGACGGTGATCCTGCCCGCCAGCTGCTCCTCGCCGGCCGCGTGGGCGGCGTTGGCGGTCATCGTCAGCAGCGCCTCTGCGGCGGTGAGCGCCTGGCCGGGGTTGTGCGGGGCCTGGCTCAGGTCGCGGGTGGGACGGCGGTGGCGGGCGCCCGCCATGACGCCCAGCGGCGGGTAGGGGGCGATCGGCCAGTCCGAGCCGAGGACGACGGTGGCGCCCGCGTCCCAGAGGTCCCGGCAGCGCCAGGCGCGGTCGGCCCGCTCCTCGCCGAGGCGGCGGGACCAGTTGTCGGTGTGGTCGGCCCGGGTGAAGTCGCAGCAGTGGGTGGGCTGCATGGAGGCGACCACGCCGAGCTCGGCGAATCGCCGGACGAGTGGGTCCGGAACGGTCTCGATGTGCTCGATCCGGTGCCGGACGGGGGACGCCCCGTGCGGCGTGCCCTCGCTCGCCGCCTTCTCGATCGAGTCGAGCGCGTGCCGGACGGCGGCGTCGCCGATCGCGTGGGTGGCGGTCGGAACCCCGGAGCGGTGCAGCTCCTGGATGACGTGGGTGTAGTGCGCCGGGTCCGGCCACAGGGCGTGGGTGGAATCACCGTGGCAGTCCGGGCGCTCCAGCCAGGCGGTGCCGTTGTCGATCGTGCCGTCCATGAACAGCTTGACGCCGTCCACCCGCCAGAGCCGACCGCCTCGGCCCTGCTGCTCGACCAGTGCGCGCAGCCCGTCCGCGTCCACGCCGGGCCGGCACCAGGGGGCGACGCGCAGCCGCAGCGGCAGCCGGCCGGCCTCGTCCAGTTCGGTGTAGAGGTCCAGGCTGTCGCCGTCGGCGTCCATCGCGTGGCCGCCGGTGAGGCCGTGGGCGGCCATGGCGCGCAGGGCGGCGGCGAGGCGGTCGCGGCGCTCGGCGCGGGTGGGCCGAGGGGCGGCGCGCTCGACCAGCTCGCACGCGGCGTCCTCCAGCAGCAGGCCGGTGGGGCGGCCGTCGGCGTCGCAGACCACCTCGGCGGTCCGGTCGAAGCTGCGCGGGCCGTCCACTCCGGCCAGCTCCAGGGCGCGCGGGCTGGCGAGCACGGAGTGGGCGTCGAAGAGCTGGAGCAGCGCCGGGATGTCGTCCAGGACGGGCGCGAGGGCGGCGGACTCCACCGGATGGTCGCCGAAGACGTTCGGGTCCAGGCCCCAGGCGTGCAGCCAGGCGCCGGGGGAGAGGCGTCCGGCCTCGGAGGCGAGGGCGGCGCGGACCTTGGCCAGGTCGGTGCAGCCGGAGAGGTCCAGGCCGTGGGTGAGCTCGGCACCGGCGGCCGGGTGCAGGTGTCCGTCCACCAGGCCGGGGGTGACCACGGCGCCCTTGAGGTCGATCACCGTGGTCGCGGGGTCGGCGAGTCCGCGGATGGTGCGGTCGTCGCCGAGGGCGGCGATCCGGCCGTCCACGACGGCGAGGGCGGTCTGCGGGAGGAAGCCCCCGGAGGCGGGGTCCAGCAGACGGGCGGAGAGGAGGACCAGGGAGGTGCGCACTTCGGCTCCAGCGGTGCGTGGTGGGGGCGTGGCGTGTCTGTGGGGCAGCGGTCAGGACTGCTCGGTGGCGGGGGGTTCGGGTGCGTCCGTGGGGTTCAGCGCACCCTCGGCCAGGCCCAGTTCGCGTTCGGCGGTGGCGGCGGCGAGCCGGGTGACGGCGGAGGGGCGGTCGCGCAGGCCGGTGTTGGCGTGGACGGCCAGGCCGTCGATCACGACGAGGATGTGAACTGCCGTCAGCACCGGGTCCTCGGTGCGGAATTCGCCCCGCTCGACCCCGGCGGCGATGACGCCGACGAGCCGGCCGCGCCGGCCGGTCTCCTGGTCGAGCACGTGGTCGCGCAGGCCGGGCCGGTAGCGGCTGAGGTGGCGGGCGTTGAGCCAGAGCCGGCTCATGTCGTCGTAGGACGGGCCGGTGGTGCGGGCGAGGAAGCGGGCCAGGTGCCTCAGCGGGGACCCGTCCTGCGGGTCGGCGGGCAGCAGCGCCTCCAGTTCCGCGGTGGCGGCGCTGCCGAAGGCCTCGGCGACGAGGCCCTCGACAGCGGGGAAGTAGTGGCTGATCAGACCCGGCCGGACGTCGAGCTGCTCGGCGATCCGGCGCAGGGTGACGCACTCCAGGCCCTCGGTGAGGGCGACCTCGGCCGCGGCGCCGACGATGTCCGCCCGGCGGTCCTCGGGGGACTTGCGAACCCTCTTGCGCTGAACGCTTGACGGCATGCGCCGGATGCTATTGAGGGTGCCACCAATAAGCAAGCAGGTGGGCACGAACCCCACGGAGGGCCCAAGGAACGGGGCGGCCGCGTCGAGGCGCACGGCATCGACCACATCCCCGAGACCGAGCGGCGCGGGCGCGGCGCCGCAGGGTGCGTTGCGCGCCGGCCGTCCGCTGACAGCGGGCGGCCTGGCCGGGACCAGGAGTCCCGGAGGTGGTTCGCCGGATTGGGCTGCCTGCGGCAGATGGCTCGGGGTGGAAAGCAACCGGGCCGACGGTCTCTCGTGCGCGTGGCCCGGAGTGGCCGTCGGGGCCGCGGCAGGCCGCCCGGCGGTAGGGGTGTGCGGAGCGGGCGGCGCCCGGCGGATCAGCCGGGGCAGGCGGGGTTCCGGGGTCGGATCGCTCCGGTGCGGCAGGTTCGGTGTGAGCGGGTGGGACCGGGCGGCCAATGGAAACGGCAAGGAGAACCAATCCCCTTGCCACTGTCAAGCTATAGCGTGCCCCGGGGCTTGCGGCAAGCCCCCCGTTGTGCCGCAGAATCCCGGCCGTAAGGCCATGACCTGCGGAAACGGGAGTCGTGAAATGCGCGTGTTGATGACGACGTGGGGATCGCGCGGAGATGTCGAGCCGTTGGCGGCGCTGCGGGGGCTCGGTGCGGAGGTACGGGTGTGTGCGCCGCCCGACGAGGAGTTCGCGGACCTGCTGGCGCGGGTCGGGGTGCCGCTGGTGCCGCTCGGTCCGTCGGTGCACTCGGTGGTCGCCGGTCCGAAACCTCCGACGGCCGAGGCCGCGTTCCGGCTCGCCCGCGAGCTGGTCGCCGCACGGTTCGAGACGCTGACCGCGGTGGCCGAGGGCTGCGATGTGCTGCTGGCGACCGGCCTGATGCCGGCCGGGGCGCGGGACGTCGCCGAGAAGCTGGGCCTCCACTACGTGTTGGCCTGCTTCCACATCTTCGGACTGCCCTCGCGGCACTTCCGGCCCGGGCGGCGGCCCGGGACGCCGTCCCCACAGGACGAGACCGACTACCGGAAACTGTGGGAGCAGGACGCCCAGCGGGTGAACGGGCTGTACGGGGACGCGCTCAACAGCCACCGCGCGGCGGTCGGCCTGCCGCCGGTGGAGAACGTCCGCGACCACGTCTTCACCGAGCGGCCGTGGCTGGCGGCGGACCCGACGCTGTGCCCGTCGGATGGCAGGACGGAGCTCGACCTGGTGCCGACCGGGGCGTGGATCCTGCCCGACGACCGTCCGCTCCCGGCTGACCTGGAGGCGTTCCTGGCCGCCGGTGAACCGCCCGTGTACGTCGGCTTCGGCAGCATGGCCGCATACGCACCGGAGGGCATCGCGCGGGTGGCCGTCGAAACGAGCCGGGCGCACGGCCGCCGCGTGCTCCTCGCCCGCGGCTGGGCCGGACTCGCCCCGATCGACGACCGCGAGGACTGCCACGTCGTCGGCGAGGTGAACCAGCAGGCCCTGTTCCGCAGGGTGGCCGCCGTCGTCCACCACGGCGGCGCGGGCACCACGACGACCGCGGCCGTGGCGGGCGTACCCCAGGTGGTCGTCCCCCGGATCGCGGACCAGCCGTACTGGGCCGCCCGGGTGGCCGAGTTGGGCATCGGCGCGGCCCACCTCGACCTCACGCCGACCGTCGACTCGCTCTCCGCCGCGCTCGCCACGGCCCTGGCGCCCGAGACCCGTGTCCGGGCGAAGGCTGTGGCCGGCAGTATCCGCACCGACGGGGCGACGGTGGCCGCGAAGCTGCTGTTCGAAGCGGTGGGCCAGGAGGTGTCGACCGTTTCCGGATGAGTCGTGCGGCGTCGGCGTCGGCGTTGACGCCAGCGTCGGTGCAGGTGCCGGGCGAATGGCGGCGCGGGCCGGGTGTGTTCGGTTCCGGATCAGCCTCCTTCCGATCGATCAGGGGTGGTTGTCGGCCCGCGCGGGGCCGGTTCCGGCACCGATCCGGCGACCGGTCTCCGGCTGTCGGCCGGGTCGGTTAGGGTGCCGACCGGCGCGCCCGGTCACCACAGGCCACGCGCGAGGGGAGGGCGGCATGACCGACGGCACACACGACGGAGTGGGGCAGGACGGCGACGGCATCCAGTGGCTCGCGGAGCTCGGCGGGCCGGGCGCCGGCCGATCGTCAACGGGCGGCCGCGACATGGACGGTGAGCTCGGCGGTGTCGTTTTCGCCCGGGGGATCGCGCCCGAGGAGCTCGCCCGCCGGATGGGTGCCGACCCGGCCACCGCGACCCGGCCGATCAGCGACACCGAGATCCGGGACCTGGACATCGAGGTCTACCGCCCGGGTGGCGACGGCGACGGCGTGATCCGGGTCGGTGCGTGCGCAGGCTGGTCGTTCGCGATCGAGTACGGCGACTCCACCGGTGGTGAGCTGCTCACCGAGATAGCGCGCGACGGCGTCGAGGTGGTGCACTTCCGCGCGATGCCGGAACAGCGGCAGGCCCTGCTCGACTACGCCCGGGACGGCGCCGTGCTGTGCGGCTTCGGCCTCGGCGAGGAGCGCTGGCGTTGGGGCCAGGAGCCGGACCTGTTGGTGCCGGACCTGGTCGCCGCCGGCGTCCTGGAGGCCGACGGCGTGACCTCCTGCGACCCCGGGCGGCAGGCCGACGGGGCCGCCCGACGCCGCACCCTCGGCGCCGTCGAGCGGTGCTTCGGACTGAGCCTGCCCCGCGCAGCCCTCGGCGGGCTGCGCCTGCCGGCGTACGCGGTGCGGGGAACCCCGGGCATGGCGCTGCGCTGAGGGGATGCGTCGGCGACGCGTGGCGTGCAGGGCGCCGACGCGGGCCCAGGGGGAGACGCAGAAGGCAGCGGACAGGGCGAAGCGCAGGACCGGGAACGACAGGAAAAGGCACGACAGGACCGGGAGCAGCAGGAACAGGGCGGTCACGGCAGGGCTCCTTCCCGGGCCCCACCGGCGGGGCCCCGATGGCCGTCATCCTTGCGCGCCGCCAGTCCGTCGCACAGGTGCCGATCGGGAGGTTCCCGGGCCGCGATCGCCGTCGCCACCCTGCCGATCGGCAGGGTGGCGACGGAACACGGCAGTGGAGACGTGTCCCACCGTCACCGTGAGGCTCCGCAACCGGGCTGCGCGGATCGGCCCCTCACCCGGTCGGCCGGTGGCAGCCGGTTCGGCGCGCGCCCCCATCCGAAGGTCGCCGCGGGGCATCGCCGGGCCCCGGACCCTAGGGTCTGTGGTGCGTCGAAGAACCGAGCGCCGGGCGCGCACGCAATCCTGTCGCGGGCCGGGGCGGCCGGCGGACCCGAGACCGCGCCCCGAGGTGCCCGGCCGACCCGAGAGGTGGACCCACCCCATGCACACCGTCGTCCGCGGCGCCGGAGCAATCGGCCTGACCGTCCTGCTGCTCACCGCCGCCACCGGCTGCCAGGGTGACGGCTCCTTCGCCGCCGAGCCCGAGCAGGCCCCCCCGGCCGTCGGGACCGGGACCGCCACCGGACTGGCCGCCCAGCAGCTGGACTGGCACGCCTGCGCCGCCCCCACCAACGCCCAGGGCAACGGCACCGCGCCCGCCGCCGACTGGCAGTGCGCCACCCTCAAGGTCCCGCTGGACCACAGCAAACCGGACGGCACGACGATCGGCCTCGCCCTGATCCGCAGCCGGGCCAAGGACGAGCAGCACCGGATCGGCTCGCTGCTGTTCAACTTCGGTGGCCCCGGCGCCTCGGGTGTGGCCACCCTGCCCGCCCTCGCCACGGCCTACGCCTCCCTCAACTCCCGCTACGACCTGGTGAGTTTCGACCCGCGCGGGGTCGGCGCCAGCGCCGGGGTGACGTGCCTGGACGACCGGGCGATGGACGAGTCCACCGCCGCCGACAGCACTCCCGACACCCCCGGCGAGGTGAAGGCCCTGGACGAGGGCAACGCCCGTTTCGTCGCCGCCTGCGAGCACAACTCCGGCGCGGTGCTGCCGTACGTGGACACCGAGAGCGCCGCGCGGGACATGGACCTCATGCGGCAGGTGCTCGGCGACCGGAAGCTGTCCTACTTCGGCATCAGCTACGGCACCCAGCTCGGCGGCGTCTACGCGCACCTGTTCCCGCAGCACGTCGGCCGGATGGTGCTGGACTCGGTGGTCGACCCGACCAAGGACCCGCAGCAGTCCGCGCTCGGCCAGGCCCAGGGCTTCCAACTCGCCCTCGGCGACTTCATGAAGGCCTGCGCCGCCCAGGCCGGGGCCGCCTGCCCGACCGGCGCGGGCGGCGACGAGGGCACCGCGAAGGTCGTCGCACTGGCGCAGAAGCTGGCGCAGTCGCCGCTCCCCACCAGCCAGGGGCGGCAGCTCACCGAGAGCCTGGCGATCACCGGCATCGCGGGCGCCCTGTACAGCACGGAGACCTGGCCCGCGCTGGCCGCCGGGCTGACCGAGGCGACGGAGCAGGGGACCGGCGACACGCTGCTCCGGCTCGCCGACGCGTTGAACGGGCGCGACGCCCAGGGGCACTACACCAACCTGAACGCCGCGAACCGGGCGATCAGCTGCGTGGACGCCCGGCAGCGCTACTCCGACCAGGACGTGCAACAGCAGCTGCCGCAGTTCCGCGCCGCCTCGCCGGTGTTCGGGCCCTACACCGCCTGGGGCCTGACCGGCTGCACCGGCTGGCCCGTCCCCGGCAAGGCCGCCCATCCGGAGGTCTCCGCGCCGGGCGCCGCCCCGATCCTGGTGGTCGGCACCACCGGCGACCCGGCCACCCCGGTGGAGGGCGCCCGGGCGATGGCGCAGCAGCTCGGCACGGGCGTCGGCGTCGCCGTCACCCTGCAGGGCGAGGGACACGGCGGCTACAACACCGGCAACCCGTGCCTGAAGCAGATCGTGGACGCCTACCTGCTGGACGGCACGGTGCCGGCGAACGGGACGACGTGCGGTTGAGCGGCCGGCCGGGCGTCGAAGTGGCCCGCCAGGTCAGTCAACGATTGGCCCTGGAGAGTGGGCCACCCGGGGCCTAGCCTCTCCGGTGTGACAAACGATGTGACGAACAGCGCGCCCCACCAGCACCTCGACAACGGCCACCGGACCGACACCGGCACCACCAAGGTCGACTTCTACTTCGACCCCATCTGCCCGTTCGCCTGGATAACCTCCCGGTGGATCCTGGAGGTCGAGCGGCAGCGCGAACTCGACCTGAACTTCCGGGTGATGAGCCTGTCCGTCCTCAACGAGGGCCGCACCGACCTGCCCGAGCGCTACCAGCGCCTGCTGACCACCGGCTGGGGCCCCGTGCGGGTCTGCACCGCCGCCGCCGAGCAGCACGGCCCGCAGGTGCTGCGCGCGTTGTACACCGAGCTCGGCACCCGGCTGCACGACCAGGACCGGCCCGCCGACGACGCCGTCATCCGGGAGGCGCTGGTGGCGGCGGGCCTGCCGGAGGAGCTGGCCGAGGCGGCGAACGGCACCGAGTACGACGAGGCGCTGCGCAAGAGCCACCACGAGGGCATGGACCCGGTCGGCGAGGAGGTCGGAACACCGACCATCCATGTGGACGGCGTCGCCTTCTTCGGCCCGGTGCTGAGCGCCATCCCGCGCGGTGAGGACGCGGTACGGGTCTTCGACGGTGTGCGGCTGCTGGCCGGGTACCCGAAGTTCTTCGAGCTCAAGCGGACCCGGACGGACGGCCTCGACTTCTCCTGAGCGGCCGGGGGCGCGAGGACGTGCGGCCCTGGCCCGCGGCCGAAGGGGTGGTCGCGGGGAGGGCTGACGGAGCGGTCGCGCGGTCGGGCCGCAGCTGCGGCCGGCCGCCGGCCTGCACCGAGCGGCCCGCACCGAGCGGACCGTCGAGCGGTGCTGTTTTGCCCCGGTTGGACCGGTATCGTCCCGTTCGGCCTCCCGTCCGGGCGCGGAGCGTCCGACCATGGAGGGGCGGAGGCTGTTCGGTCCCCCGAGAGGCGGTGAGCGTGGATGATCGCACGAATCCGGCTGCGCGCTGCCCGCCACCCCACGACCCCGCCGGGCCCCGGCGCCGGACCGGGGCAGGGCCGGGGCCAACCGCGAGGACCGGGCCAGGGTCCGGGGCCGGGCCCCGGCGGCCCGGCCAAGCCCCCGCCCCCCTCGTGGCGCCGCTGGCTGCTGCCCGTCGCCGTGCTGGCGACGCTGTTCATGCTGGTGCTCTTCTCCAATCCCGGTAAGCCCGGCACCCGCTACGGCTACACCGACTTCCTGAACCGGGTCAACGCCGGCCAGGTGCAGACCGTGGACGTCAGCGACACCGGCGGGGTGAGCGGCACGCTCAAGGACGGCACCCACTTCACCAGCCAGATCCCCACCGTCCTGGGCACCTCCGAGCTCAGCGGCGCGCTCTCCGGCCACCACGTGACCATCACCGGCAGCCGGACCAGCGGCGGCGGCTCCGTCTGGTCCACCCTGCTGCTGTTCCTGCCGCTGCTGATCTTCGGCGCGCTCTTCCTCTGGTCCGGCCGGATGGCCGCCCGGTCGCTGGGCGGCGGCCTGAGTGCCATCGGGCGGTCCCGGGCGAAGATCATCGAGGCCGAGCGGCCGGCCACCGGATTCGCCGACGTGGCCGGGTACGAGGGGGTGAAACAGGAGGTCAGCGAGGTGGTCGACTTCCTGCGCAGTCCGGAGCGGTACGCCGCCGCCGGAGCCAAGGGGCCACGCGGGGTGATCATGGTCGGGCCGCCCGGCACCGGCAAGACCCTGCTCGCCCGGGCGGTCGCCGGCGAGGCCTCGGTGCCCTTCCTCTCGGTGACCGGATCCGGCTTCGTGGAGATGTTCGTCGGCGTCGGCGCCTCCCGGGTCCGTGACCTCTTCGACGAGGCCCGCAAGCGCGCGCCGTCGATCATCTTCATCGACGAGATCGACGCCGTCGGCGGCCGCCGCGCGGGTGGCACCCGGATCGGCGGCAACGACGAGCGCGAGCAGACCCTGAACCAGCTGCTCGCCGAGATGGACGGCTTCGACCAGAGCACCGGCATCGTCGTCATCGCCGCGACCAACCGCCCGGACGCGCTCGACCCCGCCCTGCTGCGCCCCGGCCGCTTCGACCGGCAGGTCACCGTCCCGCTGCCCAACCAGGCCGAGCGGGCCGCCATCCTCGCCGTGCACGCCCGCGGCAAGACCCTGGCCCCGGACGTCGACCTCGGACGGCTCGCCCGCGGCACCCCCGGCTTCTCCGGCGCCGACCTCGCCAACCTGGTCAACGAGGCCGCCATCAACGCCGTGCGCGCCGACCGGGCCACCCTCACCGCCGACGACCTCGACGCCGCCCGCGACCGGGTGCTGCTCGGCCGGCGGGAGTCCTCCAACGCGCTGCTGCCCGAGGAGCGGCACGCCGTCGCGGTGCACGAGTCCGGACACGCGCTGGTGGCCGCGCTGTGCGAGCACGCCGACCCGGTCGCCAAGGTGACCATCCTCCCGGCCGGCGTCGCCCTCGGCGCCACCGAACAGCTGCCCGAGGCCGAGCGGCACCTGTACAGCGAGGGCTACCTGACCGACCTGCTCACCGTCCAGCTCGGCGGCCGGGCAGCGGAGCTGGTGGTCTTCGGCGAGGGCTCCACGGGCGCCGCCAACGACCTCGCCAACGCCACCTCGGTCGCCACCCGGATGGTCCGCGAGTTCGGCCTCTCCCCGGAACTCGGCCCGGTCGGCTACTCCAGCGGCACCCCGCACTACCTCGGCGACAACCCCGAGGACCTGCTGCGCCGCCCGTACTCCGAACAGACCCAGCACGCCGTGGACGGGGCGGTGGCCCGCCTGCTGCGCCGGGCCGAACGACGGTCCGTCGACCTGCTCACCGAGCACCGGCACCACCTGGACGAGCTGGCGGCGCTGCTCGTCGCCCAGGAGACGGTGGACGGCAGGGTGGTGCTCGACATCCTGTCGCACCCGGCGCCGGGCCCTGATCAGCCGGGCCCGGGCCGGCCGGTCCAGCTGACGAAGCCGGAGGCACGGGCGGGGCCGGAGACGCAGGCGGGGCCGGAGACGCAGGCAGGGACGGAGGCGCAGGCGGGGACGGAGGCGCAGGCGGGGACGGACGGGACGGGGGCACCGTCGGGACCGGCGGAACCGGGGGAGGCCCCCCGCCCGTGAAGGCCGCGACCCCGGTGGTCGTATCCTCGTGACCGCGTCTCGTACCCACCGTCCCGAGGAGTCGGAATGACCGAGCCCCTGCCCGCCGACGTCCAGCGGGAGATCGCCCGCGCCCTCGGGGTCGTGCCCGTGCCCGACCCCGCGAAGGAGGCGGAGCGCCGGGTGGACTTCCTGGCCGAGCAGGTGCGGGCCACCGGCGCGCGCAGCCTGGTGCTGGGCATCAGCGGCGGCGTCGACTCCACCACCGCCGGGCGGCTCTGCCAGCTCGCCGTCGAGCGGCTGCGGGCCGAGGGCCACCAGGTGACCTTCACCGCGATGCGGCTGCCGTACGGCGTCCAGGCCGACGAGGCGGACGCCCAGCTCGCGCTCGGCTTCATCCGCGCCGACGAGGTGCTGACCGTCGACGTCAAGCCCGCCACCGACGGCGCGCTCGCCGCCCTGAAGGCCGCCGGCCTGACCTACACCGACCACGGCCACGAGGACTTCGTCGGGGGCAACGTCAAGGCCCGCCAGCGGATGGTGGTCCAGTACGCGGCCGCGGGCGCCAAGGGCGGGCTGGTCGTCGGCACCGACCACGCAGCCGAGGCCGCGGTCGGCTTCTTCACCAAGTTCGGCGACGGCGCGGCCGACGTGATGCCGCTGTCCGGCCTGACCAAGCGCCAGGTGCGGGCGATCGCGGAGGCGCTGGGCGCGCCGGCCGAGCTGGTCAAGAAGACCCCGACCGCCGACCTGGAGAACCTCGCCCCCGGCCGCCCCGACGAGGACGCCCTCGGCGTCAGCTACGACGCCCTGGACGACTTCCTGGAGGGCCTGCCGGTCAGCGAGGACGTCCACCGAACCGTCCTCGGCCACTACCGCCGCACCGAGCACAAGCGCAACCTGCCGGTCACCCCGCCCCTGGCATGACCGGCCCGGACGAGCGCGCCGCCGGAGCCGTCCTCGGGTCCGCCGTGGGTGACGCCCTCGGCGCCCCCTACGAGTTCGGCCCGGCCGGCGCCTACTCCGCCCGCTTCCCGGACACCCCCGGTGACCTGGTGGCGGGCGGCGGCTGGCAGCTCGGCGAGGCCACCGACGACACCCAGATGGCCGTCCTGGTCGCCGAATCCCTGATCGAACGGGGCGGTCTGGACCTCCCGGACCTCTTCGACCGGTTCCGCCGCTGGGCCGCCGCCGGGCCCCCCGACATCGGCATCCAGACCGAATCGGTCCTCACCAGTGGCCTGCCCTGGGACCTCGCGGCCGCCGTCCACTTCGACACCACGCTGCGCGCCGCAGGCAACGGCGCCCTGATGCGCGCCTCGACCTCCGCCGTCGCCTTCGCCCGCGCCGGGCGGCAGGCCACCATGGACGCCGCCCGGCGCATCGCGGCACTGACCCACGGCGACCGGGCCGCCTGGGAGGGCACGGCGATCTTCCACGAGCTCGTCCGGCTCGCGCTCGACGGCGCCGACCCGCTGGCCGAACTCCCCGCCGTCCTGGCCCATGTCGCCCCCGACCATCGCGAACGCTACGCCACCGTCCTCGCCCCCGACTGGCACCCGGAGCGCGCCACCGAGGCCAACGGCGCGGTCTGGCCCTGCCTGGGCTCGGCGGTCTGGGCGCTGCGCACCACCGACGGCTTCGAGCAGGCGCTGCGCGCCGCGATCGACCTCGGCGGGGACACCGACACGGTCGCCGCCGTCACCGGCGGCCTGGCCGGGGCCCGGTACGGCCTGGCGGCGATCCCGGAGCGCTGGACCGGGCCGCTGCACGTCGAGCTGCCCGGGTCCGGCGGGCGGGTGCTTCGGACACCCGAACTGCTCGATCTGGCGGCGAGGTTGACGGTCAGTCGGTAATCGGCACGGCCTACCAGGGAATGCGGATCTCCGGCGGGCTGATCAGAAAGTAGACGATCAGGGCCGCCGGTACCAGCAGCTGGCAGAGGAGCGGACTGAGCATCGCGCATCGGTGGGTGGCCGAGGATGGGTCGTGGCGGCCGGTGTGCGGTCGGCTGACGAGTGAGGGGGATGAAGCGATGACGGTGGATCGGCTCGCGGTGGTGTCCGGCGGCGGTACCGGGATCGGCAGGGCGATCGCGGCGCGGCTGGCCGGGGACGGGCACCGGGTGGTGATCCTGGGCCGCAGGCCGGCGGTGCTGGAGCAGGCCCGGGAGGAGATCGAGCGGGCTGCCGGGCCGGGACTGGTCGTACCGGTGGCCGCCGATCTGACCGACCCGGCGGCGGTCGAGGCGGCGGCGGCCCGGATCGCCGGACTCGGTCCGGTGGACGTGCTGGTGAACAACGCGGGTGCGATCGTCACCCCGCCCGCCGACGGCAGTCTGGCCGCGCTGGCCGCTTCCTGGCGGCGGGACCTGGACGGCAACCTGCTCACCGCCGTGCTGCTGACCACCGCGCTCCAGGACGGGCTGCGCCGCCCCGGTGGCCGGCTGGTGGTGATCAGTTCGGCGGCGGCCCAGCGCGGTGGCGCGGGCCCGCACTCGGCGGGCTCGTACGCCGCCGCCAAGGCCGCGCTGCACGGCTGGGCGTTCGGCCTGGCGCGGCAGTTGGGGCCGGACGGGATCACGGTGAACGTGCTCGCGCCCGGTTACATCGAGGACACCGAGATCTTCGGGGCCGGCTGGAGCGAGGAGTTCCACGTCCGGAAGGTCGCTGACACCCTGGTCGGCCGGGCGGGCACGCCGGCCGACGTGGCCGAGGCGGTTGCCTACCTCGCCTCCCCGGCCGCCGGGTACCTGACCGGTCAGGTGATCGGGCTCAACGGCGGTGCGGTGCTGGGCCGCTGAGCCGTCGGGAGGGCCCCGCCGCGCCCGGCGGTGCGGTCCGTCAGTCCCCGTCGGCGTCGGCTTCCGGGGTCGGTGCGGAGCCGGTGCGGATGGCGAGCTTGGCCTCGGCGGTCGTCCAGTTGGTGGCGATCGCCTGCTGGGCGGCGGCCAGGGTGACCTGGCCCTTGCAGATCGCGGTGTGCAGGTGGGTCTCCACCGAGTCCTTGGGGTTGTTCGGGCCCTTGCCCGGGACGTGGCCGGGGGAGGGCGGCTGGACCCACAGGTTGCGCGGGTCGTTGGGGTCGCCGCCGAGCTGGAGGCTGATCAGGTGGTCGTACTCGGCGTCGCCCATCGGGCCGGTGTAGCCGTAGGACTTGGCGTTCTCGGCCTTCTCCTTGCCGGTGATGTTCACCGGCGGGCGGATGGTCGAGGTGTAGCCGCCCGGCTTGCAGATGGTGTCCTTGAGGTTGTCCTGGTTGACCGCCGGACTGATCGCGCCCGGGGTGCAGTTGGGGTCGGGCAGCGGCTGCTTGTCCGCGGTGAAGCGGTAGTGGCAGCTGCCCGGCGCGGGCTGCGGCTGGACGTCGTAACTGCTCTTCGGGCCGGGGCCGGTGACGATCGCGGCGGCCGCGGGCGGGGCAGCTGCGGCGTCGCCCGCGGCCGGGGCGGAGCTGCGCCCGGCCCCCTTGGCGGCGTGGCCGCCGCCGGACGAGCAGCCTGCGGCTGCGGCGGCGAGCAGGACGGCCGCGGCTATGGCCAGGGCACGGCGGGCGGGAGCCGGCACGGGTTCCTCCATCGGGGTGTGCGTGGGTGGCGGCCGCCGGGCGTGCCGGGGCCGCGCCAGCGGACACTACCGTGCCGACGGGGCCGATGGGGTGACGCCACGTCCGGGCGTGGAAAGCCTTTGCCGGGCGTGCGGAACCGTTTCCGCGACGGCGCCGGTTCGGTTGCCGGAGACCGTCACCGGGTTCGGGCAGGACTCCGTCGTCCAGGCCCGGCTCGGTGCGGACGGGCACACTCCTGGCCGGGCTCAAGGCCGGCGACTCCGTCCTGCGGACAGTCCGGTTCCGAGGAGGACGCGGAGCGGTCCCAAACCGACGGACGGACACGGAGCGGCTCCGAACCGACGGCCGGACGCGGAGCAGCGTCCGGCCGCCGGCGGCCTACTGCTCCAGGATCCAGTCCGTCACCAGCTCCTCCAGCACCCCCAGCGGCAGGCTGCCGTGCCCGATCAGCTGGTGGTGGAACTCCCGGACGTCGAACCGGGCGCCGAGTGCCGCCTGGGCCCGCTCACGGTGCCGCACGATCTCCTGGCGGCCGATCAGGTAGGCGGTGGCCTGGCCCGGCCAGGCGATGTAACGGTCGATCTCGTTGCGGACGTTGGCCTCGGGGGTGGCGGTGTTGGCCCGCATGAAGGCGATCGCCCGCTCCCGGGACCAGCCGTAGTGGTGCATCCCGGTGTCCACCACCAGCCGGACCGCCCGCACCGCGTCCAGTGAGAGCATGCCGAACCGGGACAGCTCCGAGCCGTACAGCCCCATCTCGTCCGCGAGCCGCTCGGTGTACAGGCCCCAGCCCTCGACGTGGGCGGTCAGCTGGCCGCTCGGGTTCTGCCGGAACCGCGGCAGGTGGTGCAGGGTCTGCGCGACGGCGAGCTGGAGGTGGTGGCCGGGAATGCTCTCGTGGAAGGCGACCGCCTCGTACTCGTAGCTGAACCGGGTCTCCGGGCGCAGCGTGTTGATCCAGTGGGTGCCGGGCAGCCCGCCCGGGCCCGGCGGCTGGTAGTAGGCCAACGGCGCGGTCTCCGCCCCGATCGGGTCGATCTCCCTGGTCACGCAGTCGGCGATCGGGTACGGGCGGAACCAGTCGGCGCTGGCTCGGCGGGCCCGCTCCAGCGCGCCGTCCACCAGGGCGATGATCTCGGCCGCGCTGCCGAAGCGCAGCGAGCGGTCCTCGCGCAGCGCGGTCAGCACGGCCGCGGGTTCGGTGATGCCCAACACCTTGCCGCCCAGCTCGGCGAACTCCTCGCGCAGTGCCGCGACGGCCTCCAGACCGATCCGGTGCACCTCCTCCGGGGTGAGCCCGGGCCGGGTGAAGCGGGCGACGGCGTCCGCGTAGCCCTCGGCGCCGCCCGGCACGTGGCAGACCCCGGCCTTGTCGTCCGGCCGGGCGACCGGCGCCAGCTGCTCGGTCAGCCCGGCCCGGAAGCGGGCCAGCGCCGGGCGGACGGCGTCGCGCACGATGGTCCGGGCGCGCTCGTGCTCCCGGCGGCCGGCCAGCGGCCGCAGCAGCTTGTCCTCGGCAGGGTCGGTGGCCAGGTAGGCCTCCAGCTGGGCGACGGCGGCGTCGATCCCGCTGCGCAGCGGGAGGCGGCCCTCGGCGGCGGCGTCCAGGGTGCAGCGCAGGGCGGCGTCGAAGTAGCCGGGCAGGCCGGCGAGGCGCTCCAGGTAGGCGTCGGCGCCCTCCTGGTCGACCGAGGTCATGGCGAGCGCGGAGAAGGCCTCGGTCTGCGGGGCGACGAGGGTCGCCGAGACGCTGAACTCGGCCAGGCCGTGGGTGATCTGGCCGATGCCGTTGTCGATCAGCCGGGCGAGCACCCGGTGGGTGATCCGGTCCTCGCCCGCCAGCGTGTCGAGCGGGATCGCGGCCAGCCGCTCGGCGAAGCCGCGCAGCGCCTCGCGGTGGCGGTGCGCGGCCGCGCGGGACGGGTCGGGCACCAGGTGGGCGTAGCCCTCGACCCCGCTGAGGGTCGCATCGAACGGGTTGTGGGTGTTCTCGGCGGCGAAGAACTCGTCCGCGAGTGCGGCGATTCCGGCGTGCTGAGGCTGCTCGATCACTGGTCGCTCCCCCGATGCGATGTGGTGCGGTGTCCACCGGTGTTGCCCACCGGCGGTGCCGGCGGCGTCGCCCGGCCGGCGCGCCCGGTACGGTACGGGGCACCCTGCGGTGCCCGGTCCCGCCGATTATTCGGAGTGACCGGCGGCCCGGTCAAGACACGCCGGCCGGAGGCGAGTTCCGCCCCCGGCCGGCGCGCCAAGGCGTGCCACGGCCCGGCCGGAGGTCAGCAGTAGGCGTCGCGGTTGTACTCCGCGGTGCCGTCCGTCATCTCCACCACCAGGCCGCCGGGGTGCTTCAGCAGCAGCGGCAGGGCGTGGTGGCTGGTGACGGCGTGCGTCTCCACCGCCAGGCGCAGGGGGACCAGGTGGTCGGTGGGCACCGCGATTCCCCGGCCGCCCGCGGCGGTGACCAGGTCGGCGGTGTCCTCGATCGTCTCGGGGCGGTCGTACTCCGAGCGCCGCTGCCGGGTGCTGCGGCCGGTGACGTACACCGTCGCGCCGGCCGCGCCGAGCTCGACCGCGATGCCTCGCCCGGCGCCCCGCGTCGCCCCCGCGACCAGTGCGATCCTGCCTTCCGGTGCCCGGGCCATCCCTGGACCTTCTCGCCTGTCGATCCCCTGTGTGAACCCGTGCACGACGGTGCCGACGCCCGTCGGGACGGACGTCGGCACCATCGTTGCGCAGGGGTCCGACAATCGGCGCCGGAGCGCCGCGGTGCCGGACGGGGGAGGGCGGGTCAGCGGGCCTGGGCGGCCTTCGCCTCCTTGGCGGCGGCCTCCTTCTCGTGCTTCTCCTTGATCCGGGCGGCCTCCTTGCGGACGTCCACCTGGTTGGCGCGCTCGTGCTGGAGCCAGAGCGGGTTCTCGGCCTTGACGGCGTCGATCTGCTCGGTGGTGAGCGCCTCCGTCACGCCGCCGCGTGCCAGGCCGGCGATCGAGACGCCGAGCTTGGCGGCGACCACCGGGCGCGGGTGCGGGCCGTTCTTGCGCAGGTCCTGGAGCCACTGCGGCGGCTCGGCCTGCAGCGCGTTGAGCTCCTCGCGGGAGACCACGCCCTCCTGGAAGTCGGTCGGCGCCGCGGCGAGGTAGATCCCCAGCTTCTTGGCCGCCGTGGCCGGCTTCATGGTCTGGCTGGTCTTCTGCTTGAGCGATGTCATGGTGACAAGGGTAAGGGAGTGCGCGGGCGCTTCCGGTCACGGTCGGTAGCCTTGCCCTGTGACAGACATGCAGGTGAACCCGTCCTTCCGGCTCGTGTACGTCCCGGGCGTGACCCCCGGCAAATGGGTCCGGGTCTGGGGAGAGCGGCTCCCGGACGTGCCGCTGGACCTCCTCGCGGTCCCGTCCGGCGACGGCGAGCGGACCCTGCGCGAGGGTGGCGCGGACGCCGGGCTGCTCCGGCTACCGGTCGACAAGGACGTGCTGAGCGCGATCCCGCTCTACACCGAGACCACCGTCGTGGTCTTCCCGAAGGACCACTGGCTCGCCGCCGCCGAGGAGGTCGCGCCGGCGGACCTGGCCGAGGAGGTGGTCTTCCACCCGCTCGACGACACCCTGGGCTTCACCGCGGACACCCTGCCCGGGCGCCCCGCCATCGCGCGCCCCGACAGCACGGCGGACGCGATCGAGCTGGTCGCGGCGAACGTCGGCGTGCTCCTGGTGCCGCAGTCGCTGGCCCGGCTGCACCACCGCAAGGACCTCACCTACCGGCCGGTGGTGGAGGCGCCGCAGTCCCAGGTGGCGCTGTCCTGGCCGCAGGAGCGGACGACGGACCTGGTGGAGGAGTTCATCGGGATCGTCCGGGGCCGTACGGTCAACAGCTCGCGCGGGCGCGGGGCCGGGCAGGCGGCGCCCGAGGCGCAGCCGAAGAAGGCGGCGGCCGGCCGGGGCAAGCCGCAGCAGCAGAAGGCCGGCGCGCAGAAGTCGGGCGGGCAGAAGCCCGGTGCGCAGAAGGCGGGCGGGCAGCGGGCGGGGTCGCCGAAGGCCGGGGGAGCCAAGGCTGGCGGGCGGGGCGCGGCGGCCCGGCGCGGTAGGCCGAAGCGGTGACCCTGGCGTAGCGTCTGCCCCGTTCCCTGCGGTCGAGGTGGGAGGAGCGGGGCAGTGTGGCACGACCTGGTGGCCGTCCAGATTCCGATCGTGGAGAAGGTCCTCCGCACGATCGCCGTCTACGCGTTGATCCTGGTGCTGTTCCGGCTCGTCGGCAAGCGCGGGCTGGCGGGGCTGAACACCTTCGACATGGTGGTCGTCTTCCTGCTCTCCAACGTGGTGCAGAACGCCATCATCGGCAACGACAACAGCCTTTTCGGCGGCGCGATCGGGGCGGTCACCCTGGTCGCGGTGAACTCCGCCGTCACCCGCTGGCTCTCCCGCGACCCGAGGGCCGCCCGCATCCTGGAGGGCACGGCCACCACCGTGGTGAAGGACGGCAAGCTGGTGCCCGGCGCGCTGCACGACCTGGCGCTGCGCCCGTCCGAGCTGGAGCACGCCGTCCGGATCCAGAACGGCGACGACCTCGGCCAGGTGGCCCGTGCCCGGCTGGAGCCGGACGGGCAGCTGCTGGTCACCCTCAAGAAGGGCGACCAGAGTGCCACCCGCGGCGACGTCGAGGATCTGCGGCGCCGGCTGGAGGAGATCGAGCGACTGCTCACCGCCATCGCCGCGGACCGGCGGCCACCCCGCTGACGGCAGCTCAGTCCTGCGGCCACCCCGCTGACGGCAGCTCAGTCCTGCGGTCGGACCGCGCCCCAGAGGAAGCGTCGTGGCCCGTCAGGGCGTGATCACCGGTCCGCCGGTACCGGGTCAAGGGCCTCGGCGCGGCGGCGGGAGGCGGTGAGGGCCACGGTGGCGGCCAGGATGAAGCCGAGGGCGGCGGCGAGGAGGTGGCCGACGGTGGTGAAGTCCGGCAGGGGGCCCGGCCATTCGCCGTCACCGGAGAGCGGCCAGGCGACGACGAAGGCGGCCCAGGGCAGCCGGGCCCAGCGGGGTACGGCGAGGGTGGCGAGGGCGAGGAGGGTCTGGGCGCCGTAGCTGATGCCGTAGTCCGAGGCCTGGCGCACGCTCTCCGGGTACCAGCCGTGCCGCAGGGCCAGCAGGATCACCGCGGCGGTGATCAGCGTGGCGCCGATGTGCCCGTAGAGGAGGACGGCGGCGGCGCGCAGGCTGCCGAAGCGGCGCTCCGCCCAGGCGAGGCAGCAGCAGACGCCGAGACCCAGGGTGATGAGGGTGCCGCCGAAGCCGGTGGAGAGGATCTCGGTGAGGGTGCCGTCGAAGAGCAGCGCGCTGCCGAGCAGGGCAGTGACCGGGTGGTCGTGCAGGTTGTCGAGGTTGGTGCTGATGTGGTCGCGGAGCGCGTCCGCCCGGTCCGCGGCGAGCAGGTCCTCGACCCAGACGTGTCCGAGCAGGAGCAGGACGACGTAGCCGAAGGTCAGCGGCGAACGGCGCGGATACGTCCGGACGGCGCGGAGCAGCCCGGTCAGGAGCCCCGATGGGGTTCGAGCGTTCATGGTCTGGTGGCGTCCCGGTCGAGCGGCGTGGTTCCGGCCGGCGCCCGTACGGCCGGCCATGCCGGGACAGTACCGAAGCCCGGTCGGAATCCGGTCAACGGACCCGGCGGGTCAGCGTCGCGGTGAAGGGCCGGGGCGAGAGGGAGGAGCCGCGGCCGGGGCGGACGGGCCGGCCGGGGGTGGGGGCGATGGTCCAGCGGGCGGCGATGGTGGCGATGGCGAGGACGGCCTCGGTGACGCCGAAGGACTCGCCGATGCAGCGGCGGGCACCGAGGCCGAAGGGCGTGTAGGTGCCGGGGGCGGGTCGGGCGGTGGTGAGCCAGCGGTCGGGGTCGAAGCGGTCGGGACGGGGGAACAGGTCGGCCCGGCGGTGCAGCAGGTAGGGGCTGTACAGCAGGGTGGCGCCGGCCGGGATGCGGTGGCCGCCGAGCTCGGTGTCGGTGGTGGCGGTGCGGCTGAGGATCCACGGCGGCGGGTAGAGCCGCAGGGTCTCGCTGACGATCCGGGCGGTGAGCGGCAGGGCGGGCAGGTCCTGGTGGCGGGCGGGCCGACCGTCGAGGACGGTGTCGAGTTCGGCGTGCAGGCGCATCCGGACGGCCGGGTTGGCGGCGAGCAGCGTCCAGGCCCAGGAGAGGGTGGCGGCGGTGGTCTCCACGCCGGACAGCAGGAAGGTGAGCACCTGCTCGTGGATCTCGGCGTCGGACAGACACCGGCCGTCCCCGTCCGTCGCGGTGAGCAGCGTGGAGAGCAGGTCGTGCCGGTCGGTGCCGGCGGCGCGGTAGTCGGCGATCAGCCGCCGGGTGATCTCCCGCAGGTCCTGTCGGGCGCGGCGGAAGCGGCGATTGCCGGGGGTGGGGAGGCGGTCGGCGCCCGGCAGCGGCAGCATCACCCGCCGGCCGGCGCCGCGGGCCACGACGTCCATGCTCCGGTGCACCGGCAGCGAGCCGTCCCGCTCGTGCACGGCGAACAGGCAGCGGGCGGTGACGGCGGTCGTGAGGCGGTGCATCGCGGCGGGGACGTCGATCACGTCGCCGTCGCGCCAGCGGGCGGTGGCGCCGGCGATCTCCTCGGCCATCATCACGGCGTGGTCGGGCAGCCGGTCGCGGTGGAACGCGGGTTGCAGCATGCGGCGCTGGCGCCGGTGGGCGGCGGCCGGGCAGGTGGCGAGGCCGTTGCCGACGGTCTCCCGGGTCTTGTCGAGCAGGGGCCCGCCCTTGTCGAAGGCGTGGTCGTCGGTGAGGAGCCGGCGGACCAGCTCGGGGTGGCAGACCACGTACGCGTGGAGCGGGCCGAGCCGCAGCCGCACGAGGTCGCCGTGGGCGGGCAGGCCGGCGACGAACTCGTGCGGGCGGTGGAGGAGGGCGGGGGCGTGGCCGAGCAGCGGGAGGCCGCCGGGGGCGATGGCCGCGGTGAACCGGGTGGTCGGGAAGAAGGGGGTCGGCACGGGCGTCACCTTGGTTCGGGCGGGAGGACCTGGGCGGTCGGTGAACGTGATCTTTCCCGGCGGTGTGCGGCGAAACGATCGTGAACCGGCGGACGGGGTGAACGCGGGGGCGCGGGCCGAACGCTCGTGCGCCCTCGACGATTTGACGGATGGGTCACCAGCCGAAGGCACCCCCGGCCCGGAGGCTGCCGCCGGTCGCGCCTACACTCGAACCGCTGCAAGATTACCGGTCAGTAGAGCCGGGCAGGTACGACCAGCCGGTGTGATCGCCGGACGGTGGAACGTCCGGCAGGGAGTGGGGAGTTCGGATGACCGACGAGCGGGTCCACGCGTTCGCCGACGACGCCCTGGGCGCACACGACGCGGTGGCACTCGCCGCGCTGGTGCGGGCCGGCACGATCAACCCCCGGGAGCTGGTCGGGGCGGCCGTCGACCGGGCCGCGCGGGTGGACGGCACGCTGCTGCCCGTCGCCCATGCTTCGTACGACAAGCCGCAGATCAGCCGGGAGGGCATCGGCGGCCCGCTGTGGGGCGTGCCGACCTACCTCAAGGACAACGTGGACCTGCGCGGCCTGCCGACCGCGATGGGCAGCGAGGCCTACCGCGCCCGCCCGGCCCGCCGCAACGCGCGCTTCACCGATCAGTTCCTCTCCACCGGCCTGGCCGTCCTCGGCAAGACCAGACTGCCCGAGTTCGGCCTCAACGCCTCCACCGAGTTCGCCACCGCCCAGCCGGTGCGCAATCCGTGGAAGCCCTCGCACTCGGCCGGCGCCTCCTCGGGCGGCTCGGCGGCCCTGGTGGCCTCCGGCGTGGTGCCGATCGCGCACGCCAACGACGGCGGCGGCTCGATCCGCATCCCGGCGGCCTGCTGCGGACTGATCGGGCTCAAGCCCACCCGGGGCCGGCTGGTGACCAACGCCCAGGGCGGCAAACTGCCGATCGACCTCGTCACCGACGGCGTGCTGACCCGATCGGTGCGCGACACCGCCGCCTTCTTCGCCGCCGCCGAGCGGCACCGCAGCAATCCCGGACTGCCCCCGCTCGGCCTGGTCGAGGGGCCGGGCGGGCAGCGGCTGCGGATCGGCCTGGTGGTGGACTCGCCGATCGCCAAGACCGACGAGCCGACCCGGCAGGTGGTCGAGGAGACCGCCGCCCGGCTGGAGGCGATGGGCCACCGGGTCGAGCCCACCACACTGCCCTTCGGCGAGGAGTTCTCCCGCGACTTCGTCGCCTACTGGGGCTACATCGCCTGGGCCATCGCGGCCACCGGCCGGCTGCTGATCGACCCGAGCTTCCGCGCCGGGAAGCTGGACGGCCTGACCACCGGGCTGCGCCGCCGGTTCCAAAAGGAGTTCCCGCAGACCCCCGCCGTGTTGCGGCGGCTGCGCCGGGCCGAGGGCGTGTACGCGCGGATCTTCCGCAACCACGACGTGATCCTCTCCCCGGTGCTCGCCCACACGGCCCCACCGATCGGGCACCTGAGCCCGAACGTGGACTTCGACGAGCTGATGGACCGGCTGATGCGCTACGTCGCCTTCACCCCGGTCAACAACGTGACCGGCGGCCCGGGCATCGCCCTGCCGGCGGGCTCGGCGCCCAGCGGGCTGCCGATCGGGGTGCACCTGTCGGCGGCGCACGGGCAGGAGCGGCTGCTGCTGGAACTGGCCTTCGCGCTGGAGGCGGAGCGGCCCTGGCGGCGAATCCAGGACTGAACCCGGCGGGTCCGGGACTGAACCCGGCGGGTCCGGGACCGACCGCCGGGTCGACGGCTGAACCCGGCGGGCGCGGGACCGGCAGCCCTCAGAGCGCCGCCACCGACCGGGCGGCGTGCACCTCGTGGTGCAGCCGGGCCAGCGCGCAGTCCGGCGACAGCACGTCGGGCTGCGCCTCCGGCAGCGGCCGGCCGGTGCGCAGCGCCTCGGCCAGGCCGGTCAGCTCCCGGGTGACGGTGGTGACCTCGGCGGCGGTCGGCACCAGCGCGCCGTGCTCGATCCGCACCCGGGTGGCGGTGGTGACGTCCACGATCCGCTCGACCGCGATCACCACCGGCCACCACGCCTCCGCCCGGGTTCCGACCGGCGGTGGCTCGGTGAGGGCCCGCTGGAACTCGCTGCGCACGGCGGACAGGTCGCGGTAGAGCCGCCGTCGGTAGCGGGCGCGGGCCGGTTCGTCCCGTCCGGGCGCGGTGGTGAAGGCCAGCGACACGTACGAGGCGGTGTCCTGGACGGCGTCGGCGAGCCGGTCGCCGATCCGGGTGTGCCAGGATTCCGGCCACAGCAGGTAGCCGGCCAGCAGCGCGATGCCGCAGCCGATCAGCGAGTCGTAGAGCCGGGGCAGCACCAGGTGGAAGCCCTGGTGGTTGAGCAGGTCGGAGAGCAGCAGGATGACCGGGGTGATGGCCGCGGTCTGGAAGGCGTACCCCTTGGCGGACAGCGCCGGGATCAGTGCCGCGAGCACCGCCATCACCGGAACGTCCCACCAGCCGTGCGGCACCTCGGCCAGCACCGGCATGGCGATCAGCAGCCCGGCGGCGGTGCCGAGCGCGCGCAGCACCGCGCGGGAGAACACCGAGCCGAAGTCGGGCTTCATCACGAAGGTCACGGTCAGCGTCACCCAGTACGAGCGGGGCACCGCGATCACCGAGACCAGCACCTGCGCCAGTCCGATGCACAGCGCCAGCCGCAGCCCGTACCGCCAGGACGCGCCGGACAGCAGCAGCGCCCTGGTCGCCCCCCGGGCTCTGACCGCGAGGCGGGCGGGCCGGCCGAGCCGGTCGTCGGCGGCGTACGGGTCGGGCGCGGCCTCGTGCGCGACGGTGGTGGCGTGCCCGATCGCCTCGACCAGCGCACGGGTGGACGGACCGGCGGGGACCGGCAGGTCGAGCGGCGGCGCCGGGCCGGTGCGGCCCCGCTCGACGGCGTCGGCCAGCGCGCGGACGGCGGCCGGGTAGTCGGCTGGCAGCGGGCCGAACTCGGGCGGGCGCAACTGCGCCGCCGTGGCCGCCTCGACCACCGGGATCGCCGCGTTGAGCTGGGCGAGCAGCCGCGCCAGGGTCGCCGAGCGGCCGTGTCGGCGGGCCCGGCGGGCTAGCAGCAGGTCGTAGGACTGGTCGAGCGACCGGGTGAGCTCGTGGCGGCGGCCGTCGTACTCCGGCGTGCCGGTGGCCTCCAGCATGTCGGCGACCGCCCGGTAGGTGCCGGCCACCACCGCCCGCTCGGGGACGCCCAGGCGCAGCGGCCAGGCGAGCAGGGTCAGGGCGAGCACCACCAGGCCGCCGAGCAGCAGCAGGGCGGCCGGCAGCCACCAGGGGGAGGGCAGCGGCAGGCCGGCCCCGACCACCGCGTTGAGCAGCAGGAGCAGTCCGGAGACGGAGGCGACCGCGCCGATCGAGGAGATCATGCCGGAGAGCAGCGCGACGACGGTCACCGTGGCGACGGCCGTCCAGCCGGCGCCGAACACCAGGGTGCCGAGCAGCAGTCCGAGGGCGCCGAACAGCTGGGGCACGGCGATGTTGAACACCCGCATCCGGTACGCGTCGGCGGTGTCCCCGATGACCCCGGACAGCGCGCCCATCGACACCAGCGCGCCGTAGGCGGGCCGCCCGGTGGCGGTGCCCACCGCGAGCGGGGCGGCGAGGGCGACGGAGGCGCGGGCGACCGCGGCCCAGGGGATCGGCGCAGCCCGGGGCCGCAGGCTCGCGGTCAGCCAGCCGGGCGGGGCGAGCCGGACGGCTCCTCGGGGTCGTGCCACGGTCCCAAGCTACGGCGGGTGGGCGGGCCCGGCCCGGTGTCGTGCTCCCGGGCGCGTCCCGGAGCCGGGTGTCACGGGGTGCAACGGGTCTCCGGCCGGTGACGGTTCAGTATCCCGCCGTTATGTCGATTCCGGAAACATACTCGTCCTTATGTCAGTCTCCGAAACATAAAGCGAACTCCGAGAGGGCGTCGTGAGCTGCATTGATTTCCCAATCGGTAACCCGCGGGAAAGGGTTGACACCATTAGTTGGTCTAGTCCAACGTATGGGGAGTGCGGTTCGGCAAAGGCTGATGCAGGGTGAGAGCCCTTGCCGAGCAGGCGAGTTGGGCCCCTGACGTGGCGCTGTTCCGCGCCCGTGGGGCGAGGCATGAAGGACCGTGTGCGGACGGCCCTCCGGTCCGCGCTCGAATTCCTGTTGCGGCCGGCCACCGGCCGTCGACCCGCCGTGCCCGTACCGGGCGCCCGAGGAAGCGCCGCGTCGACTACGAACCACGGAGTGACTGCCCATGCCGAGCCCTGCCGAACACCCCGACGAACCCGGGGAATACCTGTACCGGGCCGCATCGGAGCGCCCCTACTTCAGCGCCGACACCGAGAGCTACCTCGCTCGGACCGCGCTGCGCGAGATCCGCAAGAAGCACCCGCTGCGGGTGCTCTCCGAGGAGGACTACGCGTTCTGGCAGACCTACGGCTACGTGGTGGTGAAGCAGGCCATCCCGGCCGGGGCCGCGCGCCGACTGCTGGACTTCGCCTGGGAGTTCCAGGGCCTCTCGCCGGACCGCCCCGAGGACTGGTACCGCGGGCGCGAGTACCGCGACGAACTCGACCGGCACCTGTACATCTACGGCTTCGTCGAGGCCTACCACCACCAGCTCATCTGGGACAGCCGGCAGGCGCAGCGCGTCTACGACGCCTTCGTGGACGTGTGGGACTGCGAGGAGCTCTGGGTCACCCTCGACCGGCTCAACCTCAACCCGCCGAACGTCCGCAACCGCGACCGGGCGCTGATCGAGCCCACCGACCGCGGCTTCGACATCGAGCTGCACTGGGACGTCGACACCACCCGGGGCATGCTGCCGCAGCGCGTCCAGGGCATCATCGCGCTCGACGACACCGCCCCCGACCACGGCGGCTTCCAGTGCAACCCGGAGCTTTTCCGCCGCTTCAACGAGTGGCAGGCCGCCCAGCCGGCCGACCGCGACCCGATCCGCCCGGACGTCGACCGAGCCGAATTCCCAGTCGTGCGGCCAGAGTTGAAGGCCGGCGACCTGCTGATCTGGAACGGCCTGCTCGCCCACGGTGTCGAGCGCAACACCTCCGAGAACGGCGTGCGCGCGGTGCAGTACCTGTCGATGATGCCCGCGCTGGAGGAGTCCGGAAAGCTGCGCCGCTCCCGGGTGGAGTCCTGGCGCACGCTCGCCACCCCGGACTGGAACCGCACCCTGGTCGGCGACGCCGACCGGCCCGAGGCGCAGCGCTACAAGACAGCCGAACTCACCGAGCTGGGAGAGAAGTTGCTCGGCCTGCGGTCATGGAGCGGCAAACCGTTCGAGCAGCGCGGGGAAGACCGGCAGGGCGCCACGGGGGAGCGGGAATGCGCGACGTCTGTCTGACCCTGCCCACCAACCGGGAGTGCGCGGACACCATCACCGCGATCGGTGCCGAAGCCGCCTACGCCGCACGGCGGTTCGGCGTCCGGGTGCACCTGCTGGTACTGGACTCCGCCGACCCCGCTTCCCGCGCCCGGCACGCCGGGGCCCTCGCCGCCCTGCCTGCCGTCGAGGGCGTGGTCGTCCACCACCTGGACGAGGACGCCCAGCGCGCCTTCCTGGACGAGGTGATCCACCGCTCCGGCGCGGCCGGCCCGGACAGGCTGCTGGACCTCATGCTGCCCGACGCCGTTTCCTACGGCGCCTGCACCAACCGGGCGTTCCTGCTGGCCGCCGCACTCGGATGCGAGTCGGTGCACCGCCGCGACTCCGACAGCCGCTACCAACTGCTCGACGGCGAACCGGTGTTCCCGATCGAGCACGAGCTGGCCACGCTCGGACTGAAGGCCGCCGACGCGGCCGCGGCCGTCACCGGGAACAGCCTCGACGCGGTGCACGCGGACAAGCGCGTCGTGCTGGTCGGCGCCTCCTTCGTCGGCGAACTCTCCGTCGACATCGGCGAGATCCGGGAGCTCGATGCCGAGGCCTACCACGACGTGGTCGCGCTCTGGGCGCCCACCGGCGCGAGCGAGGAGGAGAAGCGCGAACTCGTCGCCGACTCCTTCGTCGGCGGCGGCACCGAGCCCTTCACCGCCGACCGCGCGGTGCTCGACCTACCCGACATCTGGCACATCGACATGTGCAACATCGGCCTCGACCACGAGGTGTACGAACGGGTGCCGCTGCCGCCCGCCACCGACACCATCGGCAGTGACTACTTCCTACACCACCTGGTGCGTGACGCGACCCTGCCGGGCGTCACCCACAACCGCCACATCGTCAACTACCACACTCCGGAACGGCGCACCGGCCCCGGCTTCACCGCCTACCAGCTGCGCTACGCCAAGTTCCTGCTCTCCATGCTCTACCTCCACCCGGTCTACTCCGAGATGGAGGCCGCCGGCGGCGCTCTGCTGGACGAGCAGCACCGCGTCCGCCCCGAGGTGATCGCCGACTCCGCCCGCCGCAGCGCCGCGACGGACCGCACGGAGAACCACCGCAGGCTCGCCGAACTCGACCGCTGCTACCGGCGGCTCGGAGGGAAGTACGCCGAGTTCGCAGACCACCTGGCGCCCCTGCGGGCGCGCCTGCTCGACGAGGCGCAGGCGGACATCGAGGACTTCGCAGTGCTGATCGACGCGTGGGGCCCGCTGGTGCGGGCGAGCAAGGACACCCCCGCCGACCGGCTGCCGCGCTAGTCGGACGGGGAACTTTACGTGATACGTCAGACCACCAGCCAGCCCATCGGCCGCAACGTCGGTCACCGTGCCGGTCACGCCACCGGCCACCCCGCCGGCCACCACACCGGCCACCCGCCCACCCACCGCATCCCGGCCGTCTCCGCGGTCCACACCGACGCGCCCCGGCCCGAGGCGCTCCGCCCCGGCGAGCACGACCGCACCGCGCTGCGCGCCGCGCTCGCCGCCGCCACCGACGACCGGATCATCTACGACCTGGACGGCATCGGCCGCCAGTACGCCGCGCTGTGCGCCGAACTGCCGGGTGTGGCCGTTCGGTTCGCGATGAAGGCCTGTCCGGTGGATGAGGTGCTGGACCACCTCGCCGCGCTCGGTTCCGGCTTCGACGCGGCCGGCCCGCAGGAGATCGCCCAGGCCCTGCGCACCGGTGTGCCGCCCGAGCTGATCCACTACGGCAACACCATCAAGTCCGACCGCAACATCGCCGAGGCCCACCGGCTGGGCGTGCGGGACTTCGCCACCGACAGCCTGGAGGACGTCGCGGCGATCGCCGAACACGCGCCTGGCGCACGGGTGTTCTGCCGGATCGCGACCACCGGCGAGGGCGCGCTGTGGGGCCTGAGCCACAAGTTCGGCTGCTCGCCCGAGGACGCGCTGCGGGTGCTCGGCGCCGCCCGCGCCGCCGGACTCGTGCCGTCCGGCCTGTCGGTGCACGTCGGCTCGCAGCAGATGACCGCCGAGGCATGGGGGACGGCGATCGACTCGCTGGCCGCCGTGCTGGAGGCGCTCAACTGGCAGGGCATCACCCCGACCCGGATCAACCTCGGCGGCGGCCTGCCCGCCCTCGGCGTCCTCGACCGGCGCGGCCGGCCGCTCGAACCGCCGCTGGACAAGATGTTCGCGGTGATCCGCGAGGGCATGGAACGGCTGCGCGCCGTCAACGCCGCTCCGCTGGAGTTCCTGCTGGAGCCCGGGCGCCACCTGGTCGCCGACCACGGCGCGATCCGTGCGCACGTCTCCCGGCTCACCTCCCGCCGTCGCCTCGACGGCACCCGGGAGGACTGGCTCTACCTGAGCTGCGGCAAGTTCAACGGCCTGTACGAGATGGACCAGTTGCAGTACCGGCTGGAGTTCCCGACCCACCCCGGCGGGCAGTTCGTCAACGCCGTGGTGGCCGGCCCGACCTGTGACAGCGACGACGCGTACGCGCAGGAGGACGGCCTGGTCCGCGTCCCGCTCGCGGTCGCCTCCGGCGACCCGGTGTGGGTCCACTCCTGCGGCGCGTACGCCACGGCCTACGCCACCCGCGGGTTCAACGGCTTCGCACCGCTGCCGCACACCTGCATCGGTGGCGGCGACAGCCCGGGCCACCACGGAGGCACCGCATGACCGACACCCGCGTCGAGGGCCCGGCCGAGCTCCGGACCGACACCCCGGCCGACACCCCGGTCGGCCTGCGCATCCGGTTGCTCCGGGAGGAGGACTGGGACGCCGTGGTCGCGCTGGAGGAGCGCGCCTACGCCGCCAGCGGCCTGTCCGAGGGCCGCGAGGCGCTCCGGTCCCGGCACCGCGCCTCCCCGGACACCTGCTTCGTGCTGGAGCACGCCGGCGGCCTCGGCGGCTACCTGCTCGCCCTGCCGTACCCGCTGTTCCGCTGCCCGGACCTCGGCCGCAACGAGGACGGGGACGGCGCGGGCGAGCGGCCGACCAACCTGCACGCGCACGACCTGGTGATCTCCGAGGACCTGCGCGGCCGGGGCCTGTCCCTGCGGATGCTGCGGCACCTGGAGGAGACCGCCCGGGCGGCCGGCTACCGGACCGCCTCGCTGGTCGCCGTGCGCGGCTCGCAGGTGCTGTGGACCCCGCTGGGCTACCGCGCCCGGCCCGGGATCCGGCTGCCCGAGAGCTACGGCACCCGGGCGGTCTACATGGCGATGCCGCTGGACCCCGTCCCGGTCCGGCCGCTGCCGCACTCCACCGACCCGGTCCCCGGGCCGCACCCCAGAGCCGAAGTGGGCTGATACCGATGTCCCCCGTTCGCGACGACTTCCGCCGGTCCCAAGTGGCCACCGGTGCACTGTTCTTCGTCCTCGGATTCCAGTACGCGACCTGGGTCTCCCGGGTGCCCGCGCTCAAGGCCCGGCTCGACCTGGGCGAGGCCCAGATCGGCCTGCTGCTGATGACCTGCGGAATCGGCGCGGCGGTGTCCTTCCCCCTGGTCGCGGTGCTGATGCGGCGGTTCGGCTCCCGCCTGCTCTCGGTGCTGTCCTCGCTCGCCCTCGGCGTGATCCTGCTCGCGCTGTCGGTGGTGCCCGACTACCCGGTGACGCTGCTGGTGCTGTTCCTCGACGGCATCGCGGTCGGCTGCCTGAACGTCGCGATGAACGCCCAGGGCGCCGCGCTGGAGGCCCGCTTCGGGCGGACCACGATGTCCCGGCTGCACGCCACCTTCAGCGCCGGCTCGCTGCTCGCCGCGCTGCTGGCCTCGGGCGTCACCTCCTTCACCGGCACCCTGGCGGTGCACTTCGGACTGGCCGCCGCGCTGCTCGCGGTACTGGTCGTGGCCGCCCGGCCGGCGCTGCCGGCGGACCTCCCGGTCGAAGCCGCCGAACCGGCGGAGAAGAAGCAGCGCCGCGGCTTCGTGCTGCCGACCGTCGCGACCCTCTGGATGGGCCTGGCGATGGTGTTCGGCACCGTCACCGAGGGCGCCATGAACGACTGGTCGGCGCTCTACCTCAAGGACTACGTGCACGCCGGCACGGGGCTCGCCCCGATGGGCATCGCGGTGGTGTCGGTGATGATGGTGTGCGCCCGGATCTTCGCGGACGGCTGGCGCACCCGCTTCGGCGACGGCCGGATCGTGCGCACCGGCAGCCTGCTGGCCGGCCTCGGGCTCGCCCTCGCCCTGGCGGTCGGCGGCGTGGTCCCGACCCTGCTCGGCTTCGCCTGCGTCGGCCTCGGCGTGGCCGCGGTGACCCCGTGCGTCTACGTCGCCGCCGCCCGGCAGGGCGCCGACGCCCTCTCGCTGGTCGCCGCCACGGGCACCACCGGCCTGCTGGCCGGCCCCGCCGTGATCGGCTTCATCGCCGGCGCCACCAGCCTGCTCTGGGGCATGGCCGCCGTCGCCGCCTCGGCGGCCGTCGTCTCGCTCTGCGCCACCCGGATCCGCTGGCCCGGCCGGCCGACCCCCTCCGTCCCCGCCGACCCCGGGCTCGCCGCCGACGCGACCTGACGACACCCTCCGCACTCCCGCCCGGCACCTCGCGCACCCCCGTCGCGAGGTCCCGGGCGGGTCCGTTGCGCGACCCGGTGATGCGGGCGGTGCCGTACGGCGGGCTGCGGGGGTCGGTTCGGGCACCGGGCCGTCGAACCGGGGCCGCCAAGGCCTACTGGTCGCATGGAAGGGGAATGAGAAGTCAAGGGTACTGGGCTTGACGGCATCGGGGGGGCGCCGTGGGGGTCGTATTACCGGACTATCTGACAACTGCGCTGGATCTGATCGGAGTCTCCTGGCCCAACGTGGACGAGGACGACTACCGTCACATGGCGCAGACGATGCGGGAGTTCGCGGACAGCCTGGAAAACGGAACCGCGGACATCCACAACGCGCTCCAGGAGATGCTGGGTGCCAATGAGGGGCCGGCCATCGAGGCCCTGTCGTCGCACTGGGACACCGTCAAGGGAAAGCACCTCACCACGCTCGTCCAGGTCAGCCGAGGTGCCGGCACCGGGCTGGACGCCGTCGCCGTTCTGATCGAGGGCGCCAAGCTCGCCGCCATCGCCCAACTCGGCATCCTGGCCAGCGAGATCACCGCGGCGCTCGCGGCGGCGCCGCTGACCCTGGGGGCGTCCGCGCTGGCCGGTGTCGCCGGCCAGCAGGTGTGCCGGGTCGCGGTCAAGCGGATCCTCAAGGAAGTGGAACGGGCCGTCGTCGACGAGATCACCAGCAGGGTCATGGCTCCGATCGAGGAGGCTCTCGGCGCCATGGCAGGTGATCTGGTGGTCCAGTTCGGGTCAGTGGCCGTGGGGCTGCAGGGCGGTGTCGATCTCGGCAGGACCGCCGACGCGGGCAAGGCGTCACTGAAGCTCGCCTCCGCGGGAAGCGGCGCAGGCACCGGGGGAGGCGACGGCTCCCCGGCGACGGGCCGGATCCGGGTCGATCTCAAGGCCTACGCCGAACTGGAGAAGTCACTGGGCGAGGCGGGTCGCCACCTGGGCGGCCACACCGCGGGAAAGCTGGCCGTGGCGCGGCAGCACCAGGCGCGGACCCGGGGCAAGGACGCCATCGCGAACGCGGCGAACAGCGCGGTGGACAAGGCGCTCGACGGGATCGGACAGGGCCTGGCGAAAGCGGGGAAGCACCTCGGCGACGACATGAGACGTGGCATCGGACAGATGCGCACGAGCCACGAGAAGCACGACCGGTCGGCGGCCGAGGCGTTCAGGGGCATGGGGTCGAGAGCCGGCGGCGGAGACCCGCATCCGGCGGGCGGCCAGGGGCCGGGTGCCAAGCCCCGGTCGGCGAGCTCCACCCCGGCGGCACTCCCCGCTGCGCCGGAACGCCTCGCGCTGCCACCGGGAAGCGCGAGGCTGTCGCTCCAACAGGTTCGCAACATCCGTGACCGGCGCAGACGCTGGCAGGCCGGTGAGGACCACGTACGGGAGCAGTACGGTGCGGGGCCCGAACGTGCGTATCCGGTGGCGACGAACTCCGACCCGAGGTTCCCCGTGACGACGCCCGGGGGGCGCAAGGTCGATGCCCCGGTCGATCTGCCGGGCGGCGGCACCCTCGCCGTGGAGGTCAAGACGTACCAGCAGTACCGGCGGGTGGAGGCGAAACCCGGTACCTGGGTGACCAAGTACGTGGAGGTCCCGCTCACTGAGAAGATCAGGGAACAGATCGCCAAGGACGTGGCGTTGCGCGAGGCCGACCCCGGATTCGACCCTCGATGGGTGTTCCTGCACGCCACCCCCGGTGACGACCTCCGGGGGCATTTGACGAAGGCGGGCATCATATTCGTCGAACACCACATTCCGAAGAAGTGAGGGCCTGACCATGTCCAGCGACTCCGCTGCCTCCGCGCGTGCCGACCTGGCCCGGTGGGCCGAGGACGCGCGGGAGAACGCGGCCGACCTCGCCGAGGTGCTCGGTGTCGATGCGGCCGACTACGCCGCTGACCCGCTCGTGGCCCTGCCCGCACTGGAGGACTACGTGTCCCGACTGCCCCTCGACGAGTTCGAGTCGGAGGACTGGTTCGGCCTGCACGGAGACCTCGCCGTCTACCTCGCGGACGTGCTGGTCCGCCGGCACGACGCCGAGTGGCAGGTCGTGAGCGATTCCGAGGCCCCGCGTGGCTTCCGCTACCTGCTCTTCGCGCGGGCACTGGACGGAGTGGTGCGCGGGGTGGATCCGTACGACGTCGCCCTCGACGAGATCCAGCACCTTCCGATCGAGGTCATCCGCATGCTCGCCCATGCCGAGACGGCCCTCGGACTGACGAAGGGACGAATGGACGGCGAGTGAGCCGAGGCCCCGTCAGCCCTCGGCCGGGACCTCGGTGCCGCCGGTCGCGATGTGGTGGGCGAGCTTGGCGCGCAGGGTGGTGAGACGGGCGATCTCTGCGTCCAGGGTGGCCAGACGTGCGTGGACGACGGGGGCCAGGGTGTCGGGGCCGGGGGAGTCGGAGCAGCGGACCGGCGGGTCCTGGCCGAGCAGGTCGAGGCGGTGGACGCGGCTGGCCAGGTCGTCCACCGTCAGCCCCACGGCGAGGAGCCGGCGGATCACCCGGACCCGGGCGACCTCGGCCGGGCCGTACTCGCGCTGGCCGGAGGCGGAGCGGGCGGGCGGGTGGAGGAGCCCGCGCTGTTCGTAGAATCGCAGCGCCCTGGGTGTGGTGCCCGCCGCTGCAGCCGCGTCGCCGATCCGCATGCCTGCTCCCTGGTCGTCAGAGTTCCACGATGGTGGCCCCGAAGGTGTCCCCGGTGAACAGTCCGCTCAACGCCGCGGCGGCCCGGTCGATGCCCGCCACCGGCGTCCAGGGGAAGGCGATCTCCCCGGCGCGCAGCCAGCCGCCCAGCCGCTCCCGCCACTCGGCCTCCAGATCCGGGTGGTCGAGTCCGGTGAAGCCGCGCAGGGCCAGGCCGAGGGTGACGACCCGGAAGGCGTCGATCACGGCCGGAGCGTCGCCGCCGGGGCGCTCCGGTGCGAGCTGGCCCGCCAGTGCGCCGACCAGCGCGAACCGGGCACCGTGCCGGGCCGCGTCCACGGCGGCGGTCAGCTGCTCGCCGCCGACCAGGTCCAGCACGACGTCGACGCCGTCCGGCGCGGCCTCGGCCAGCTGCTCGGCGAACGGGCGCTCGCCGGGCACCAGCACCGCGTCGTAGCCGAGTTCGGCGGTCAGCCGCTCCGCCTTGGCGGGCGAGCGGGTGGTGCCGATCACCCGGGCGGCGCCGAGCAGCCGGGCGACCTGCCCGGCCATCGTGCCGACCGCGCCCGCCGCGCCGGTCACCAGTACCACGTCACCCCGGCGTACCTCAGCGGAGCGGCTCAGCCCGCCGTAGCCGGCCGAGGCGGTGGAGAGCAGGGCGAGCGGGTCCGGGAAGTCCGCCGGGACGGGGGTGAACCGCGAGGCCTCGGCGAGCGCGTGGCTCCGCCAGCCGTACAGGTGGGTGACCAGGTCGCCCGGGTGCAGCGGCCCGTCCTCCGGTGCGGCCAGCACCTCGGCGAGAGCGGGCCCGAACAGTGCGTCCCCCGGGGCGATGTGAGGCAGCGGCAGGCCTGAGCCCGCGCCGCCGATCAGCGTGCGCAGGCCGGGGAAGACCAGGAAGGCCCGGTTGCGGACGAGCACCTCCCCGGGGCCGGGGGCCGCCAGCGGCTCCTGCGCCACGGTGAGGTCCTCGGGGGTGGGCAGTCCGGTCGGAGCGGCGGTCAGCCGGACGACGCGGGCGGTGGTGGGCAGGGCCATGGCGGCGCTCCTCGGAGCAGGGGGATGCGGCGGCCGGGCCACCGCGGGACGCCCGGACGCTAACCCCTGACGCTTGCGTCAGAGGCAAGCCTGCCGGACAGCGCCGCGAGGAGGAGCAGAACCACGACCGGGTAGAGGACGACCGGCGTGTTCGGGTGCTCCTGAACCAGGCCGACCACATCGCGGTCGGCCGGGCCACCCTGGACGGGGTCCGGGACGCCGACAACCGCTGGGTGTTCCGCGAGCTGCTGGCCGAGGGCCACGAGCCGTGGAGCGGCCTGCGGCAGATCTGGGCGGCGGCCTCGCCGGAGGCGAAGCACGCGGTGGACACCACCGAGCATTTTGACCGGGGCGTCTCCTCGCTGGAGGAGCACAAGGCGTACCTGGCCGGGCTGGGCGGGGCGACGGCGGAGCCACGGGAGTTCCTGGAGGGCTTCGGCCGGGGCGCGGGCAGCCGGCTGGGGACGCGCTTCGCGGTCCCGTTCGAGGTGTTCCCGCTGCGTTAGTCGGGCCGTTCCCCGGAGGCGTCGGTGCCCGCGCGGCGCCGGCGCCGGTAGCGCAGCACCTGCCGGAGCAGGAGGGCGGCGACCAGCACGCCCAGCCCGACCGCGAACCAGACCTGGTAGCGCAGCGCCGTGTGGTAGACGGTGCCGATGTGGGCCCCGGCGACGTAGCCGAAAGTGCCCCAGACCGCCGTCCACAGCACCGCGCCGAGCACGTTGTACGGAAGGAACCGGCGCCACGGCATCTCCGTGGTCCCGGCGATGATCCCGTTGTACTGGCGCAGCCCGTCCACGAAGCGGGCGACCGTCACCACCTTGCCGCCCTGCCGGGCGAAGAACGCGTCCGCGCGCTCCATCCGGGCCGGGGTGAGCAGCACGTAGCGGCCCCAGCGGTGGACGAAGGCGCGCCCGCCGGTGTGGCCGATCAGGTAGCCGAGGCTGTTGCCCAGCGCGGCGGCGCCGACCGCGATCAGCAGGACGCCGGCGAAGTCGAGGTGCCCGGCGCCGGCGTACACCGAGGCCAGGATCAGGATGGTCTGCCCGGGCACCGGGACGCCACAGTTGTCCAGCAGGACGAGCAGCGCCACCGCGAGGTACCCGTAGTGGTCCAGCAGTGGCGCGAGCTCGGCGAGTGCCCCGGGCAGCGGGGGCGTGGGGGCGGACACCGCTCCTCACCACCTCGCGCGGGTGGCGCGCGGGGCGGCGGAGGTGTGGGTCAGCGTTCCGCCTGACGCTGTTCGATGTTGCAGTCGGGGCCGGGGTAGATCAGACCCTCGTGGCCGTCCTCGAAGCGGACCACGTACGGCGGCTGGCCGTCGGTGCCGCGCACCTCGATGATCTCGCCCTTCTGGTCCACCATGCCCACCGACCTGCTGTGGATGTGGAGCTGGTCACCTACCGCTGCGTGCATGGTCTGCTCCTCGGGTCGTGTGTTCCTGCCGTCTCCGCGGCCGTTCCGCTATCCACTGTGCTGCGGGCGCGGCGGGCTCGCAACGCCTCGGGCGGGCGGGGCGTCCGAGGCCCGCGGGGCCGGGCGTCAGCGGGCGGACGGCTGTTGCGCGAGGTAGCCGCGGACCAACCGCTTGCACTCGGCGATCAGTGCCGGATCGCCGTCGGGGGCGTCCCGGAAGGCCAGTTTGAGCACCGCGTCGGCGGCCTCCAGGGCTACCCGCAGGGTCAGTGTGGTGGCCGTCGGGTCGCCCGTCCGGAACAGTTCGCCGCCGAGCGCCTGGAGCCGCAGCGCGACGGCGGTGTTGTTGTCCACGCCCGCGTCCAGCAGGTGCCGGTCGTCCCGGACACCGGTGGGGACGGCCGGGCCGGCCAGGCCGAAGTCCAGTCTTCCGAAGCCCGGCACCGCGCGTTTCATCGCCACGAACTCCTCCACCGCGAGGTCGGTGAAGACGGCGGGGCCGACCGGCGCGGCGGCGGCCAGCCGGGCGTCCAGGCGCTGGAGGTACTGGTCGAGGTTGCGGGTGGCGAGGGCGGCCAGCAGGTCCTCCTTGCCGGCGAAGAACTGGTAGAGGGTGCCGATCGGCACTTGGGCGCGCTGGGCGACCTCCTTGGTGGTGAGCGCGGTCGCCCCGACCTCGTCCAGCAGTCCGGCGCAGGCGTCCAGGATGCGGCCGTACCGCTCCAGGCTGCGCTGCTGGACCGGGCGGCGCCTGACCGGCCCGGTCGTCCGCTGACTCCTGGTTCCCGCGTTCATGACCTCACTGTGCCGCATCCGCTGTTGCGGCGGCGAATCACCGGGGCCCGAGTGGCCCGGAGTTCCCCGTGAGGCGGGAGCCGAGTGGTGGCCGGAGCTGAACGGCACGGTGGCGGGAAGGTGTCCAGGGGCCGGCATCGGCCTTGTCGTGGACGCGAGGACAGGTTCATACTCCTGAGGCGGACTACCTTGCGTGATCGACGCGTGCCTCTTCGTGGTGATCGCGATTCAGCTGTGGCGGCCGAGGCGCCCGTGACGGACGCTCCGCCGCCACCCGAGGTCTGGATGACCCCCGTGTGCCTCCACTGCTCGTGCCACGTCCCGTGGTGCCGGATCCCCGTGTGTGCCCCGCCGAGCGGAAGGAGGGGATCGGTTCGGTGACGCTGTCCTCCGGAGGGCGCGAGGCCCTCGACACCGGGCGCCGCCGTCAGTTCCTGGAGTCCGGGTACCTGGTCCTGCCGGGCCTGCTGCCGGAAGCACTGCGCGAACGGCTCGCCCCCGAGGTGGACCGGTGGGTCGACGAGGGCCTGCGGGCCCGGTCGATCGCCGCGTGCGCCGACCCCCTACGGCACGGACCGCCCCCGCTGCTGGAACTGGAACTGCCCGCCCACGGTGAACTCCTCACCCACCCGCCGCTGCTGCGCACCCTGACCCGCCTGCTCGGGCCGGACTTCGTCTTCCACCACCTGCACAGCGACCGCCAGGACCCGGGGATCCCGGGCAAGGCCTGGCACCACGACTGCGAGCCCAACGACCGCTCCGACCCGTCCCTGCTGATGGTCCACGCGCTGCACTACCCCGGCGGACTGGACGAGAAGGTCGGCAGCCTGGCCGTGCTGCCCGGCTCGCACCTGCGCGCCGTCGGCAAGTACGCCTTCGCCCACCACGGCACCGCGGAACTGCCCGGCGAGGTGGTGATCGACCGGCTGCCGCCCGGCTCGACGGTGCTGCTCAACTCGGCGCTGTTCCACACCCGCCGGCCGGCGCCCGAAGGGCCGGGCCGCCCCCGGTACTTCGTCGACGCCTCCTACTGCCAGGTGGGGGCGCGCTGGCGCCCGGTGAAGCCGTACTGGCGGCAGATGCTCGCCCGGGCCCGCGAACTGGACCTGGCCGACGGCCAGTGGCCCGAGCTGTTCGCGGAACGGCACTTCACCGAGTACGGCGGCGCCGAGTACACCGGCGCCGGGTACACGGGCGCCGAATCCACCGGAACCGTCTGAGGAGCACTGCCGTGGAGATCGTCACCGCCGTCGCCTACCCCGAGGTCCACGCCGCCTACCTGCGGGACCACCCGCTGGAACGGGCCCACGAGGCGAACAGCAACCTGTACGGCGAGGAGAGCCTCGAACGCGCCGACCGCATCCCCGGCGGCTGGCGGCGGATCCGGCTCTCCCGGGCGGACGTCCTGGGCGTCGTGCTGCCCTGGCACCTCAGCGAGGGCGGGGAGCTCGAACTGGTGCCGCGCTCCGGACTGACGGTGGCCGAGGCGGCCGAGCGGGTCCGCGCCGGCGGAGCCGCCTGGACCGCCGCCAACCCTGTCTGCGCGGCGAAGCTGCAGCTGCTGCGGTGGGCCCCCTTCACGCCCGTCTACCTCAGCACCGCCCCGATCGGCCACCCCGACTACGGGGACCTGAAGGTCCGGTCGGGCCTGATCCACCTCGACGGCCTGCACCGCATGCTGGCCTGGGAGTTGGCCGGGCGGCTGCCCGAGCGGGCGCTGCTGGACGGCTACCTGGCGGGTGATCCGAGGGTGGCCGCCGTGCCCGCCCGGCAGGGCCGGGCGGGGGAGAATCCGGCGTGACGCCCGCGACGCAGCACGTCCGATCCGCGTCCCCCGCCCGCTCCGCCCGCTCACTGCCCGGACTGCTCGCCCACCTCGCCCGGGCCCACCCGGACCGGCCCGCCCTGGGCGACGGCGTCCGCGGCTTCGACTACCGCACGCTCGACACCGCGGCCGCCCGGATCGCCGCCCGGCTGGCGGCCGCCGGCACCGGCCGGGGCGACCGGGTCGCGCTGGTCGGCCCCCGGGACGCCCGGATGCTGGTGCTGCTGCACGGGGTGCTGCGCTCGGGCGCGGCGGCCGTGCTGACCGATCCGGACTGGTCGGCGGCCGACCTGGCCCGGCGGCTGGCGTCCGTCCGGGTGGCCCGGGTCCTGGCCACCGAGGGCGGACTCGGCGGGGAGGCGGTGGACGTCGAGGCGCTGCCGGAGCTGCCCCCGGTGGCCACCGAGGTGCGGGGCGAGGACCTCGCGTACCTCTCCTTCACCTCCGGGTCGAGCGGCGAGCCCAAGGCGGTGGCCGTCACCCACGCCAACGCCGTGCACTACGCCCGGGCGCTGGCCGGGCGGCTCGACCTCACCGAGGCCGACGCGCCCTGCGCCGCGCACGTCACCACCCTGGCCGCAGACCTCGGCCACACCGCCTGGCTGCTCGCCCTGGCCACCGGCGGCTCGGTGCACCTCGTGCCGGACCGCGAGGTGCGCGACCCGGAGGCCTTCTGGGCCTCGCTCCGGCGGGCGCGGGTGGACGTGCTGAAGACCACCCCCTCGCACCTGACCGCCCTGCTGGAGGGCCGCCCGGCCGACTTCCCGCCGCTGCACACCGTGCTGCTCGGCGGCGAGCCGCTGCCCCGCCCGCTTGCCGCCGCCCTGCTCGACGGCGCCGTCACCGCGCGGCTGGCCAACCACTACGGCCCGACCGAGACCACCGTCGGAGCCACCTGCCTGCTCGTCACCTCCGCCCGCCAACTGCCCGCCGAGGAGCCGACCGTACCGATCGGCACCGGGATCGGGGAGGTGCTGCTGGCCGTGGTGGACGGCACCGGCCGGGTGGTGCCGGACGGCACGGTGGGGGAACTCCTCATCGGCGGCCGGGGCGTGAGCGCCGGGTACTTCGGGCGGCCGGCCGAGACCGCCCGCGGCTTCGTCCGGCACGAAGGCCGACCGGTCTACCGTACCGGCGACCTGTGCCGCAGGCGAGCGGACGGGAACCTGGTCTTCCTGGGCCGGGTGGACCGCCAGGTGAAGGTCCGCGGCTACCGGGTGGACCTCGCCGAGGTGGAGCGGGCCATGGACGGCCACCCGGGCGTCGCCCGTTCGGCGGCGCTGCTTCGGGAGGCCGCGCTCGGCAACCAACTGATCGGCGTCGTCCGGCTGTCGGACGGCTTCGGCGGCCTGGAGGCGCTGACCGCGCACCTGCGGGACCGGCTGCCCGGCTACTCCGTACCGCAGCCGATCCTGGTGCTGCCGCAGTTCCCGGTCGGGCCGAACGGCAAGCTCGACCGGCCGCGGCTGGCGGAGCTGGCGGCCGAACTGGTCGAGGCCCGGGCGGAGTCGAGCGGCGCCGCCGGGAGCGGCCCGGCCGGGGAGATCGCCCGGTTCTGGGCGGGCGCCCTCGGCCTGCCCGCGGTCGGGCCGCACACCGACGTGCTCAGCCTCGGCGGGGACTCCATCCTCGCGATGCGCACCATCGCCTTCCTGCGGCGCTCCGGTCTTCGGGTCGCCTACGAGGACTTCTACCGGCACTCGACGGCGGAGGGCCTGGCGGCGGCCGCCGTCCCGGTCGCGCCGTCCGTCCCGGCCCCGCGCGGCGACACCGACCGGCCCCGACTCGCCCCCGCCCAGCGCTGGTTGTACCGGCAGCGGTCGGTGCGGGACCTGCGGCACTGGAACCAGTCCGTGCTGCTGCGGTGCCGCACCGCCGTCGACCCGCAGGCGCTCTCGGCGGCCGTCGCGGCCGTCCTGGAGCGGCATCCGGCGCTGCGCCGGCCGGTCACCCCGGACGGCTGCGGCGAGGTCCGGGCGGTGGCCGACCTCGACCCGGTCTCCTACTCCCGGATCCCGCGCGCGGCCGGGGAGATCGCCGACACCGTCGCCGGGGTCTGCACCGAACTCCACCGCAGCATCGACCCGTTGGCCGGCCGGCTGCTGCGCGCCCACCTGTTCGCCGGCCCGCCCGGCACCGACGACCGGCTCGCGCTGATCGCGCACCACCTGGTGGTCGACGGGCTGTCCTGGCGGATCCTGCTGGACGACCTGGCGCACGCGTACCGGGCGGTGCTCGACCGGAAGCCGGCCGACCTGCCGCCGACGGCGGACTTCTACGCCTGGGCGGCGGTCTCCCTGCCCGTCGCCGAGCGGGTGGGCGCGGAGCCCGCCGACGGCGAGCCGGCTCCGCAGGAGCCCGCGGCGCTCAGCTGGACGCTCGACCCGGACGCCACCGCCCGGCTGATCGCCCGGCACGGCGCCGGCGCCGGACTGGAGGCCGTGCTGCTGGCCGCCTTCACCGACGCCGTCACCGGCGACGGCGGACGCCCCCGGCTCACGGTGGAGGTTGAGACCCACGGCCGGGACGCGGTCGGCGACGCGGGCGAATTCCTGGACACCGTCGGCTGGTTCACCGCCGTCAAGCACGTCGAGCTGGACGCCGGCGCCACCTCGGACACCGTGGCGCGGCGGCTGCGTGAGGCACCCGTCCGGCCGATGGACGCGCCCGGCGAACGGCCCGCCGTCGGTTTCAACTTCCTCGGCACCTTCCGGCTGCCCGAGGAACCCGCGCTGGACTGGACCGTCGCCGCCGAACAGGCCGGGACGGCCCGCTGCGCCGGGGGCGACCCGCTGTACGAACTGCGTCTCACCGCACGGGTGGTGGAGCAGCGGCTGGTCGCCGACCTGGTGTACGGCCGGCCCGGCCTGCCGCACCCGGCCGCCGAGCGGATCACCGGGCGGTTCGCCCGGGCCGTGGCGGCGCAGGCGTGGGCGCCGCAGGCCGTACCGCCGGTGCGGGCACCGCTGTCCACCTCCGGCCAGCTGCTGCACCCCGGCGTCGCCACGGCCACCCGGGCGCGGGTGAGCGAACCCGCCCGGGTGCTGCTCACCGGCGCCACCGGCTACCTCGGGCGGCACCTGCTGGCGGCCTTCCTCCGGCGCGGCGCCCAGGTCACCTGCCTGGTGCGGGCTGCGGACGACGCCGAGGCGCTGGCACGGCTCGGCACCGGCGCGGGCGGCGAGACCGGCCCCGTCCGGGCGCTCGCCGGGGACATCGACCGGGACGGCCTCGGCCTCTCCCCGGCCGGGCGGGAACTCGCCCGGGGCGCCCACCTGGTGGTGCACGCGGCGGCGGACGTCCGGCTGGTGGCCCCGCCCGACGAACTGGAGCGCACCAACCACGCAGCGGTGCGCCGGCTGCTCGACTGGGTCGGGGAACACGCCCCGGACGCCCGGCTCCACCATGTCTCCACGCTCGCCGTCTCGGGCGGCGTCGACGGCCCGCCGCGCCGCTTCAGCGAGGCGGACCTGGAGATCGGCCAGCACTTCCGCACCCCGTACGAGCGGACCAAGTACCGGGCCGAGCAGGCCGTGCGGGCCTGGGCCGCCCGCGGACACGCCGCCTACCTGCACCGCAGCGGCCACATCGCGGCGCACAGCCGGACCGGCGCGTTCCAGGCCAACGCCGACGACAACCGGATCTACCAGCTGATCCGCGGCTACCTGCTCGCCGGCGCCGCGCCGAGCCGGCCGGACACCGCCTTCGCGTTCTCGTACGTGGACACGGTGGCCGCCGGGATCGCCGCGATCGCGCTCGACCCGTACGCCGCGCCCGGGGCGTACCACGTGGAGTCACCGCACGCCGTCCCGCACGACGAGCTGGTGCGGTGGCTGGCCGGGCACGGCCACCGTGTGCGGCTCACCGACGAGGAGACCTTCGCGGCCGCCCTCGCCCGGGCCGAGCGACGCCACCCGACGGCCGCCCGGCTGGCCGCCGCCTGGGCGGCGCAGGAGGAGCGCGGCGTCCTGGTGGACAGCGCGTACACCACCGCGGTGCTCGACCGGCTGGGCGTGCGTTTCGCCGCCCCGACCCCGCGGTGGTGGTCGGCCGCGCTCACCTGGGCCGCCGAGGCCGGCTACCTGCCGCCCGTCGACCCGCCCCCACCCACCGGTGACGACATCCGTGCCGCCACCGGTGACGACATCCGTGAAGGCAGGACCAACCCGTGAAGGCAGGCCCCGTGTCCCAGCTGTCCCCGGTGCTCAAGCAGGCCACCCCGGTCGTCGCCGTACGCGGCGAAGGACTCCACCTCTACGGCGCCGACGGCCGCCGCCACCTCGACTTCACCTCCGGCGTGGGGGTGACCAGCACCGGCCACTGCCACCCGAGGGTGGTCGAGGCCGTCCGGGAACAGGCCGGCCGGCTGATCCACGGGCAGTACACCACCGTGCTGCACGACCAGCTCCTCACGCTCACCGAGCGGCTCGGCGAGGTGCTGCCGCCCGGCCTGGACTCGCTGTTCTACGCCACCGCCGGCACCGAGGCGGTGGAGGCGGCGCTGCGGCTCGCCCGGCACGCCACCGGGCGGCAGAACGTGATCGTCTTCGAGGGCTCCTTCCACGGCCGCACCATGGGAGCGGCCTCGCTCACCACCGCCGGCACCCGGTTCCGGGCCGGCATCGGCCCGCTCATGCCCGGGGTCGCGGTGGCGCCCTTCCCGGCCGCGTTCCGGCTGGGCCTGTCCGAGGACGAGGCGGTCGCGCACGCCCTGCGCGGACTGGACGAGGTGCTCGCCACCGTCTCCGCGCCCGCCGAGACGGCGGCCGTGTTCGTCGAGCCGGTGCTCGGCGAGGGCGGCTACGTCCCGGCCCCGCCCGGCTTCCTGGCCGGGCTGCGCGAACGGGCCGACCGGCACGGCATCCTGCTGGTGGTGGACGAGGTGCAGACCGGCTTCGGCCGCACCGGCCGGTTCTGGTCCCACCAGCACGAGGACGGGGTCGTCCCCGACGTCCTGATCACCGCCAAGGGCCTGGCCAGCGGCTTCCCGCTGTCCGCGATCGCCGCGCCCGCCGAGCTGATGGCTCGCGCCTGGCCGGGCTCGCAGGGCGGCACCTACGGTGGCAACCCGGTGGCCTGCGCCGCCGCCCTGGCGACCCTGGACGTGCTGCGCGAGGAGCGGCTGGTCGAGAACGCGGCCGAGCAGGGCGCTCGGCTGCTGGCCGGGCTGCGCGCGGTCGCCGCCGAGGCGCCCGGGATCGCCGACGTCCGTGGGCTCGGGCTGATGGCCGCCAGCGAGTTCTGCCGCCCGGACGGCACCCCGGATCCGGAGGCGGCCCGGCGGGCCCAGCAGGCGGCGGCCGAGTACGGCCTGCTGCTGTTGCTGTGCGGGATCCACCTGAACGTGGTCCGGATGATCCCCGCGCTGGTCGTCACGGCCGAACAGATCGACGAGGGCCTGGAGCTGTGGGCGAAAGCCGTCGCGGCCGGTGGCCGGTAGGGAGGAGAGGACATGGAAGCGGTGACCGAAATCGGTTGGAGCAGCCTGGAGTTGGACGCCCGGCGGGAGCTGTGGTCGCTCCCGTTGGGGGAGCGGGAGCGACGGCTGCTCTGGGCCGACGCGCGGGCCGGACGCTGGGACGCGGCCGAGGAGGTGCGGGCCCGGCTGCGGGAGTTCGTTCGGAACGCCGCCGACTCGGTCGGCATCACCCATGTGAGCGGACTGGTGGACCCGGCCCACCCGGAGCAGGAGATCACCGAGGTGCTCTCCTTCCTGCTGCGGGACTTCGGCCGGATCGTGCCGCAGAACGGGCGCGGTGACCTCACCTCGGTGCTGCACGACCAGGACGGCGACGGCAACACCGAACTCGGCTTCCACTGCGACACCTGTGACCTGCTGGTCCTGCTCTGCATCCGGCCCGCCTTCGACGGCGGTGGGCTGACCAAGCTGGCGAGCGCCCGGCACGTGCACGACCTGATCCAGCGGGAACGGCCGGACGCGCTGTCCACGCTCCGCGAGGACTGGACCTTCGAACGCAGCGGTCGGGCCGGCCCGCAGGTGGTGGTCACCCCGATCCTGTACGACCGCAAGGACGGGACGGTCGGCTGCTACTACCAGACCCGCACCGTCCGTTCGTCCCCCGACCGCGGCGGGCCGGAACTGACGGACCGTCAATGGGAGGCGCTCGGCGTGCTGGACGAGGTGCTCTACCGGCCGGAGATCGCCTTCGGGCTGTCGATGGCCGCCGGGGACCTGCTGATCATCCGCAACAGCCGGGTTCTGCACGGGCGTTCGCCCTTCGTCGACGAGCCCGGGCGGTATGCCCGGCGGATGCTGCGGGTCTGGGTGAACGAGGGGGAGGAGTGGGCGCCGTGACCACCACAGGAGAGGCCGGCGGCGCGGCCGCACCGCACGGGCGGGTGGCGATCGTCACCGGCGGGGGCAGCGGGCTCGGCCGGGCCTCGGCGCTGGCCCTGCTGGCGGCCGGCTGGACCGTGGTCGTCGCCGGGCGGCGCAAGGACGCGCTGGAGGAGACCGCGGTCCTGGCCGGGCCCGGCGCCTCCCGGGTGCTGCCCGTCCCGACCGACATCCGCAGCCCGGAGGAGGTCGCCCGGCTCTTCGACACCGTCCTCGACCGGCACGGCCGGCTGGACCTGCTGTTCAACAACGCGGGCGCCGCCGCCCCGCGCCGGCCGATCACCGAGACCCCGTTCGAGGACTGGAACCGGGTACTGGACACCATCGTCACCGGCGGCTTCCTCTGCGCCCGCGAGGCCTTCCGGGTGATGAGCACCCAGACCCCGCAGGGCGGGCGGATCATCAACAACGGCGCGCCCTCGGCCTACGCGCCGCGCCCCAACTCGATCGCGTACACCGCCGCCAAGCACGCCGTCCTCGGCCTCACCAAGGTGCTCGCCCTGGACGGCCGGCCGTACGGCATCTCCTGCGGGCAGATCGACGTCGGCAACGTCACCCCGGTGGACGGCGGCCCGCAGCCGGCCGCGATGCAGGCCGACCGGACCATGGCCGTCGAGGCGACCATCCCGGTGGACCGCTTCACCGAGGCCCTGGTGCTGATGGCCTCGCAGCCGCCGGACACCAACATCCAGTCCCTGGTGGTGCTGCCGACCACCATGCCGTTCGTCGGAAGGGGTTGAGCCGTGCTGGTCAGTGCGCGCTCCTTCGCGGAGTACCGGGCGATGTTCGCGCTCACCGAGCGCGACCTGGAGCAGCGCGTCCTGGACTGCCCGGCCGGCGCCGCGAGCTTCGTGGCGGAGGCCGGGCAGCGCGGCGTCGATGCCGTCGCCGTCGACCGCCAGTACGCCGAGCACCGCGAGGAGCTGGGCCTGCTGGTGGAGCGGGAGACGGAGTTCAAGCGCGAGCGGCTGGTGAAGGAGACGGCCGGCTACGCCCGGGCCTGGTACGCCGACGCGGACGACATGATCCGCCAGTGGACCGCCAACGCCCGCGCCTTCCGCGCCGACATCGCCGCCCGCCCGGAGCGCTACCTGGCCGGCTCGCTACCCGAACTCCCCATCGCCGACGACTCCTTCGACCTGGTGCTCAGCTCGCACCTGCTGTTCTCGTACGGCAACCGGCTGGGCAGGGACTTCCACCGGGCGGGCCTGCTGGAGCTCGCCCGCGTGGCGCGCCGGGAGGTCCGGATCTTCCCGCTGGTGGTGTACGACACGGGAGCGCGCTACGAGGGGCTGGGGCCGCTGCGCGAGGAACTGGCGGAGCTCGGTGTCCCCAGCCGGGTGGAGCGGGTGGCGTACGAGTTCCAGCCGGGGGCCGACGAGATGCTGGTGCTCTCCGGCGCCGGCTACCGGGCGCCGGCCCGGACCGCGCCGGGCGCGGCGGGGGCCGACGACCCGGTGCGGTGGCGGCACCGGGAGCCGCGGGCCTGAGCGGTCCTCGGGCCCGCCGGTTCCCCTGCTGCACGGCATGCCCGTAGGGGGTATGGAAAACCGGGCGCACCACCGGTCCGGGCGCCCGCAGTTCGCCCTGGTCCGTCAGCTGCCAGCCGGTACCGTCGAAGCGGGCCCGGAAGATCTCGACGGTCCGGCCCCCGTGGTCGCGCCCGGTCAGGACGGCCCGGTCGCCCCGGGCGGCGGACCCGTCCGGGCCGGGCGCCGGGCTGGGCCGGGTGTCGCTCCCGCCACCGGGGCGGGCCCGGTGACGCCGGGCCCGCCCCGGTGGCGCGGGTGCGGAGGCGGTCAGTTGACGAAGACCGCCGGGCTGCCCGTCTGGCTGGTGTCGGCGACGGGGCCGTACGTCGCGGAGAAGTAGCCGTCGCCCGGGCAGAGCGTCGAGCCGCCGCTCTTGGCGAAGTGCTCGGTGCGGAAGGCCAGGCTGTGCGCGGCGTTGTCGGCGTTTCCGGTGAACGCGCCGCTCAGCTGGTAGGAGCAGGTGATGGTGCCGAACCAGGTGTCCAGCACGGCGGTGGCCTGGATCGTCCCGGCGGACCCGCCGGTGAGGGTGACCGGCAGGCCGGGCGCGTCGGAGACGGTGACGCCGTACGGCAGGTTGCCGACCGTCAGGCTGCGCACCGAGGTGACCCCGGTGACGTTGGCGGTGCACGAGCCGAAGGTCAGCCCGGTCAGCGACGCGGTCGCGCTGCCCGGCGCCGCCGGGTTGCTCAGGACCGAGGCCGAGAGCTGCGACGTGGCGCAGGTGACGCCGGTGGTGCTGGTCGCGGTCGAGTAGAAGGTGGCCTTGGTGCCCGCGGCGAGCGGCGCGGCGAGCGCGTCGCCCACGGCGACGGCGGCACCTCCCGCGCTCCCGGCGGTGAGCACCGGGCCGGCGGCGAGGGGCTCGGGCGACGCGGAGGCGGGTACGGCGGCCGGCGCGAGTGCGATGGTGGCGCAGGCGGCGATGACGGCAAGGTGGCGGCTGAAGCGCATGGGGAAACCTCTTCCTCGGTGAGGGGCGAGAAGACGTCCTCTCGCGGCTCCCGAGCGGTGGGGACCGGGGAGCGCGCGGCGTTTCCGGGTTCCATACGTTCCAGGCTGTGGCCGCGTGCCGTCAAGGCAATGGGCCGAACTTGCTGACTTTTCGTCAACAAGACCGACTGGCGGCGCCGGTTGCGGTCTTCCCTTCGCCCGTCGGGAGTTGCACTGTGGTGGACGCGGGTCCGTCGGCCCGTGCGGCGTCATCGGCCCGGGCCGACGGCGCCGCCCGGGCCGACGGCCTACCCCTGCCGGCGAGCGTGCGGCCGTCGACCATCGGCACGCGCGCGGACGGACTGCGGCGCGGTCGTCAGACCTGCGGCTTCCGGGGGTAGGGGGCGAGCAGGCCGAGGACGGTGGCGGTGAGCGTGTCGACGGCTTCGTCGGCGGGCAGGCGACCCTCCTCGGCCTCGGTGATCGCGGCGTGGACGAGTGCGTAGAGCGTGGTGGCCAGCCAGGTGCTCGGCAGGTCGCTGCGGAAGGCGCCTTCCCGTTGGCCGCGCGTGATGAGCTGGTCGAGGCGCTGGAAGACCGGTTCGTGGCGGTGACGGACGTGCTCGGCGCCGAGATGGCGGACGGCGGCCGCGTACAGGCCGCGGAAGCGGTCGAGCAGCCGGGGAGCGTGCAGGAAGCGGACGAGGGCCTCGGCCGCCGGCCCGGTCTCCGGGTCGGCGGCGTCGAGGGCGGCGGCGATCTCGGCGAGGGTGCGTTCCAGGGTGGCGTCGAGGACGGCCTCGCGTGAGTTGAAGTGCCCGTACAGGGTGACCCGGCCGACGCCGGCCGTCCTGGCGATCTCGGTCATCGTCGCGTCCGGGGTGCGGCCGAAGCAGACCAGTGCGGCGTCGAGGATCGCGGTGATGCTGCGCTCGGCGTCGGCCCGGCGGGGCGTGGACGAGGGGCGGTCGGTGGCGTCGGCGGTGGTCATGACGGCAGCCTACGCGGGGCTCAGTGCGCGAAGACCGGCCCGTCCGAGGTGTCCGGTTTCCCCGGCGGCACCAGCCGCAGGGCGAGCAGGGCCATGACGGCGGCGGCGATCGCGGAGGCGGTGAACGCCGTGTGGAATCCGGCCATGCCGGTGGTGCCGGTGAGGCTGGAGCCCGCGATGGCGGACGCGAGTGCCACCCCGAGGGCGCCGCCGAGTTCGTGCCCGGTGTTCACGATCCCGGACACCAGTCCGGCAGTGTGGTGTTCGACGCCGCGCATCGCGGTCGTGGTGGCGCAGACGAAGCCGGCGCCGAGCCCGGCCGCCAGCAGGACGAACCCGGGCAGCAGGTCGGTGGCCACGCCGGCGTCGGCCGGGAGCCGGGCGAGCAGTGCGGCCCCGCCACCGGTAACGGCGAAGGCGGCGACGACGGTCGGCCGGGAGCCGATCCGGCCGAGCAGGTGGGCGGCGGTGTGCGCGCCGAGGATCGTCGCGACGGCGACCGGCAGGAACGCCAGCCCGGTCTTCAACGCCGAGAAGCCGAGCCGGTGCTGCAGGTACCAGGAGGAGAGGAAGAAGGCGGCCAACAGGAGGCTGGAGGCGGTGAGCATGACCAGCGTGCCGGCCGCCACCGGACGGCTCGCCAGGAGCGGGAGCGGGGCGAGCGGCTGACGGACCCTGCGCGCGATGACCAGGAAGGCCACCGCGCAGACGAGCGCGGCCGTGAGCGGGACGAGCGTCGCCGCGGCTCCCCAGCCGGAGTCGCCCGCCCGCACCAGCCCGTACACCAGCGACCCGGCTGCCACTGTTCCGGTCGCCGCTCCCGGCAGGTCCAGCCCCCGGAGGGTGCCGGCCGGCGGCGTTGCCGGAACGAACCGGGGCAGCAGGAGCAGGATGGCGGCGCCGACGGGCACGTTGACGAAGAACACCCAGGCCCAGCCCGGCCCCGCCGTCAGCGCCCCGCCGAACAGCACGCCGGTTGCGGCCCCGGTGCCGCCGATCGCGCCCCACACGCCCAGCGCCCGGGTGCGCTCCGGGCCGTGGAAGGTGGTGGTGATGATCGACATCGCGGTGGGGGAGAGCAGTGCGGCGCCCATGCCCTGTACGGCCCGGGCGCCGATCAGCACGCCCCCGTTCCAGGCGAGGCCGCAGCCGAGGGAGGCGAGGGTGAACAGGCCCAGCCCGGCGAGGAAGGCGCGGCGGCGGCCGAGGCCGTCGGCCAGCCGGCCGCCGAGGAGCAGCAGCCCGCCGAACATCAGCGAGTACGCGGCGACCACCCAGGTCAGCGCGCTCCGGCCGAGGGTCAGGTCCTCGGCGATCGACGGAAGGGCGACGTTCACCACGGTCACGTCGACGATCAGCATGAACTGCGCCGCGCACAGCAGTACCAGGGCCCGCCAGCGGCCGTCGGGGCCGGACAGGGCGTGCGGCGGTGCGTCGGCCGGACTGTGGGCATGCGGCGGATGGTTCACGAGTACCCCCATAACTCGAACATTGGTGTACGGGTTAGCCTAGTCGCCGCACCCGTGAAAGTGAACATCAGTGTTCGAGTTAACTGGAGGTGCCCCGCCCGTGGAGGGCGGGGGCACCCGGTCAGCGGTACTCGTAGTGGAAGTTGGCGATGTTCCGGGTGGTCGGTTCGGTGACGCGCCAGGGCTCCATCACCATGTCGTCGCCCATCAGAGTCGGGTTCTCGTTCTGGTGCGAGGGGTGCCAGGTCCACCAGAGCCGGTCGACGTTGGCGTGGTGCATGAAGAACAGCGGGTCGGCCGGGGCGGTCGAGAGGACGGACATGGTCGCGCCGACCCAGTCGTGCACGAGGTCGTGGATGTTCTCCAGGCCGTCCACGAAGGTGTTGAAGGTGCCCGCCCGCATGACGTTGCCGAGCCCGGCGATCCTCTGCTGCAGGTCCTCCTTGCTCCCCGGGGAGCGGGTGACCCGAATGACACGCGGGGTGATGCCGGGCACGATCACCGCCGGCAGGACGTTGGTCAGCCACTGCGGGACCTGCTGGTCGGCGGTCCAGTCCCAGTACGGGATCGTGACGTCGGAGTGGACGCGGCGCAGCTCGGTCTCCACCTGGTCCAGGAGTACCCGGTGCCAGGGGAGGAAGCGCTGAGCGCCCATGTCGTCCGGGGCGTTGGTCATGCGGTGCTGGTCGTGCATCTCGGCGTGGACGGCGACGAAGTTCCCCAGCACGCCGGACTGGTTGATCGCGTTGAACGCGTTGATCAGCCGCGACCGTTCGGTGGTGGTGAGGTCCTTCTCGCTCTTCCGGACCTTCTCCTCGGGCTGCGTGCGGCGCATGGCCACCAGGTCGGCGAAGGTCCTCGGTCCCATCCCGTCGTGCGGGATGACGGAGGGGGTGAAGAGGTCGGGCTGGGCGAGGGCGGCGAGCTGGCGCTCGATCATCTGGGTCACGGGGGGCCTCGGCTTCTCGGCTGCTCGTGGTTTCGTGTGCTGGGTGGTCGACAGGCACCCCCAGTAGAATCACGCCGCGTACGGAGCGATGCACGCCGAGCTACCCCGCTGGGATGGCCGGCCCGTCCGACCCGATCCACCGCTCGGGTACCGGCGCGGACGGCGTGACCGCACGCGGGGCTGGTCGGTGGTCATCGGCCCGGGCCGCCGCTGCCGCACGGGCCGGAGTGCCCGGCTGCTCCGACGCCTGCGAGAATTCCGGCATGGCTGAGCACGCGACCGACCACGGCTACCTCCTGGACAACCGGCAGTCGGAGGCGGGCATCCGCTTCGGCGCCCTCGCCGAGCTGTTCGACCCGGTGACCTTCCGGCACGTCGACGCCCTCGGGATCGGCCCCGGCATGCGCTGCTGGGAGGTCGGTGCGGGCGGTCCCTCGGTGCCGCTCGGGCTCGCCGAGCGCGTCGGCCCGACCGGCGCGGTGGTCGCGACCGACATCGACGTCTCCTGGACCGCCCCCGCCGCCGGCGGCGTGATCGAAGTGCTGCGCCACGACGTGGCGGCCGACCCGCCGCCGCCCGGCGGCTTCGACCTGGTGCACGCCCGGCTGGTCCTGGTGCACGTCGCCGACCGTGCCGAGGCCCTGCGCCGGATGGTGCAGGCGCTGCGCCCCGGCGGCCGGCTGCTGCTGGAGGACGCCGACCCGGCCCTGCAACCGCTGCTCTGCCCGGACGAGTCCGGCCCCGACGAGCGCCTCGCCAACCGGCTGCGGTCCGGCTTCCGCACCCTGATGGCGGGACGCGGCGCCGACCTCGCGTACGGGCGGACGCTGCCCAGGGCCTTGCGCGAAGCGGGCCTGGTCGACGTCCGGGCCGACGCGTACTTCCCGATCACCTCGCCGGCCTGCGCGGTCCTGGAGGACGCGACGGTCCGGCAGATCCGCGGGCTGCTGGTGCGGGAGGGGCTCGCGACGGAGGAGGAGATCGAGCGCCACCTGGCCAACGTCGCCTCCGGCTGGCTCGACCTGGCCACCGCCCCGATGATCTCCGCCTGGGCGCGCCGCCCGTGACGCAGCCCACCGACCCCGACCGGGCCGAGTCCGCCGTGCTGCTCGCCGAGGTGCGCGCCTGCGCCGGGCGGGCCCTCGCCACCGCCTGAGCGCTGACCGACGGGCTGGGGCTGCCGGCCTGGTCCACCGGCGCATGCCGCTCTGCCCCGGGTCCGAGCGGCATCCGGTGGGCGCGGCAACACCTGCTCCTGCACCGGCGGTTCGGCCCCGTTCACCTCCGCGTCGACCGGCTTCACCGGGGGGAAGGTCCACTGGGACGACGGCTCCGGAGGGTCCCGGCGGCGCGATCCCGCCGTCCGCCACCCGCCGTCCGCCGTCCGCCACCCGCCGTCCGCCGTCCGCCACCCGCAGGGGAGGTGGCGGGCGGCGGCCGTCCCGCGCAGACTCACCAGGCATGACACGACTGCCGACCGCGAACCGACGCCCGAACCTGCTCGTCGTGAGCGGGCCGCCCGGGGCGGGCAAGACCACGCTGGCGCACGCCCTGGCCGACGCGCTCGGCCGGCCGGCGGTCTGCCGGGACGAGCTCAAGGAACGGATGGCCGCCGCCCGGGAGGCCCCGGCCGAGGACCTGGACCGGCGGACGCTGGCGGAGTTCTTCCGCACCATCGACGAGCGCCTGCGCGCGGGAACCGACCTGGTGGCGGAGGCGGCCTTCCAGGACCGGCTGTGGCGGCCCGGCCTCGCACCGCTCGCCGGCCTCGCCGAGCTGCGCATCGTGCGTTGCACCGTCGACCCGGAGGCCGCCCGCGGGCGCATCGCCCGCAGGGCCACCGAGGAACCCGGGCGCGCCGTCCACGCGGACCGCGAGCTGCTGCGCCGCATCGCGCGCGGCGAACGGCCGATCGAGTCCTGGGTGCCGATCGCGCTGGACGCCCCCTGCCTGGTCGTGGACACCACCCGGGGCTGGAACCCGCCCCTGGAACGGATCACGGCTTTCGCCGCCGGCGCGGCCGCGGAGCCCGCCGGCCGGGCAGTGAACCACGGGCCGTCGGTCTAACCTCGACGGTATGGACGCGTTCGAACGCCCGGGCGGGCAGGCCGGTCCGCCGGGGGAGGGGCTGGAAACCCTGGTACGGCTGCTGGACCGGCGTGGCGCGGTGGTGCTCAGCGGGGCGGGCCTGTCCACCGAGTCGGGCATCCCCGACTACCGCGGCGCCACCGGCCGCCACCGCAGCGGCACCCCGATGACGTACCAGGAGTTCACCGGCAGCGCGGACGCCCGGCGCCGCTACTGGGCCCGCAGCCACACCGGCTGGCCCGCGATCGCCGGGGCCCGGCCCAACTCCGGGCACCACGCGGTGGACCGGCTGCGCCGGACCGGGCACGTCGCGGCGGTCATCACCCAGAACGTGGACGGCCTCCACCACGCAGCCGGCACCCGGGAGGCCGTCGAGCTGCACGGCGGACTCCGCCGGGTGGTCTGCCTCGACTGCCGCCGCACCAGCGCCCGGGCCGAGCTGGACCGGCGGCTGGAGGAGCTCAACCGGGGCTTCCGCCGGCCCGGGGCGGAGCTGAGGCCCGACGGAGACGCGCGGCTGCCGCAGCCGCTGATGGACGGCTTCCGGATCGCCGCCTGTACGGACTGCGGCGGCGTGCTCAAGCCCGATGTGGTCTTCTTCGGCGAGAACGTTCCACTGCCCCGGGTCGAGCACTGCTACGAACTGGTCGACGCGGCAAGTTCGTTGGTGGTCCTCGGCTCCTCCCTGGCGGTCCTGTCCGGGCTGCGCTTCGTCCGCCGCGCCGCCCGGTCGCGGCTACCGGTCGCGATCGTCAACCAGGGGCCGACGCGCGGGGACGGACTTGCCGCACTCCGGCTCGACCTGCCGCTGGGGCCGGCCATGACGGAGGTCGCCCGGCTGCTCGGCGCGGGCTGACCAGCCCGCTCAGCCGGCCGGCTGAGCGGGCCGGCCCGGCACCCACAGCGGCGCCCGGCCACCGCGCGGCATGGAGCGCGCCGCGTCCTGTTCAAGCCGGCCGGCCACCCGCTCGGGATCGCCCTCGCACAGCTCGACCAGCGCGGCCGCGGCGATCCGGGTGCAGCACAGCACCAGCGCCAGAGTGTCCTGGCGGTGGTGCCGCTCCCGTACGTACGCCTCTCCGCGCTCCTCGACGCGGCGGGCGTGGCACGGCCCGTCCTCGGTGGTCAGCGCTTGGACCCCGTGCCACACCAGGGTCAGCGCACAGGGCTCGGCCGGGTGCGCGACACCGTCCCGCTGCGCCTGCTCGCGGGCCTCCGCCGAGCGTCGCCCCAGCCACTCCAGTGCCGCCGGTCCGTCGTCCCGGCAGGAGCGCAGCACCAGCTCCGCGGCCCGGGCCACCACGGCCCGCAGCACCGCCGGCGCGGGCACCCGCAGTCCGGACGCGGGCCCGTCGCCGAACGCCAGCCAGGCATCGGCGAACGAGGCCGCCCGCAGCCCGCCCACCCAGGCCGGCGCCCCGCCTTCCGTGCTCCGCCAGTCCTGCGTGCCCAGCCGTACCAGCCCCACGGCCGCCAGGCACGCCGCGTCGCCGTCCAGCTCCCGCAGCCATCCACTCCGCACCAGCACACACCCCGTCAGCGGTTCATCCCCGTGAGGCCTCATCCCACCACACCAGGACGGGAACGAACTAGACAGGGTCACGTCACAATCTGGAAGCGGGCCTTCCGAGCCCCTGCGCGGTCGGCGGGCGTCCGGCTCAGGTCACCAGACCGCGCCGGAACGCCTCGCCGACGGCGCCCGCCCGGTCGCGCACCCCGAGCTTGTCGTAGATCCGCAGCAGGTGGGTCTTGACGCTGGGCGCCCCGACGCCGCTGCCGTCGTCGCTCGGTGCCGCACTTGCGGATAGCCTGGGCCGCCATGATGCGTAGGTGGATACTGCCGCTGCTGCTCGTCCTCTGCGGCGCGACCGTCGCGGGCGGGCTGGCGTTCAGCGGGAGTCGCGGAGCGGCCGTCCTGTACCTGCTGTTGTTCGCGGGGCTCGCGGCCATGAACTCGCCGCTGCTCTTCCCGAAGTCGCTCGGGGCGGCGGAGGCACAGCGCCGCAGCGCGGCCGACGGCCGGCCGGTGGTGTACTGGCGGCCGGGCTGCAGGTACTGCCTGCGGCTGCGCCTCCGGCTCGGCCGGGCGGCCCGCAGGCTGCACTGGGTCGACATCTGGAGCGACCCGGAGGCGGCAGCGGTGGTGCGGGCGGCCAACGACGGCAACGAGACCGTGCCGACCGTCGTCGTGAACGGCCGACCGCACACCAACCCCGACCCCGCGTGGGTTCGCGGACAGCTCTCCTCCGCCACCTGAGCGGTTGATCGGTCTTCAAACGTCGCGCCCGGCACGGGGAACCCGAGGCGCAGGCCCCGGAAACGCCGGAAGGCGGTGCCACCGGTCAGCTCGGTGGCACCGCCTTCCGGCGGCGCATGGCGTTGCGGCCGTCATGGCAGCCGCTTCCGGAACCAAGGTCCCGGCGAGGCAGAGGGCGTTCGCGCCCGGCCGTCAGCGGACCTCGGCGACCAGGGGCCCGTACTTCGCCTTGATCTCCGCCTCCGCGGACTGCCACTGCGGGGTGTCGACCACCACGCCGGTACCGTCGATGGCGAGTGTCAGCCCCTCGATCACCACACCCTTGGCCTGCCACTCCTCGGTGTCCGCGCGGATCCGGTTCAGGAACGTCATGAGCTGGCCGCGGGAGCCCGCCGCGTCGGCGAACTGCACCTTCACCGTGGGCCAGTCGGCCGCCATGCGGGTCACGGCGGCGTCCAGGCCGGTGCCGGGGACCCGCATCACGTAGAGCGTGTTCGTGCTCCTGTCGCGGCAGGTACCGAAGTAGTGGTCGGGGTAGTCGGCCATCCCCAGGTACTCGATGGCCTGACCCGCCCGCTCCACACCGGCCTCCACCGGATCGGCCGACAACGATGCCGACGGCGAGCCGGAGGCCGTCGGCCAGGCCGTGGGGGAGCCCGAGGACGTCGGCCAGGCCGTCTGCGAGCCGGACGGCGTGGGGGCGCCGGATGACGGCTGGCCGGACGATGACTGTGTCCCGGACGTGGGAGCGCCGGATGACGGCTGGCCCGATGACGACGGTGTCCCGGACGAGGGGGCGCCCGATGACGGCTGGCCCGACGACGACGGACCCCATGGCAGCTGGCTCGGGTGCTGGTGCCAGCCCGGTGTCCGCATCGACGTGGGCCCGTTCGTGCAGTTGAGCATCACGGCCACCTGCCTCGGGGCCGTCGCCCTCGGCGTCGGACTCGGCACGCCCACGCCGAGCCCCGCCGCCCCTGTACGACCGGTCCCGAGGCCGCCGAGCTGCGTCAGCGCCCCCGCTCCGACGGCCAGCACCGCCGCCGCCGTCACCCCCCGCACGGCCGCCTGCCGCCTGGCCCGCCGCCGTCCGGCCTCGCGCAGCTCGGCCAGCGGCGGGCTGCCCGCGACCCCCGCCGCATGCGCTCCGAGCCGGGTGACCAGCTCCTCCTCGAACCTGTCCTCAGCGTTCACGGCCCCACCAACTCCCTCACGTTTTCCATGTCCTGTCGAAGCGCCTTGATCCCGCGCGCCAGGTGCGTCTTCGCCGTGGGCACCGAACACCCCAGCTCCTCCGCCACCTGCGCGACCGGCAGGTCCAGGTAGTAGCGCAGCACCACGGCCGCCCGCTGCCGCCGCGGCAGTCCGGCCAGCGCCGCCGCCAGCTGGTCGTCCCGCTCGCCCTCCTGGGCCGCCGGTCCGTCCGGCAGCACGGAGGTGAGCACCTCGCGTCTGGTCCGCCGCCACCGCGAGACGTGGGTGCGGACCATCGTTCTGCGGACGTACCCCTCGGTCGCCGCCGCGTCCCGGATCGCCGACCGCCTCGGGTACACCTGCGCCAGGGCGTCGTGCAGCAGGTCCCGGGCGTCGTGGACGTCTCCCGTGATCAAGTACGCACCCCGCAGCAGGGCCTGGTACCGCGTTGCGACGAACTCGTCGAACGGGTCGGATCCGGAGCCCCCCGGGCGGATCGATTCGCGCTTCATACCCCCAGGACGCACCAGCCACCGAAAACGGATGACAACGGGCCGGCCCCTCTTCGCGGGCGTCGGCTCGCCGCCGGCACGTCGAGGCCCGGGGCTGCCTGCCGGGCCGCTGGGCCGACGGGGCGAATCCACGCGGGCGGTTGCCGGGAGCGAAGCGGCTGGTCGCATAGCCTTTCGCCCTGCCGCCGCCTCGGTGGCGCCGGCTCGGGGACGTGGACAGGGGGCGCAGGTGAGTTCGTCGGATGCGGCTGCGTCGACGCGGCGGACGAGGTTCCGGGCATGGCTGCTGGAGGGCCTGTCCGACATGGCGCAGGAGAGCCCGCACGGCGCGGGCTCGATCGCGATGCTGGAACGGCTGCTCACTCAACGCCGTCGTCGTGGTGAACGGTCTCTGGCACGTGCTGAAGGCCCCGCACGTGGTCGGCGACTGGACGGGCGCGCTCACCACCGAACACGGCAACGCGGTCGCGATGATCGGTGTCGCGCTGGCCGTCTTCCCGAAGCTGGCCCTGGGCTTGTCCGGCTTCGTGACCGGCGTCGCCGTGATGCCGCACATCGCGGGCGACCCCGAGGACACCGAGGAAAAGCCGGCCGGCCGGATCCGCGGCGCCCACAAGGCCGGGCAGCGCAACTGGACCCTCGCCTTCGCCGCCATCTCGACGGTGTTCCTCTGCGCGACGGGCGTGAACATCGCCGAGCGTCCGGACGGCGTGAAGATCGGCGCCTGCTTCATCGGCGGGATCGTACTGGTGTCCGTCCTGTCCCGGTTGAGGCGGCGTTCGAACTGCGGGTCACCGACGTGGTGCTGGACGAGGCGGCCGACCGCTTCGTCCGCGATTGCACCCACCGGACGATGCGGCTGATCGCCAACGAGCCGAACAGCCGTGACCTGGTGGAGTACCAGGAGAAGAAACGGGAGGTCCGGGCGCACCACGACATCCCGGCCGACGTCGACCTGGTCTTCGTCGAGGTGACGGTCCAGGACCCGTCGGAGTTCGAGTCGGTGCTGGACGTGCACGGAGAGGTCCTGCACGACCGCTACCGGGTGCTGTCGCTGGAGAGCTCCAGCGTCCCCAACGCGCTGGCGGCCCTGCTGCTGACCGTCAGGGACCGCACCGGACAGCTCCCGCACATCTACTTCGAGTGGACCGAGGGCAATCCGTTCGGCCACTTCCTGCGTTTCTTCCTGTTCGGTCAGGGCGAGGTCGCTCCGGTCACCCGCGAGGTGCTTCGCGAGGCCGAGCCGGACCGCTCCCGGCGCCCGCGCGTCCACGTCGGGTAGGGCGGAGCATGGAACCGGAGGCGGAGAGAGGCGGAGAGAGGCGGTGGGACGGCGGTGGCCGGGAAGCTGCGGGTGTTCCTGGGAGCGGCGCCGGGGGTGGGGAAGACGTACGCCATGCTCCGGGAGGGGCGGCGGCTGTACGGCGAGGGCCTGGACGTGGTGGTCGGCCTGGCCGAGACGTACGGCCGGCGCGGGACGGAGGAGCAGCTGGGGGACCTGCCGGTGTTGCCCCGGCGGACGGTGTCGTATCGGGGGACGGAACTGACGGAGCTGGACCTGGACGCGCTGCTGGCGCGCCGTCCGGCGCTCGCGTTGGTGGACGAGCTCGCGCACACCGACGTGCCCGGCGGGCGGAACGAGAAGCGCTGGCAGGACGTGCGGGAGCTGCTGGAGGCGGGGATCGACGTGGCGACGACGCTCAACATCCAGCACCTGGAGAGTCTCAACGATGTCGTCGAGCAGATCACCGGCGTCGCCCAGCGGGAGACGATCCCGGACGAGGTGGTCCGTGCCGCCGACCGGATCGAGCTGGTCGACCTGAGCCCGCAGGCGCTGCGGGCGCGGATGGCGCAGGGGGAGATCTATGCGCCGGACCGGATCGACGTGGCCCTCGGCCACTACTTCCGGGCCGGCAACCTCGGCGCCCTGCGGGAGCTGGCACTGCTCTGGCTCGCGGACCGGGTGGAGGAGGAACTGGCCGACTACCGCGCCCGGCACGGCATCCGGGCGCCCTGGGAGACCAAGGAGCGGATCCTCGTCGCGCTGAACGGCGCCCCGCAGGGCGAGCACCTGATCCGCCGGGGAGCCCGCACCGCGACCCGGATGCACGGGGACCTGCTCGGCGTGCACGTGCGGCTGGACGACGGCACGGCCGAGCGTGAGCCGCCGGGCCTGGCCGCGCAGCGGGCGCTGTTGCGGGAGTTGCACGGCGGTTACGTCGAGGTGAGCGGCGGCGACGTGGCGCGTGCGCTGGTGGACTTCGCCCGGACGGAGAGCGCCACGCAGATCCTGCTGGGGCCGACCAGCCGCAGCAGGCTGCGCGAGCTGGTGTCCGGCTCGGTGATCAACCGGGTGATCCGGCTGGCCGGCCCGATCGACGTACGGGTGCTGCCGCCGCCGGAGCCGGGGCTGCTGACCGTGCCGCCCGCGCCCCGGCGCCGCCGCCCTGCGTTGGTCCCGGTCCGGCGGCGCCGGCTGGCGTGGCTGCTCGGACCGGTCGCGGCGGTCGCGCTGACCTGGGCGCTGTCGCCGACGCGCGACTCGCTCGGCCTGTCCGGCGTGCTGCTGTGCCTGCTGCTGGTGGTGGCGGGGACCGCGCGGCTGGGCGGGCTGCTGCCGGCGGCGGGCAGCACCGCGGCCGGGGCGCTGGCGGCGGACTACTTCTTCACCACGCCGTGGCGCAGCCTGGCGGTGGAACGGGGCGCGGACGTCGCGGCGCTGCTGGTGTTCCTCGCGGTGGCCGGGGTGATCTCCCATCTGATCGACGGTCTGACGCGCCGTTCGCAGCAGGCGGACCGGTCACGGGCGGAGGCGGCGGTCCTCACCCGGCTGGCGGGGGAGACGGTGGAGTCCGGGCCACGGGTGCTGTCCGACCTGGTGGCGGAGCTGCGGCAGGTGTTCGGTCTGGACGGCGCCGCCGTGCTGGTGCGTGCGGGTGAGGCACTCTGGCAACCGGCGGCCTCGGCCGGGGTGGAGGTGCCGTCGAGGCCCGACGAGGCGTCGTTCTCCGTCGACCTGGGCGACGGCGCGGTGCTGGTGCTGCGCGGCGCACCGCTCACCGAGGAGGACACCCGGCTGCTCGGGCCGTACGTCACGCAGTTGAAACTGGCCCGGGAGCGGGAACGGCTGGCCGCGCAGGCATCGGCGGCGGAGGTGCTCGCGCACACCGACGCCATGCACACCGCACTGCTGGAGGCCGTGGGGAAGGACCTGCGGGCGCCGCTGGCGGCGGTGCGTCGGGAGGCCGAGCGCCTGCCGGACCCGGCCGAGGAGCGGATCGACGCCGAGGTGGAACGGATGGAGCGGATCGACGCCGAGGTGGAACGGATGGAGCGGCTGGTCGCCAACCTGCTGGACCTGAGCCGGCTGCGGGCCGGAGTGATGCCGGTGGTGCTGAGGCCGACGGCGGTGGCCGAGGTGGTACGGGCCGCCGCCGACGGGCTGGTCGGCGTCCGCATCGACCTCGGGGCGGGCTTGCCGCGAGTGCTCGCGGATCCCGGGTTGCTGGAGCGGGCGCTCGCGGACGTCCTGGTCTCCGAGGGGACGGCGGCGGTGGCGGTCGACGCCGGCGTGGTGGCCGGGCGAGTGGACGTCCGGGTGACCGTCCACGGCGGCGAGGCTGTGGCCGTGGAGCCCACGAGTCTGGCGGTGGTACGGGGATTCGTGGAGGCGATGAACGGCGAACTGGCCGTCGAAGAGGCACCCGGCGGCGGCACCGCGTACGTGATCAGCCTGGCCCGTGCGGTGGCCTGAGGGCGCGGCGCCGGGTCGGCCGACGATCTGGGGCATCAAGGCCGCGTTGTGATGCCGGGTGTCGGCGTCAGGGGTTCATCAGGGAAGGCGAACCGGCTTGCCCCGGGCCTGAGGGAAGGCTTTGATCAAGGACATGCACCGCTCGACACGCCACCACGACCGCCCGCCGCATAGCCGGCCGCGGATCGTCGCTGTCGCGGTCGCCACCGCTGTCCGGTAGGACCGAGCCCCTTCCCGCTCTCCGCCGGCCGCGTGCACGGGCCGGGTGCCGTTCGTCGTTCCCGTGCCGATCACCGCCGTCCGTTCCCTGTTCCGGACGACTCCGGGCGCAGGGGACGGACGAGCGGCCCCTCGCACCACTCCCTTCTCGCACCGCCGGCCCCGGAGGCGTACGGCTTCGTGCCGCGCCGCCTTCGCACCCCGCCGGTGCCTTCCACCCTTGGATGGGTCATGTCCGACGCTGTTCTGTCCACCCTCCCCCAGCCTTCGGCCGGGGGTACCCCCATCGCCCTCGTCACCGGCGCCTCCTCCGGGATCGGCTGGGAGACCGCCCGACTGCTCGCCGCGCACGGTGCGACCGTGCTCGTGCACGCGCGCACCACCGGCGAGGCCGAGGCCGCCGTCGCCCGGCTGGTCGACGCGGGTGTTCGGAGGGACCAACTCGTCGAGCTGGCAGCCGACTTCACCCACCTCGCGGAGGTCGCGGGGCTGGCCGGTGCGGTCGTCGAGCACTACCCGGCGCTGGACCTGCTGGTGAACAACGCCGCGGCGATGGCGCCCGAGCGCTGCACCCTCACCGACGACGGCAACGAGGTCTCGCTGCAGGTCAACTTCCTGGCCGCGCACCTGCTGGCGAAGCTGCTGCGCGCGCCGCTGTCGGCGGCCGGCGACGCCCGGATCGTCAACGTCTCCTCCTCGCTGCACCGCACTGCCTCGATGAACTGGTCGGACCCGCACCGGGTGAAGAGGTACTCGCGGGTCGCCGCGTACGCGCAGTCGCAGCTCGCGCTCACCATGGCGACCGCCGACATGGCCCCGGCCGGCTCCGGCATCACCGCCGTCAGTGTCAATCCGGGCCTGTGCGACACCGCGCTGCTGCCGCTGTACGGGCGGGTCGGCGCGCCGGCCGCGGAGGGCGCGGCGGAGGTGGTCCGGCTCTGCCTGCCCGGGACCGTCGTCGCCAACGGCGCGTACTTCGACGGCGGCACGCTCGCGCCGACCGCGCAGGCCGTCCAGGAGGAACGCTCGCAGAAGCGGCTGGTGAAGCTAGCCGACCAGCTGGTCGGCCAGGCTGCCTGAACCGCGCCGACCCGACGATCAAACGAAGGGGCACGATGTCCAAGCGCGCCCCGCAAGAAGGGGGACCGGCGCAAGAAGGGGGACCGGCGCAAGAAGGGGGCTCGGCGCAAGAAGGGGGCGAACCACGGCCGCAAGGCCGGCCAGAGCTGACCCCGTAGACCCACCCGGTGCCGCGTGCCACCGGCACCGGGTGCACACCTTCGGTCCTGAGGCCCGTCGTCCGTCCGCCGGTACGGCGGGCGTGCTCGGCGGCCATCGCGACGGCGGTCGGGACGTCGAGCGAGGTCGGGGTGGGGTCGGTGAGATGGGCGAGTAGCTCCCCGGCCGGGCCGGACGGCGCCCGCGGCCGGTTGCCTCGGTCGAGCAGCCCTACTGCGGGTGTCGAGTCCGCCTCACCACGAACCACCGATCAAGAGCCCCTCGCCGGACCGGGCCGACCGGCCCGAGGCTGAACCCCCGTCTCCGCTCGTCATGGTGGTGTCCCCCGTCCGGCCGGCCGTGGTTCAGGAGCCGTGGCCCGTGCCGACGCAGCGCTCGGGCGGGGCGACCTTCAGGTACTCGTGCTTGAGGAGGTTGGCGACGTTGTAGCGCTCGGCGTCCGTGAAGTCGGACGGCTTGAACTGGGGGTCGAGCCACTGCTGGTAGCCGAACCCGGGCTGGTTGAAGCCGGCCGCGATCCGGCCCGCCTGCACGCGGAAGGAGCGGCTCACCTCGTAGCAGTGGTAGCTGTTCCCGGGGCCGTTGAGCGAGTCCGGCGGCAGGGCGCGCTTGGCGTAGGGAGTCCCGCCGGTCGCCAGGAAACCGCCGGTCTCGGCCCCGAACCGGTCCAGGGCCTGACCCACGTCCATCGCCTGCTCGTGCATGTCGAGGGTGCCGTTGGTCTCCGCGAAGCCTCGGTTGTCGGGGTACTTCCACTGGGTGCCGTCGCGGTACCAGGCGAGGAACTGGGTCGGCTGCAGGCCCCCGAAGCGCTGGTAGTGGTTCAGCAGCGCCGCCACCGGTCCGGTTGTCGGCAGTTCGGCCGGGCCCAGCTCGGACCGGCCGCAGTAGTAGACGGTCGGGTCGTCCGGAGGGAGGAGGTCCGGACAGTCGGACGGCAGAGGGGCGCGGTGGGACGCCGACCGGTCCGGCGCGGCGACGGCGGTGCCGGCCGAGGCCATCACGGTGAGCGGAAGGGCAGCGGCCAGCGGCAGGACGATGAGCCTGAGCGAACGCATGGGTGGGCTCCAGGAGTGCACGGACGGAGGGGTGCGCGACGTACGACGCAGCGACAGCGGGCGTACGTGGCACGGTCATTGCACACTCGTACTGATCGGTAGGCGGGCAACCTGGGGAGTGGCTGCGCGCACAGCATTCGGACGGAGCAGTCGACGGGGCCGTGAGGCCTCGGGTGCCCCGCTTCACGCAGCGGTGGCAGCAGGACATCCCGTGGCCTCCGTTGCCGGATGCGGCTTCTCGGGCACGGAACAACGCCGCTGTGATGACGGGCGGTTGCCTCTGGCGTTTCCCGGGCGGGCGGCTAACATGAGTTTCCCTCACATTTTGAAGGGGGAGCAATGGTGAACCGTCTTGACCTGCCCGCGGGGTTCCGCTGGGGTGCTGCCACCGCCGCCTACCAGATCGAGGGGGCGGCGGACGAGGACGGGCGCGGACCGTCCGTCTGGGACACCTTCGTCGCCCGCCCCGGCGCCGTCCGCGACGGCCACACCGGGGCGGTGGCCTGCGACCACTACCACCGGTACCCCGAGGACATCGCGCTGATGAAGGACCTCGGACTGGACGGCTACCGGTTCTCGATCGCCTGGCCCCGCGTCCTGCCCACCGGCGCGGGCGCGGTCAACCCCGCCGGCCTCGCCTTCTACGACCGGCTGGTGGACGCCCTGTTGGAGGCGGGCATCACCCCGCTGCCCACCCTCTTCCACTGGGACCTCCCGCAGGGCCTGGAGGACAGCGGCGGCTGGCTCAATCGCGACACCGCGTACCGCTTCGCCGAGTACGCCACCGTCATGGCCGACCGCCTCGGCGACCGCGTCCCGGCCTGGATCACCCTCAACGAGCCGTTCGTGCATACGGTGTTCGGCTACGCGATGGGCACCCACGCCCCGGGCCGCACCCTGATGTTCGAGGCCCTCCCGGCCGCCCACCACCAGCTCCTCGCCCACGGCCTGGCCGCCTCGCTGCTCCACGAGCGCGGCCTGGAGGTGATGCTCTCCAACAACCTCACCCCCGTCTGGCCGGCCTCCGACTCGGCCGAGGACGCGGCCGCCGCCGAGGCCTACGACGCCCTGCACAACCGCCTGTTCACCGACCCCGTCCTCCTCGGCCGCTACCCCGACCTCTCCGCCCTGGACGTCCCCGACGACATCTTCGGCGCCGTCCACCCGGGCGACGTGGACCTCATCCACGCTCCCGGCCTCGACGGCCTCGGCCTCAACTACTACAACCCCACCCGCGTCGCGGCCCCCACCGACCCCGGCCTCCCCTTCGACCTGGTCGACATCCCCGACGTCCCCCACACCGCGTTCGGCTGGCCCGTCGTCCCCGATGGAATCCGCGAACTCCTCTTCGGCTTGAAGGAGTTGTACGGCACGGCCCTCCCGCCCATCACCATCACCGAAAACGGCTGCTCCGTCACCGAGTCCACCGTCCCCGACCAGCCCCGCATCGATTTCATGGCCGCCCACCTCGACGCCCTAGCCCAGGCCGTCGCCGAAGGCGTCGACGTGCGTGGCTACTACACTTGGTCACTGATCGACAACTTCGAGTGGGCCGAGGGATTCAACCAGCGCTTCGGCCTCGTCCACGTCGACTTCGACACGCTGAAGCGCACCCCCAAGGCCTCCTACGCCTGGTACCGCGACCTGATCGCCGCCCACCATGCCTACCACTCACAGTAGTTGGCCGTTGGCTTCTGCCGAAAAGTATGGTCTCTCGGCAATGGCCGAGAGCTGGTCGGACGGGGCTGCCCGCAGCAGTTGCGGCTCGGGCACTGCGCAAGAGACAGGCGACGCGGTCCCGGGTCACCCGGGTCCTGGCGGCAGGACCCGGGTGACCCGGTGCGGCTCTGTACCTTCAGGAACGGGACCAGCACTCGTGCAGGACCGGTTCCAGGCGCATTCGGGTGCCATCCCGGTCGAAGACCTGGAGGGCCTCCAGGCAGGTCAACACCCATTGGGTGTCGTGTAGTTCGATGCCGGCGAGCTCGATCGCGGCGAGGAGGTCCGCCTCGTCGGTCCACTCGCCGCCGAACTCGTCGGATACGGCCCGGTAGCCGGTGGCTACCATGGGATCGGTTGTGAGTCCGGTGTTCTCAAGGAACTCGACCGCGAAGGCCTTCTCTTGAACGTGTTCCCTGAGCCTGCCTAGTAGGGCTTTGTTAGGTGCGGTGGTGTGGTTTGGGTTCTGGGGCGGGTTGGCCGCATATGGAGCAGGCGCCGGTCCAGGTGGCCAGGAGGGCCTGGAGTTCGCGGAGGACCGCGTAGAGGGTCAGGCCGGCGCAGGGACTTTTGGGTCGATCCTGAGCATGGTGCAGAAGGCCTGGGCGAGGGAGGCGAGGGTGGTGTGGCGGTGCCAGCCGGGGTAGTTGCGGCCTTCGAAGTGGTCCAGGCCCAGGCCGTCCTTGAGTTCGCGGTAGTCGTGCTCGATGCGCCAGCGGATCTTGCAGATGCGGACCAGTTCGCGTAGCGGGGTGTCGACGGGGAGGGTGGAGAGCCAGTAGTCGGTGGGTTCGGCCGAGCCGGGCGGCCACTCGGCGAGCAGCCAGCACTCGGGCAGGGAGCCGTCGATGGCGCGGCGGATTGTGCGGTTGGCCGGTCGGACCCGCAGCGCCAGGAACCGCGAGCGCATCTCGGCGCGGGGGTTGTGCTCGGTGGTCTTGCTTCCCTGGCGCCAGGTCACGGTTCGTGCCGCCGATTGTCCTGCGTCCAGGGTGAGTTGGCGCAGGGTGGTGTGCGGGTCGGGGTAGGTCGGGCCGGGTGGGCGGCCCTGGCCGCTGTAGGGCGGGCGCTCGGGGACCACGTCGCCCGGGTAGGCGGTGGTGGTGCCCTTCACCGCAACGGCGTAGGCCAGGCCGCGTTCGGTCAGGTCCTCGCGAAAGCCCGTGGCGTCGCCGTATCCGGCGTCGGCGACCACGGGCAGGTCGGGTAGTTCCCAGTCCCCTCGGACCTCGTCGAGCATGTCCAGGGCCAGGCGCCACTTCTCCTTGTGCCGCTCGCTTTCGGGGATCGCCGCCTTGGCACGGCGGCGCACGATCGCCTCGGCCAGCAGCTTATCGCCGGCGTTCTTGGCGTCGTCCCAGCTCTCGGGCAGGAAAAGGCGCCAGTCGATGGCCGAGGAAGCGTGGTCGGACACCAGGTTGACGCTGACGCCGATCTGGCAGTTGCCGCGCTTGCCCAGCGCGCCGCAATACATCCGGGCCACTCCCGGGGAGTCGTAGCCGTCCTTGGGAAAGCCGACGTCGTCGATGGCGTACGCCTCCGGCGCGATGTGCGCTGCGGCCCAACGGGCCAGCCGCTCGCGAACCTTGGCCCAGTTCCAGGTCGAGGAGGCCACGAACTGCTGGAGCTGCTGATGATCCACCCCAAGGCGCTCGGCCATCGGCTGCATCGACTTGCGCTTGCCGTCCAGCATCAGCCCGCGCAGGTACAGCTCGCCCTTGGCCCGCTGGTCTCGCCGGGCGAGCGAGCCGAGCATCTCGGCGGCGAAGGCCTCCAGGCGCGGCCGGACCTCTTCCATCTCCTCAGGTGTCACACCTGAAAGAAGATCACAACCTATCCGATAAGGATCACTTGGGGTACCTAACAAAGCCCTACTAGGGCTTCGTCCTCATTCCCGTGGTCCTTGTGCAGGCTGATGGCCTTGTCCAGCAGGATCGGCCAGCCGCCGGTGACTTCGAGCAGCCGGGACACCCGGTCCGCGGTGAAGATCTCGGTGTGCTGAGCCCAAGCCCGCAAGCTTCGCTGATCGTGTCGCCTGAGGAAGACCGCGAACGAGTCGGCGTCGTCCGGCGAGGTCAAGAGCTCACGCCAAAGACCCAGTTGATGCGTTCCGAGGGTGAGGACGACCGCACGGGTGACGCCAGGGATCTCCGGGAGTGCGGTCCGGGCGACTACCAGTGACTCCCGACAAGTCTCGTCGCTCGTTCCCTTTTTCGCCAGACTGCTCACCACTACGCGACGCTCGCCGGGCCGGCCGCCGGTAAGCGCCTGCCGGAAGACACTCGGGCGTCCGATCGGAGGGAGGGTCCATCCGGCCACGCGCTCGGTGACCGACCGCAGGGTGTCCTCGACGTCGTCGATGCCCGTGGCGGGGGTGCCGAAGACCACCCGTGTTTGGTTCACATGGTTGCCGAGCAGGTCATCGACCTGGGTGACGGTCAACGGAGCCGCCCGATTGTCTCGCAGCTCTGGCCGACTTTCGAGCACCACCGTCTCCTCCAACTGGCACTCGTCGGCGGCGCTGAGCAGACGGTTCTCCACCTCCTCGGCGGTACCGATCATGCGCAGTGCGTTCGGTCCGCGCAGGTGCCAGCCGCGTCCGTCATGGTTGGGAGCGAGTACGCCGAGGCCGACCATCTCCTGGAGGTAGGCTCGCAAGCCTTCACTGTCCAGTCCTACGAAACCGTCGGGCCACCAGCTGCCGCACTCCTGCCGGAGTTCCGCGTCGGTCAGACGGGTTTCCAGACCGTTGTCCCGGGCATGGCGGGCGAGAACGTTCGCGATGACGTCGTACCGGTCGTCAAGCGTGAGCGTGTCCTTGAACGCCGCAGTGATGTCGGCTCGCAGCGAGGGGTCCGATTCGACCGCCTCGACATCGGTGGGAGAGATCGGGTAGGGAGGGCCATCCATGTCGCCACGAGCTCGGCGCTGTTGCATCACCTCCACCAGCCTGCTGCCGAACATCTGTAGCAGGAAGGGCTGATAGGAGCAGTAGCCCAGTACCCGGTTGACCAGGTCGACGTCGACGAACTCGAAGCCCAGGGCCCGCATCGGATCGACGAGCAAGTCGGCCGCGAACTGCGGAGCAAGTGGCCCGACGACGGTAGGCGTCTGGGCGAGGTGGCTGAACGGCCCGTTGCGGGCGAGGCGGGTGAAGCGCTGGACGGAGTGCAAACCGGCGAAGACCACCTTCATCCGCCCTGGCGTCTCCGTGCACAGGCCGCGCAACCGTCGCGTCTCGGTGCAGTGCGGGACGTCGGCTTCGAAGAACCGGTCGCACTCGTCCATCAGGATCAGCAGCCGGTGGCGGGAGTCCTCACCGAGCCATTGCTTGATGACGGAGCGCACCCGCTCGTACGGGCTGGTCCCGGCCTTACGGCGAGGCTTGGCCAGGGGGAGTTGTTCGGTCAGCTCGCCGTCCAGGACGCCCCAGATCGCCTCCGGGCCCAACGCGGTGCCCTTGCCGATGTTGTGGTGGTCCAGGTTGAGGTAGAGCTTCTTGTGGTAGCCCGGCTGCTGTTCGGCGAACCGGTCCCCGGCGTCGTTGAGCAGGGCGGACTTGCCGAGGCCGCGTCCGCCGAAGATGATCTGCGTCCCGTCCGGGTCCAGGATGTTCTTGCGCTCGGAATCGCGTCCGTAGAACATCTCCCGGCCGATGCGACCGCGCTTCTCCTTGATGTAGGGGTTCACCCCGGAGAACGGGAGGAGCGTCTCGGTCGCCACGCTCACTTGGCGGTTGCCCTGCGCGGCGAGATAGGCCAGAGCGGCGTCGTCTACGACCATCAGCGGGGCCACGTCCAAGGAGGCCGCCGCGAGTTCTGCTCGGGCCCTGCTGCTCAGTGTGCCGAAATAGGCGACGAGCAGGCTCTCCTTGCTGGGTTCCTGGGCCACCCGGCTCAGCAGCAGTTGGGCCGACGGGCGCCCCCAGATCATCAGGACGCGGAGACGTCCGGCTCGTTCGAGGATTCTGGAGCCGAACGCCGGGGCCCACGCGCGGCCGTTGATCTCGATGTCGAGGACGTCGACGAAGCGGTACTCGTTGCTGCGCGGAAGGTTGTGCAGCGGATGTGCCTTCTTGGCTTCGTAACCGAGTAGCTTCAGGGCGGGCAGCAGCATGACGTTCGCGCTGACGTTCTGTCGTTCCTTGGGTCCCGTAGCGGCGATTTCCTGCCAGGCCTCCAACGCCTTGGCCGCACGGTCGCTCTCGTCCTCCGACAGCCGCGTGTAGTCGAGTGCGGGGATGCCCGGGTGCTTGTCGCGTCCGCGTACCGACCGAATCAGCTCGTTCGTGATTCCCGCGCCGAGTCCGTCCGGCACCGCCGGGTAGAAGTCCGCGAGATGGGACTCACCGGACACGATCTCGGGCACTGGCTCGCCGAGTTCCAGGAAGTAGACGAGGTCGGCTGCGGTGGCTAGGCCGTCGGTGTCAAGGTGGCGAAGCACCTGCGCGCGGTCCTCGTCATTGATGTCAGGCAGCGCGTCGAGCCGAGAGCGCAGGCGATCCGCGGCCTCCTTGCGGTATCGGGGGAGGGACACCGCGACCTGTTCGAGCGTGCGCCGGACGAGGACCAGTTCGCGGGGGCTCCCGTCCTCGGCGTCGGGGTAGGCATCGCTCAGCAGCTCCTGCAGGCTGAGGTCCTGGTCGTCGGTGAGAGCGCCGTCGGCCTGGGCGCGTCGCAGCTCAGCGACCAGCTCGGTGTGCTGCTCGCGCAGCGCGGTGCGCCGCTTCATCTCGGTCTCGGCCAGCTCGGCGCGTTGTGAGGGCGCGAAGGACACTGGCTTGTCACCGGGGAGCGCACCCTGTTCGGCGAGGTCGAGGATGCGACGGGCGACGCCGAAGGCGTCGTGCTCCTGCTGCAGGGCCATGGCCTCTTCCCACGTCCGGTCCAAAGCCGCGAGCAGTCCGGCCACGGTGGGGTGTTCGCCGTCGGCCAGGGGGAGCTTGAGTAGTTCTGCGTCGATCGCCTGGTGCGCGGCTTGGTCCGTGAGGCCACGCGGTGTGGTGGCCACGCCGTGCTCGATCTCGCCCAGGAGCGTGCTCAGTGATGCCTGGGCCGCCCACGCGGTGGCTGCGGTGAAGGAGTTGTCCGACCTCTGCCGAATGGCTTCGAGGTCCTCCATGGCCCGCTGGCGTCCGGCGAGCATGGCCTCGCGCATGGTTGCGGTCTCCTGGAGAGCCCAGTTGCCGTCGGACGAACCGCTGCGCCTGATCATGTCGGTGACATCGACCCAGGACCTGGCGCAGTCTGTGGCCCGTTCGACCAGGTGGACGAGGTCCTGGCGTCCCGGGCCCTGTAGGGCGCGGCGGCTCGAACCGCGCAGCTCACGGTCCATCCGGTCGATCTCGGAGTGGATCTCGGTGAGCCGGGACAGCCGGCCGATCGCATCGCGTGCCTTCAGGTCGGCATCGGCTGCGTCGTTGACGATGGCGTGGAGTAGCAAGCCGAGCATGCCGTCCGGGGCGAGCCAGCGCTTGGCGATGTGGGTCGCACGGTTGAATCGGAGCCGCGGGGGTTTTAGGAGGTCTCGACCCTGCTGGACAACGTCGCGGAGCCTGTTCTCCGACTCGGACACGTTGGCGGTGCCGGTGAGCGGTTTGGTGAACGTGAGGGCGCTGCTCAGGGTCGGGTCCGCGACGGCGATCGCGACGGCGGCGAGCCCGTCCGGCAGCCTTGGGGCAAGCGCTTTCAGCTGAGCGCCGGCCGCGTACTCCCCGGTGACCAGGGAGGCACGGATCAACGCCGGAAGCGCGAGCAGCTCAGCGTTCTCGAATGTTCTCGCGCCGAGGGACTCGCAATGCTGAAGCGCGTCATGGAAGGCGCGGGTAGCGCCTCGGGACTCCGGCCTCAGGGTTGCGCCGGCGGCAGCGAGACGGAGGACGGCGCACTCCGGCTCCGGGCGGTCGGCGGCCACGGCCAAGTGGAAGGCCATGCCGTACCGGCCCTCGGTGACCAGTCGGGAGACGGCGTTCGACACTGCGGTGTCGCCGTGGGCGGGTACGGCCTCGTCGTCGGCAACGGACGGTGTGTTCGGACTGTCCTTCGGTCGCTCCGCCGTCGCTGTGCCTGCCTGGGTCTCGATGACGGGGGCGGGCGTGGGGGCCGCAGTGATCCCGGCTTCGGTCCTGGGCTGGGACACGGCCGCCCGAGCGCTCACGGCGGGATCGGTCGGCATGTCGTTGGTCAGTGGCGTCTCATGCGTAAGGGCCGACGGCTCGGGCCGGTCGGCCTCGCTGATTTGCCGGGGGAGGGACAGCTCCGTGTACAGCACGGCCGCGACGGCGCAGGCGGGCAGCGCCGTCACCACACGCTGTTGGCGGGTCATGATCTCCGGTAGGGAATCGGGCACTTCACGGAGTTCGACGATCTCGACGAGGACACCGAGTGCTTCGGCCTGGTTCCTCTCGGCGTCGCCCCACACGGCTGCACCGAGCAAGCGCTGAGCCAGTTCGTGGGCGGCTTCGAGCCCGACGCTCGCTGTGCTCCCGTTGGGGCAGGTGACCGACAGGAGCGCTTGCAGGGCCTCACGGGCCATCTGGTCGTGCCGACACTCGGAGAGGTACTCCCGCACCACCACCGCCAGGTCGTCAAGCCTGGTGGCCGTGGTCGTGACGCCGGCTTCGGCCAGGGAGTCCCGTACCCGTTGGAAGGCGTCAGTCAGCGTGGTGAGCGGGAGCAGGTCGCTCCGGCTGGGCGGACGCCCGTCGTCGAGCGAAGCCGCGACCCGCTCGGCCGCATCGTGAGCGGCTTGGAAGGCCAGTTCCAGCGCCCGGTGTGCGGCGTCCACGTCAACGATCCCGCCGGGATCTGACCCGACCGTAGGCGTTGGCGGGCTGGGGGTGACTTCGGTGGTCGGGCAGTGGGTGGTCGACGCGTCGGACTTACGCGGCGCCGGGACCAGGGAACCCTGGTTCGTGGTTTCGGGTCCGAAGGGATCGAAGTCGGGGAACTCCTCGACGGCCCCGGCGGCAGCGCCTCGCAGGGACGCCAGGTCCTGGTTGCCCGTGAGCGGCCCCAGGAGAGCGCGATCGGCCGCCCAGAGCAGAATCCTGGCGTCGGCTGCCGAGGCTTGGCACCATGAGAAGACCGCCAGGCGGACCAGGGCGGCACCCCAGCGGTCCGCTGGGTCGGCCGCGGAATCCGACTCCTCGGGCTGCCAGGATGCGTGAGCCGCGTCGTTCATGACCCGGTGCGTCAACGTCTGGGCGGCGCACCAACACTTCCGCTGGCGTGCATCCCGCTGCATCCGCGACAGCATGTCGTGGCACAACGCTTTACCAGCCCGGCGGGGAGCCGCGAGCTTGATGCCCAGCTTGCGCAGCAGGCCCTGCCGCTCCTTCGGTGAGAGGGAGTTGAAAGCCAGCTCCACCATATCGGCGGTCACCTCGTCGAGGGCGTCCGCGACCGGGTGATCGAGAGTGTTGAGCGCGTCGGCCAGTGGACGCAGACTCGCGAGCGTGGTGCCCGGTGGTGACAACGGTGGATCTGTCACCGCCAGGTAGGTGTCGTGCATACGTGCTCCGGTTCTCGGCGAGCGTGTCGGACGTGAGTCGGTCATCGCGTCCGGGTGTGGTCTGTGACGAAGGTGTATCCAGACGGGAGTTCCCAGCCGTCCGCCTTGCCGAGCCTTTGGCAGTGCTGCCGGTAGGCAGCCCGCTGAGTCTCGCTGGGGGAGCTTCCAGGGCGCAGCCGCCGGACGAAGCCGTGGACCAGGTGCGTCGTCGAGTGCCAGCCCGACGCCCTGTCGGGATCGACGGAGACGGCGCGAGGTGTGGGGACGGCGTTCGGCGCGTAGCCGATCAGTGGAATCTCCGGCTCACTGGCGCGTGGGGGGTAGTGAGGATGACCGTACGCGTCACGGCTGCCGCGCGCCGGATAGAGGCGATCGGTGGCGAGCAACTCCTCCACCGCCGCCTCGAGTGCGACTGTCTGCCAAGCGGCGGGCGGCTGCCCGAACACCGCGGTGGGCAGTCCCGAGCGGTCCAGGAGCGCGTGTCCGTCGACGGTGAGCAGCCCGCAGCGGCGGACGGCGCGCATGACCAGGCCGCGCCCGTCGAGGCCGATCGGAGAGTCCTCCTCACGCGTGCTTCCGGGGGCGTTCTCCCGGGTGAACACATCCTTGGAGTAGCCATGTCCGATGGTCAGCCCGTCGACCGTGACGGGCGTTTCCATCAGAGCGGTGGTGGCCCGTACCACCCGTCCGTGGCGTGGCCACTGCACCAGTAGTTCCAGTCCTGGGAAGAAGCTCAGTGGCCACTTGATCCCCGTGAGGCGGCCCTGCTCATCAGAGAGGTCGGACACTGTGTCCTGGACGGCTTCGGATTCGTCGAGTTCCTCGCCCGGGTGGGCGAGTTCGAAGCGAACAGTCGCAGCTGTCCCCTGGAGGGCGGCGCGCAGCTCATCGGCAATGCGCGGGCGTAGCGGGACATAGCCGTCCATGATGTGTGCAAGGCGCAGCGGGAACCTCCACACGACCTCGCTGTCGGTCACACGCAGCAGTTCCGGCTCTCCCAGGCAGGCATCGTCGAGCGGTGCGTCGACGGGGTGCAGTTCGGGCTCGGCGGCAGGACCGGACTTCTCGGAGGAAGGAGCGGGGGAAAACCGGTGGAGGGGAAGCCGTGACCTCGGCGTACAGCGGATGCGAGCTGGTGGTGATCCGCACCATTGCTCCCACCGGAATCGCCGGAACGCTCTCCCCGAGGCTGACTGCTGGGAAGGCACCGGGGTCCAGGGGACTGCCGCCGTATCCCTGACCGTCGAGGTCGTAGCCGAAGTAGACGGCATTGAACGCCACCGCGGTGTGCACGGGTCCGTTCCTGGTCGAGACCAAGGCGATCAGGTAGCGGCGCAGTCGGTCCAGGTCCAGACCGGGCACACCGTTCAGTCCGTCCGCCATGGCGGACGTCAGTAGCGGGTCGTCATGGTAAGGACGCCAGGCCCCGGGTGCCGTGGGTGGTGCAAGGGTCACGCATGCTCTCGTTCCTTCCGGCTGTGGGTCCTGCCGGTGGCCGTGGCAGGCGGCCAGATCGTCTGACCCGCGCATGCCCTGCCGTGATGTGCGCGGACCAGTGAACTCGCTGCACAGGGAGGGTCTTTCGGGTCGGACGCAGTCTAGCGGCGAGTCTGAGCGAACAGCGGAGCAACGTGGAAAGTAGTACAAGCGACGCGAGGATCTCGGACGGCGCTGTCCGTGCGTCCGCGTACTGTGGTGCCCGACGGAGGGGAGGGGAGTCGTTGCGCAGGGTGCCGCCGGAGATGTTCCGGTTCACGACGGGGGAGAAGGCCGAACTCTACGGTGCGATCCTCCAGGCCTTCGGCGCGGCCAACGAGCGGTTGGAGACGGCGCTCGGGCTGGACGAGGTCCGCGGCCGTTTGCGGACGGTCGGCTGGCTCGACGCGGTCGACGACGACGATCTCCAGGAGGCGCTGCGGAAGCTCAGGGAGTGGCAGCTGCTGGACGTCGTCCAGAACCACGCGGAGAACTACCGCACCGCCGAGGAGTACGAGCGCCGCAACCTCCAGTACTCGCTGACCCGGCGCGGTGAGGCAGCGTTCGCCGGGGTCGAGCACGCCCTGTCCGTGCTCGCCTCGACGGGGGCGCTCCAGACGGCGGTGCTGGAGGCGATCACGGACCGGCTTGACGAGCTGTACGTCCTTATGGGCGACTCCGCCTCCTCGGACCGTCGGGTCTTCACCACCCTCCAGGAGCTGGAGGGTCACCTGGAGGCGCTGCTGGCCAACACCAAGACGTTCAACGGCGAGTTGCAGCGCCTGCTGCGTGCCGAGGGCGCGGACCTGGCGACCTTCCGTGAGGTGAAGGCCGCGACGGTGGCCTATCTCCAGGAGTTCCTCGTCAACCTCGACCAGAGGAGCCGGGCGGTGGCCACTGCCGTGGGTCGGGTGGAGCAGCGTGGGGTGAGCCTGCTGCACGATCGGGCGCTGCGGGGCGCCGAGCTGCCGCCGGTCGTGGACGGCGATCCCGCGCCGGCCTGGCTGGAGCGGCGCCGGGCGCGCTGGGAGGGGCTGCGGGCCTGGTTCCGGCCGGCGGACGGGTCGAGACCGCGTGTGGAACAGTTGCACGACGTGGCGCGGCGGGCGATCGTGACGCTCCTCCAGGTCCTCGACCGGATCACCGAGTCACGGCGCCGTTCGTCCAGTGCCGTCCAGGACTTCCGGGAACTGGCACGCTGGTTCGCCGCGGCGCCCGGGGAGGACGACCTGCACCGGCTGTGGTCGGCCGCCTTCGGACTCGGCCCGGCTCGTCACGCCCATCTTGCGCACCCCGATCCCGAGTTGGTGCCTTCGTCGGGGAGCTGGGCCGAGGCCCCGCCGGTGGAGGTGTCGGCGCTGCTGCGCACCAGCGGCCGTACCGAGAGGTTCACCCGCACCGGCAAGGTGCGTGACATCGGCGGCGTCAAGGCGGCCCGCGCCGAGCGGGCCCGGAAGGAGCGTGCCGAGCTCGAAGCCGCCTGGGACGTGCTGGGCACCGACGGCCCGGTGCGGCTCTCCGGGTTCGGCGTGCTGGACCACACCGTCTTCGAGCGTCTGCTCGACCTCCTCGGCCGGGTGCTGGCGGTACGACCGGACGCCGGCGGAGTACGTCGGGCGGTCACCTCCGACGGCCGTGTCGAGATCGTGCTCCGGCCGCTTCCCGCCGGCGGGCGGGCCGTTCTGCGGACCTCCCACGGTCGGCTGGAGGGGCCCGACTACCTGGTGGAGATCCGAAGCCCGGGAGCCCAGCGGGCGGTCACCCGTGAGGACACCGCATGAGTGGGCGGAGCGCGATCCTCATCAGGAGAGGCGTATGAGCACCCTTGCCAACCAGCTGGTCCTGGCCGAGCGGCAGGACGTGGCCCGAGGCATCAGACTCCTCCTCGGCCGACCGCTGATCACCGAACGCGGCGATCAGCACGCCTTCGAGCTGATCCGCCGTCGGCAGGCCCCGTTGACGAAGTGGTTCGACTACCACTGCGGCTGGCAGCTGGTGGTGGAGCCGCGCCTGGGGTACGCGCGCCTGCTCAAGATCCGGGAGATCGCCGACGCCTCGCGCCCCGCCCGCCGACTGCGGTCCGGCAAGGCTCCGTTCGACCGTCGGCGTTACACGCTGCTGTGCGTCATCGCGGCCGAGCTGCTCCCGGTCCCGGTGACGACGGTCGGCCTGCTCGCCGACCGGGTCGTCCAGGCCTGTGCCACCGATGAGGCGCTGCCGCCTTTCGACACGGCGAGCAAGTCCGAGCGCATGGCCTTCGTGGACGCCCTCAAGCTGCTGGAGTCCTACGGCGCACTCCTCACCGTGGACGGCGTCACGGAGTGCTTCGTCGACTCGGCGAAGGCCAAGGTCCTCTACCGGGTGGACGCCACCGTACTGATGCGCCTGCTCGCCGCGCCCGTCGGGCCGTCCCGGCTGGCCGTGCCGGCGCAGGACGTGCCGCTGCGCTTCGAGGACCTCCTGCGCGGCACCGTGCGCGAGAGCCGGTACGGCGGCGCCGACGCCTCCGATGCGCAGCGCAACCTCCGGCTGCGGCACTCGGTGCTGCGCCGGCTCTTCGACGATCCCGTCCTCCACCACGACGAACTCGGCGCCGACGAACTGGCCTACCTCACCTCGCCGACCGGGCGCCAGATCGTCCGGCGCGCCGCCGAGCAGGGCGGCTTCGTGCTGGAGGAACGGGCCGACGGCCTGATGCTCGTCGACCCGGACGGGATCGCCACCGACAGCCGCTTCCCGGACGACTCCGCGACGGCCCGTGTCGCCGCCCTGCTCCTGCTGGAACCTCTGACGGCCGCTCCGGACGGGCTGACACCGGAACAGCTCACCGTCGAGGCGAACGAACTCCTGCGGCGCTTCCCGAAGTGGGCGAAGAGTTACCAGTCGGAGGACGGCGCCCAGCGCCTCGCGGCCGATGCCGTTCGCGTCCTCGGGGACTTCGGCCTGGCCCGTCGGATCGGCGACCGCACCGTTTCCCGGCCTGCGGCGTTCCGGTACCGGACCACCGTGACCGACGGTCCCGCAACCTGACCAGGGAAGACCTCCGATGACCGTGACACAGCTCCCGCAGCGCTCCGAGTTCCCGACGGCGTCCGCAGCAGTGCGATGGCAGCCCGCCAGGGCCGGCATCCTCAACGTCTGGCGCTACTACGACGAGACCTTCACCTTCCACGAGGGCCGACTGCTCCTGCGGGGGCAGAACGGCACCGGCAAGTCCAAGGCCCTGGAGGTGCTCCTGCCGTTCCTGTTCGACGCCAGCCTGCGCCCCAACCGGCTGTCCACCTTCGGCGGCTCCGAGCGCACCATGCACTGGAACCTGATGGGCGAGGGCACCTCGGGCAAGACCCGTGTCGGGTACGTGTGGCTGGAGTTCGTCCGTGGCGACGGCGATCCCGTCCGGTTCACCTGCGGTGCCAGGCTCCAGGCCAGCGTGCACACCACCGGTGTCACCGTCGACTACTTCACCACCGGCGCGCGGATCGACCGCCCCGGCGGTCTCTGCCTGGTCAACGACGCGGGCCAGCCGCTCACCCGCGCCGCCCTGGCCGAAGCCCTGCAAGGCCGGGGTGAGCTGCACGGATCACCCACCGACTACCGCAACACGGTCAGGAGCACGCTCTTCCCCGGACTGAGTGAGCAACGCTACGACGCCCTGATCACGGCCCTGCTCCAGCTCCGTACCCCCAAACTCTCCGAGCGCCTGGACCCGTCGCTGCTGTCCTCCCTGCTCTCCCGGGCCCTTCCCCCGCTCGGCCAGGGAGAGATCACCGAACTGGCCGAGGGCTTCGAGCGCCTCGACCGGCAGCGCGAACACCTGAAGTCCCTGGACGACGAGGTGGCCGCGGCCACCGCCGTCGCGACCCAGCAACGCGGCTACGCCCAGCGCATCCTGCGCGCCGGGGCGGCGGCGCTCATCTCCGCGACGACCGAGATGGACAACCTCACCCGCATCGCCAGGGAGAGCGAGAAGGAGCACGCCGAAGCCCTGCGCCGACGCGATGAGGACAGAGGGGCGCGGGAGGAGCTCGAACACCGGCGACAGGAGATCGAGGGCACCATCGAGGGGCTGCTCGACTCCGAGGCCTACCGGCAGGGGCAGGAACTCGACCAGCTCCGTCGCAGGACCGACCAGGCCGCCGGGGCTGCCGCCCGTGCCCGCGCCGCCGCCGACCGGAAGGTTCAGACGGCCGACGAGGACGCCGGGCGTGCCGACGATGCACGGCTGCGCTCGGAGCAACGGGCCGAACACACCCGCGTGGCCCGGGAGGAGACGCGCGGCGCGGCGCGGCGAGCAGCCATGGAGTCCGTCTGCACCGAGGTGCAGACGCTGCTCGGCGCCGCACCGGGTCCGTCCGGGGACGCGCAGGAGCAAGGGCGCACGGCACGCCGCCTGCTGCGCGGCGCGGTCGTCTCGCGGCACGGCCAGATCGCCGAAGTCCGCACCGCCGTCGAGCGCCACGAGCGTTCCCTCGCGGACCGGACGGCGGCGGAGCAGCACCTCGACACGGCGCGCGAACGGCTGGCCGACGCGACTGCGAAGCGCGAGGGGAACGCCCACGCCTACGAGACAGCCGTCGACGCCCACGCCGACCGGCTGCGCCGGTGGGCAACGGCCGACTGCACCGAGCTGTCGATCGACGACGTCGAGGAAATCGCCTCCCGCGCCGCCGTCGAGACCGACGTCCTCGCGCTGGTCGAAGCCGCCGCCCGGGCCGTGGAGAGCTCCGTCACCGCGGACGAGACGACCGCCCGCGCCGGCCGGGACGACGCCCGCGCCCGGCGTGACCTGGTCGTCGGGGAACTGGAGCGCACCGCGGCCGCGGCGGATCTCCCGCCGGTGCCGCCGCGGACCCGCACGGCCGACCGGTCGGTCCTGCCGGGTGCGCCACTGTGGCGACTGCTGGTGTTCCGGCCGGACGTGCCGCCCGCCGACCAGGCAGGCATCGAAGCGGCCCTGGAGGCGGCCGGCCTGCTCGACGCCTGGATGACCCCCGACGGAGGCCTCGTCGTCGCCGGGCACGACACCCTGGCCGACCCGGCATCGGCCCTTCCCGCACCGGGTCCCTCGCTGCTCGACGTCCTCGCTCCGGAACCCGACGGCCCGGTGCCGTCCGGCCGGGTACAGAGGCTGCTGGCCGGCATCGCCTACGGCCCCACGCTCCCGGCGGGCCACCCGGCCGCCGTGGCGGCCGACGGAAGCTGGCGGCTGGCGACGGTGGTCGGCTCCTGGACCAAGGAGGAGTCCAGTCACATCGGCGCCGCGGCCCGGGAACGCGCCAGGCAGCGACGGATCGCGGAACTCACCGCCGAACTGGCCGAGGCCGAGACCAGTGTCACCGGCTTCGAGACGCGGCTGCGCGCCCTCGCCGACCGCCGGACGCGCCTCGGTGCCGACCTCCGCTCCCGGCCGCACCACCGGGAGGTGGAACAGGCCAAGCGGGTCTGGGAACGGTCCGAGTCCGAGGTGGGTGCCCGCGAGGATGCCGTGCGCGAGGCCGTCGAACGGCTCGCGCGACAGGAGGAGGTGGTCGCGGACGCGCTGCGCGTACTCGCCGTCGCCTCGGCCGAGCACGCCCTGCCGACCGAACGCGCCGCCCTGGACGCGACCGCCACGGCGGTCGACGCGCTGCGCGAACAGGCAGACGTCTGGCTCGATGTGCACCTGGCCTGGACGGCCGCCCAGCAGGCCTGGGACACCGCCCGTAGCCACGCCGAGGCGTCCCGGGGCGCGGCAGCCGAGAGCCTGGGCGAGGCCGAGGACGCCGAGGCCGCCGCCCGCGGGCTCCGATCCGCGCTGCGGGCCGTCGAGAGCACCGTCGGCGAGGACTACCGCCAAGTGGCCGCCCGGATCAGTGACTTCCGAAAGCTGCTCGACCGGACCCGCCATGAGATCGACACCAGCAACCGGTCGCTCCTCGCCCTCGAAGGACGGATCGGCGCGCTGGGCGCCACCACGGCCCAGGACGCGGCCCGGCGTGATGAGGCTGTGGTGGTCCGGAACGAGGCCGCCCACGGCTTCCGGCGCCTGTGTGTCCTCGGGTTCCCCGAGGATGCGGGCCTCGGGCTCGTCCTCACCGCCGTGGACGGCACCCGCGCCACCCTTGAGGCGGCGCGCGGGACCGCCGCCGCGTGGCCCAACCTGCCGCACGGCACCAGGAACCTCGGCGACTCGCTGAACCGACTCTCCGAGGCCGTCCACCGAGCCCGCCAGAGCCTCAGCAACCGTGCCGACCTCGAACTCGAAGCCGAGGAGGACATCCACGTCCTCACCGCCACCATCGACGGCATCCGGGTCGGCGCGACCGGTCTCCTCGCCATCCTCACCGGCGACCGTGACCGCAGCCAGGACGACATCACCACCGCCGAACGCAGCCTCTTCGACCGGACCCTCACCGGCGACACCCGCCGCCACCTCGCCTCCCGGATCCGCCAGGCCGGTGAACTCGTCGAGCGGATGAACGGCCACCTCGAACGGGTCCGCACCGCCTCGCGGGTGGCCGTCCGGCTGGTGTGGCAGATCCACCCCGACCTGCCCGCCGGCACCCGGACGGCCCGTGAACTGCTGCTCAAGGACCCGGCGCGGATCACCGAAGCCGACCGCGAGGCCCTGCACGCCTTCTTCCGGGGCCGCATCGAGGAGGCCAAGACCCGCAACACGGCGGCGACGTGGGAGGAGCAGCTCGCCGAGGTCCTCGACTACACGGCCTGGCACCAGTTCGTCGTCAAGCTGGACCGCGCCAACGGCTTCGGGTGGCAACTGCTCACCAAGAAGCTCCACGGCGCGCTCTCGGGAGGTGAGAAGGCCATCGCCCTCCACCTGCCGCTGTTCGCCGCTGTGGCCGCCCACTACGAGGCGGTGCCGGAGTCCCCGCGACTGATCCTGCTCGACGAGGTCTTCGTCGGCGTCGACACCGTCAACCGTGGGCAGGTCTTCGCCCTCCTCGCGGCACTCGACCTCGACCTGGTGCTCACCTCCGACCACGAGTGGTGCACCTACCGGGAGCTCTCCGGCATCGCCGTCCACCAGCTGATCACCGGAGGCGACGGCGACGACGCCGTCACCAGTGCCCGCTTCACCTGGACGGGCACCGAGCTGCTGCCCGACGAAGCCGACACGGAAGAACCGGCATGACGGACCACCACCGCCTCGACCTCCCCGAACTCCGCCCCCTCTGGTCGGCCGTCCACGACCGCCTCTCGACCGGCCGGCCCGTCAGCCGGGTGCGGTCCGGACCGCTCGACGACGCGGGCCGGGAGGCATTGGCCGACCTCCTCGGACTCGACCGGCTTCCCGGTACCGAACCGACGATCCCCCTCGCGGGACTCGACGGTGCCGTGCTGGAGGCCTGCGGCCGGCCCGTCCGGGACGTGGTGACCGCGATCCTCGGCCCGATCCACGACCGGGCCGCCGAGCGCGAACGCAAGGCCGGCCAACGCGACGCCCTGTGGGGGTGGTTGGCCGGCCACGAGGTGGTCACCGCCCAGCCCGCTCTCCTGGAATGGGTCGGACACCTGCGGGCCAACGGCCTCATCGACGGCTCACCCGACCGGACCCGGGGCCTGTTGACCGCGGCGCTGACCGTCCTGGCGGCCCTCCCGGCCGACGGCGAGCCGCTTCCGGTCCTCTCCGCCCGTCTCCTCGACGGTGACTCCCACGCCCTCGACGACGGGACCCGACTGTCCTCTCTGATCCTGCGCGCACTGGCGGCGCAGTACGGGACAGATGTGCCGGACGCCGCCGAGGAGCGACGCGCTCTCTGGAGTCGAGCCGGCGTGGCCGACGACGAACTGTCCTCCGGCGTGCTCGCCGTCGGTCTCCGTGCCGAGGGAGAAGGTCCGGTCGCCACGATCTCCCGCGTCTGCGCCCGAGCCGGCCACCCCGTCAGCCTCACACTCGCCCAACTCCGCACACCCGGTGACTTCACCGGCCCCGCAGGGCCGGTGCACATCACCGAGAACCCCAGCGTGCTCGCCCTGGCCCTACGGCGATTCGGCCACCACTGTCCGCCGCTGGTCTGCACATCAGGGTGGCCCAACACCGCCGTGATCCACCTGCTGCGCCGACTCGCCGACGACGGCGCATCCCTGTACTACCACGGCGACTTCGACGGAGAGGGGGTCCGCATAGCGGCCCATGTCATCGCCAAGACGGGGGCCGTGCCCTGGCGGATGTCAGCCGACGACTACCGGGCCGCCGTGCCCCGGGTTCCCTCAGGCCCCGACCCGGGGCGCCTCACGCCCGCACCGTGGGACCGGGCACTCGTCGACTCCATGGCCGAACTGCGCACCGCAGTGGTCGAGGAGGTGGTCGCGGACCTGCTCCTCGACGACTTGGCGGACCACCGACACCGATAGAACGACAGCCCGTTCGACGGGCCGAGGGGTTCAGTCGGCGCTTCGACTGGTTCGCCGTCCGCGGGAGTCCGCTCCCCGAGGGCCGATCACCGGAGTCGGCCGGGCCCCCGCTCGGGGCGGCGCATGCGCAGGGCGAGTGCCGGGCACTGGCTCACGGCCCGGCGGGCACCGTGTTCCTGCCAGGGGGCGACGGGGATGGTGGTCGACGCGGGATAGCCGTGCGGGCCGAGCCGGACGAGGCCGGGAGCCAGGACGCCGCACAGGCCGTGCCCGGCGCAGCGGGACCAGTCCACCTCCAGGCGTGCGCCTTCGCCGCGGGGCAGCGGCAGCACGCCGAGGACGGGCCTTCCGCACCCGGGGCCGGCGATGTGCGCCTCGACGTCCGGAGCGAACACGTCGAGTGCGCTCAGCACGAAGCGGGCCGTGCCGTCGGGGTGCGAGCAGGCGCCGCCACCCTGCGCGCCGCCGAGGGCACGCCGGACGTCCTCCAGGCCGGCCGGCCCGCCGGCGCCCGTGGCCAGCGCGACGAGCGCGTCGGCCGCGTCGGGCAGCCCGCGCCTGCACGGCCCGCACTGCCCGGCCGACTCGCCCGCCAGCCAGGCCGCAACCCGGGTGATCTCGCCGAGCGGGCACGTGACGGCCGGGAGCGCGACGATGGCACCGGCACCCAGGGTGGCGCCGAGCTCGGCGAGACCCGTGCGTGAGAGCGACGCGCCGGCGGCGTCCACCGGGCCCAGCCAGGCGCCGTGATAGCCGCCCACCAGCACGCTGTCGCCCGGCCGCAGCCCACACGCGTGCAGTACGTCTCCCAGCCTCGTGCCGAAGGGGGCCTCGACCACCACGGGGCCCGGCCCGGGACGGTTGACCGTCAGCAGGACCGTGCCCGGTTCGGCGGCGGTGCCGACGGCGGCGTACGCTTCGGGGCCGATCCGGGCGGCCACGGCGAGCTGGGCCCAGGTCTCGGCGTTGGACAGCAGCGTCGGGCGCCGTCGAACGCCTCCCGTTCCGCCCTCGGCCGCGCGGGTCTTCACCGCGGCGGGTTGTACCGGAAACCCGTTGACCCCGCGGATCAGTGCGCTGGACTCACCGGAGACGAAGCGTTCGGGAAGGCACACGGTCCGGGCCGGGCACGGCAGGTCGCGTTCGTCGAGGGCGAGACCTCTCCGGGGCTGCCGGCGGCGACGCCGATGACGATCTCCTCGGCCCCGAAGGCGGCCGCGGCGAGGCAGGCGCCGTCGAGCACGAGGTGCGGAGCGCGGCCGAGCAGCATCCGGTCCTTGACGCTCGGGGGCTCGCCCTCCGAGCCGTTCACCACGATGACCGGTCGTGCCCCGGTTCGGTCGGCGGCGGCCATCGCGGCCCGGGCCTTGCGGGCGAAGGGGAATCCCGCGCCGCCGCGTCCGCGCAGATCGACGCGCTCGGCCAGGTCCAGCAGGTCGTCCCGGGTGGACCGGGGGAGAGGAGGGTGGACGCGGAGGTGGGAGGCGAGGTTGAGGCGCTGGAAGCGGTCCAGCCCGGCAGTCAGCCGGGCCGGCCCCAGGGCGCGCACCTGCGGCAGGTCGAACCGGGCGCTCACATGTCACCGTCGGGCCGGAGCAGCCCCAGCTGCGGGGGTGCGGCCGGTGCGGCGTGCCGCGGTCGGCCCGGCACCGTGCCGATTCGGGCCGCCGCGCCTGCTGTTGCCGAGGGCGGGGTCGTCCGGACAGCCGGCGGACCACCGCCGCGCCGTGCCGACAGCGTGGAGAAGACGCTCAGCCCGGCTGGCAGCGGTGCGCCGGCCCGATGGGCCTTCGAGCGGCGCCGGTGCCGGGTGACGGTCCGGCGATGGCCCAGCCAGGAGAAGGTCCGTACCAGCAGAGCGAGGGCGATCAGCGCCGCACACAGGCCGTAGCCCCACAGGACCCAGGCGTGTGCCGCGCGTCCGGCGGTCAGACCGTGGACCAGCGCGACCGGCCAGCAGGCGTACGCGCCCGCGTGCATCACACGCCAGAGCCAGGCGTGCCGACTGCCCGCGAAACGTCCGCGGAACGCGCCCGTCGCCGCGACCAGGACGAGCAGGTCGGCCGCGACGGCTCCCAGGGCCACCGCGACGGCGGTCCCGCCGGTGAAGGGAATGGCCACGCTCCAGGGGCCCGCGTGGTGCTCGGCGACCTTGACCGCGATGTGGACAGCCAGGAACCCGAGCGCCGCGACGGCGGTCGCCCGGTGCACCGACTGGACGGCGACCCGCAACCGCGGCGTCAGGACCAGGCGATCGGTGGCGGCCAGCCCGCACACGACCGCGGCGGTCAGCGAGAGCAGGGTGAAGACCCCGGCGAAGTAGTCCAGGAAGGCGATGACGTGGTGGGCCATGGCGACCGCCGCGCCACCGACCGCGGTACCGGGGAGAAGGGCGGGTGCGGGCATCTGGAATCCTTCTTCCGATTCGGTCAACCGGCGGGGCGCCGGCCGGCAGCGCCATCGGATCGACTCGACCAGCATCGAAGCCGCATCGAAGCCGCGTCGAAGAGCGAACCCGGTCGTGGGGTGGGTGACACGGCTGGATCCGCCCATTCTCAGTGGCGGCCGAACGGGGGGCAAAGGCCCCTGAATACGACACCGGACAGTAGGAGGGCCCCGCGTGGGACCGGTCCGCAGTGCGAACGGGGGCTCGTGTCTACGGCCGAACGTCGTAGATGCCCGGAGTGATGTAACCGGGCTCACGCCCTGAAGCCGCGGACGGCGACGGAGCGTCGCCGAAGGGCCACGCTCGGCCTCCTCCGCGCCGACTTCGGGACGCGGCGTCGCGCGATCCGGCTTTCTCCCCGGCGCCGCCGCAAGCACGCTCGATGACCGGTCACCGGCGGGGGAAGCTGAAGGTGTAGCCGTTGTCCTTGAGCCACGGCAGGAGTTGCTCCAGGGCTTGCAGGGTCTGGGCGCGGTTGCCGCCGCCGTCGTGCATCAGCACGGTCGGGCCGATCCGCAGCTGGGCCTTGGCTGTCTCGACGATCTTCTCGACGCCGGGGCGTTCGAAGTCGCGGGTGTCGGCGTTCCAGCCGAGCGGGCGCATGCCGTGGGCGGCGGCGATCTGGCGGCTCTCGGGGGTGAAGGCGCCGCCGGGGGCGCGGTAGTAGGGGACGGGGGCGCCGTCGGTGATCACGGCAACTCCTTCGAACGACATCAAGGAGCCGCCACGCTAGGAATCCGGTATCAGCCCGCCCCTACCGGAATATGACCGTCGCGTCACAGACCCGGGAGACCACAGGCCGCCCACGACGCGGCCGCTGGAGCTTCTGGCACGGTCCGACGGGCCGAGGGCTACCACCATCGCTTCGGCCTGGTCCACGTCGACGTCGAGACGCAGCAGACCAAGGACACCGTCGACCTGCGCGCGCCCGGCCGAGGCCGTGGAGCTCGCCGTCCGGTCCTGGCCTTTCCGCCGTTCCGGCCGCACTCGCCGTGCGGCCGGAGCCTCGGGGCGTGGTGGTCAGCTCAGGGTGCGGACCGCGGTGGCCTCGTAGGGGTGCAGGTCGGTGAAACGGCCGGAGAGGACCTTGGCGGCCCACTGCGGGTCCTGGAGGAGGGCGCGGCCGACGGCGACCAGGTCGAACTCGTCGCGCTCCAGCCGGTCGAGCAGGTTGTCGATGCCCTGGACCGGGGCGCCCTCGCCGATGAAGGCGCGGACGAAGTCACCGTCGAGGCCGACCGAGCCGACGGTGATGGCGGGGCGGCCGGTGAGCTTCCTGGTCCAGCCGGCCAGGTTGAGGTCCGAGCCGTCGAACTCGGGCACCCAGTAGCGACGGGTCGAGGCGTGGAAGGCGTCGACGCCGGCTTCGGCGAGCGGGGCGAGGATCGCCTCCAGTTCCTGAGGGGTCTCGGCGAGTCGGGCGTCGTAGTTCTCCGACTTCCACTGCGAGTAGCGGAAGATCACTGGGAATTCCGGGGAGACGACCTCACGCACTGCGGCGACGAGCTCGGCGGTGAACTTCGTCCGGGCGACCGGGTCGCCGCCGTAGGCGTCGGTGCGGCGGTTGGTGCCCGCCCACAGGAACTGGTCGAGCAGGTAGCCGTGGGCGCCGTGCAGCTCGACGCCGTCGAAGCCGATCCGCTCGGCGGCCGCGGCGGCCTCGGCGAACGCGCCGATGACGGCGTCCAGGTCGGTCCGGGTCATCGCTTGCCCGGTTCCCTCGGTGCCGTCCAGCCGGATGCCGGACGGGCCGACGGCGGGGGCGTCGGCGAACGGCGGGTCGCCCTGCTTGCGCACCATGCCGATGTGCCAGAGCTGCGGCACGATGGTGCCGCCCGCCGCGTGGACGTCCTCGGCGACGCGGGCCCACCCGGCCAGCTGCTCTTCGCCGTGGAAGCGCGGGATGTCGTCGCTCTGGCCGGCGGATTCGTGGCCGACGTACGTTCCCTCGGTGACGATCAGGCCGACGCCCGCGGCGGCGCGGCGGGCGTAGTACGAGCGCACGTCCTCGCCGGGCACGCCACCCGGGGAGAACCTGCGCGTCATCGGCGCCATCACGATGCGGTTGGGCACGGTCAGCCCGTTGATCGTGACGGGCCGGGACAGGATCTCGGCCGCGCGGGAGGTGGAGGGCTCGGTGACGGTCATGGGGATTCCTCGCGGATAGCGGTGGTGTGCGCCGGGACGGAAACGGTTGCCCGCACCAACCACCTCGGCAGCCTCCGCATTTCGCGGGCCGGGGGAAACCCGGTGTGACCCGCGCCACTGTCCGACGTGAGCCGAGGTCCGTCGAGCAGGCGGCGAACGCCAACGCGCCCTGGCTGCAACGAATGGGGCCGAAGGGCCCCAGACGCCGCCGGCGTGGTCAACCTACGGTGGCGTTACCTACGGAACCGTAGGTTTGTTCGTCAATCGAGAGTTGGACCCGTGAGCAACACCTCCTCGCGCACCCGGTGGACCGATGCCAGACTCCTGCAGGCCCTGGAGGAGGTGGTCGAGCGCGAGCTCAACCGCCACCTGCGGGTCTTCAAGGAGTGGATGCCCCACGAGTACGTGCCCTGGAGCCGGGGTCGGGACTTCGACGGGCCCCTCGGCGGCGAACCGTGGGCGGTCGAGCAGTCGCCGCTGACCGAGGTGGGCCGGGTCTCGCTGGTGGTGAACCTGCTGACGGAGGACAACCTGCCCAGCTACCACCACGAGATCGCGACCCTGTTCGGCCGGGACGGGGCTTGGGGCACCTGGGTGCACCAGTGGACCAGCGAAGAGGCCCGGCACTCGATGGTCCTGCGCGACTACCTCATCACCTCCCGCGCCGTCGACCCGGTGGAGCTGGAGCGCGCCCGCATGACGCACATGCAGAACGGCTTCGTCTCCGACAACCGGCACTCGCCGCTCCACACGGTCGCGTACGTCGCCTTCCAGGAGCTGGCCACCCGCATCTCGCACCGCAACACCGGACACGCCTCGGGTGACCCGGTATGCGACCGGATGCTGGCGCAGGTCGCCAACGACGAGAACCTGCACATGATCTTCTACCGGAACCTCCTCAAGGCCGCGTTCGAACTCGCCCCCGACCAGGCGATGCAGGCCGTCAATGAGGTGGTGACGAACTTCCGCATGCCGGGCCACGGCATGTCCGGCTTCGAGCGCGCCGCTGCGCGGATCGCCGTCGACGGCGTGTACAACCTCCGCGTCCACCTCGATGACGTGCTGCTGCCCGTCCTGCGCCACCTCAAGGTGATGGAGGTCGGCGGACTGGGGCCGGACGGGCTCAGGGCCCAGATGGAGCTGGGGCTGATGCTCGACGGTCTGGCCGTCCAGGCGGCCCGGTTCGACGAACGGCAGGCGGCGATCCTCGCCCGGCGGGCCGCAGCCAAGGGCTGACTTCAGAACCCCGGTCGGGCCAGCGGCCAGGCCACGGTGAAGGCGCAGATGCGGTTCTTCTGCTCTGCTCTGTTCTGTGCCGTCGGTTCTGTGTCGCCGGGCCGGCTCAAGCTCGGCGACCTGCGGCTCAACCCGCTCGGATACAGGCAGCCTCCGCCCGCGGTGCCGGCGGAGCCTGAGGGCGTCGGGGCCGGCAGGGGGCTCACCTGCGCGGTCCGGTCGGGGCATTTGTTTTGGGCGCGGAGTTGGAGTACTGTCTCCCAGTCGCTCGGCAGGGAGCACCGGACACGCGTTTGCGCGGACGGTCCCGGGGCGGCCAATCCTCTGGAACACCACTTCCCGGTTCGGGCCGGGTCGCTTCGCGTTGTCGTGTTGTGGCTCGGTGCTTATTCGGCGTGCTCGTTTTATCGGGTTGCGGCCGGATTCGCTCTTCGGAGCGGAGATCGGCTAGAGTTTGAAATGTCGGACAGGGCGTCAAGCCCCGGAAGACATCGGCGAGTTGGATGGAAGCCCCGGTAAACGGAGCGGAAAGCGTCTGATAAGCTGGAAGCACGAAAGAACGAAGCCCGGAGGGTCCGCTGGAAGGCGGTCCGAAGGAAGCGTCCGTTCCTTGAGAACTCAACAGCGTGCCAAAAGTCAACGCCA